>JBKQOO010000164.1:0-12501 GCA_052145475.1 Solirubrobacteraceae bacterium
GTCACACAGCGCGTGATCGGCCAGCACCCCGCGATCGAGGTGATCTCGAAGGCGATCAGGCGCTCTCGGGCCGGACTGAAGGACCCGAAGCGCCCGACCGGCTCGTTCATCTTCCTGGGCCCCTCGGGCGTCGGCAAGACCGAGCTGGCCAGGACGCTGGCGGAGTTCCTGTTCGGCGACGACGACGCGCTGATCCGGATCGACATGTCCGAGTACATGGAGAAGCACGCCGTCTCGCGGCTGGTCGGCTCGCCCCCGGGCTACATCGGCTACGACGAGGGTGGACAGCTGACCGAGGCGGTCCGGCGCAAGCCCTACAGCGTGCTGCTGCTCGACGAGATCGAGAAGGCCCACCCCGACGTCTTCAACATCCTGCTGCAGATCCTCGAGGACGGCCGGCTGACCGACGCCCAGGGGCGCACGGTCGACTTCAGGCACGCGATCGTGATCATGACCTCGAACATCGGTGCGGCCGAGATCGCTCGCAACACGCCGCTGGGCTTCGCGGTGTCGGACGACGAGACGGGCATCACCTACGAGGACATGAAGAACCGCATCATGGGTGAGCTGAAGAAAGTCTTCCGCCCGGAGTTCCTCAACCGCATCGACGACGTGATCGTCTTCCACAAGCTGCAGAAGGAGGAGATCAAGCAGATCGTCGAGCTGCTCCTGCTGCGGATCCGCGAGTCGATGGCGGAGCGCGAGCTGCAGCTCGAGCTGACCGAGCCGGCCAAGGACCTGCTGGTCGAAAAGGGCTGGGATCCGGCGATGGGGGCGCGCCCGCTGCGCCGCGCGATCCAGCGCTACATCGAGGACCCGCTGGCCGACTTCGTGCTGCGCGAGCAGCTCACGCCCGGAGCGACCGTCGTGGTCGACCCCGATGCGGACACCGAGGGCGAGGTCAAACTGTCGATCGTCAACCCGAAGAAGCAGAAGACGCCCGTCGGCGTCGGCGCGGAAAGCTCCGGGGCCGAGGAGATCGTCGAGGGCGATCGCGGGTCGGTCGACGAGCAGCCCGGCGAGCAGTAGCCGCCGCAGCGCCGCCCTCGGCGCGCGGCTCCGACAAGCGGCTGGCCGAGCCGTCCCCGGCGGCCCGTAGTCTGGCCGTATGGCCCGGACCACCGTTCATGTCTGCTCGGAGTGCGGGCTGCAGTCGGCGCAGTGGCACGGTCAGTGCCCGGGCTGCGAGGCGTGGAACACGCTGGTCGAGGAGCGAATCCCACCGGCCCAGGCCAAGGGCGCCGCAGCGCGGCGAACGCCTGCTCCCGCGGGTGAGCGGAGCGCTCCACGACGCCTGCGCGACGTCGGCGCGGCGCCGGTGACGCGGATGTCGACCGGCATCGGCGAGCTGGACCGCGTGCTCGGCGGCGGGCTGGTACCGGGGTCGCTGACGCTGCTGGGAGGCTCTCCCGGGATCGGCAAGTCGACGCTGACCAACATGGTCCTGGGCCATCTGGCCGGGTCCGGGCACAACACCCTCTATGTGAGCGGCGAGGAGTCCGCGGAGCAGGTTCGCCTGCGGGCCGAGCGCCTGTCCGGCGAGGACGGGACGGGACGGGCCCTGGAGGTGCCGGTCCTGGCCGAGACGGACCTCGACGCGGTGCTGGCGGCGCTGGCGGCCGAGCGCCCCGGCGCGTGCGTGATCGACTCGGTGCAGACGCTGCGCTCGGGCGAGCTGTCCGGCGCTCCGGGCTCGGTCGGCCAGGTGCGCGAGGTGGCCGCCCGGATCATGGAGCTCGCCAAGGAGCAGGGCACCGCGGTGATCCTGGTCGGGCACGTCACGAAGGACGGCGCGCTGGCCGGGCCGCGCGTGCTGGAGCACCTGGTCGACTGCGTGCTGCAGTTCGAGGGAGAGCGGGAGCGCCCCTACCGCGAGCTGCGAGCCCTGAAGAACCGTTTCGGCTCGACCAACGAGGCGGGCCTCTTCGAGATGCGCCAGGGCGGCCTGGTCGAGGTGCTCGACGCCTCGGCCCGGTTCGTCGCCGAGGCGACCCGTGCGCCGGGCAGCGTCGTGCTGGCCACGATGGAGGGCTCGCGGCCGCTGCTGGTCGAGGTCCAGGCGCTGGTCGCCCCTTCAGAGCTCGAGCAGCCGCGCCGTGTCGTCTCGGGGATCGACCGCAACCGCCTCGCGCTGGTGCTCGCGATCCTGGGACGCCACGGCGGGATCGGGACGGGACGGGCCGACGTGTTCGTCAACGTGGTCGGCGGCGTCAGGGTCGAGGAGCCCGGCTGCGACCTGGCGGTCGCGCTGGCGGTGGCGGGGGCGAGCCGCGGCGTGAGGATCGAGGGAAGTGGCCCGCCCGGCACCGGCCGGCCGGCTCCCCAGGCGTGCTTCGGCGAGCTCGGCCTGACGGGCGAGCTGCGCTGGGTGGGGCATCCCGAGCGGCGTCTGCAGGAGGCGGCGCGCCACGGCCTGCACGAGCTGATCGCGCCGCCCGACAGCGGCATCGGCTCGCGCCCGGCAGCGACGCTGCGGGAGGCGCTGGCGCTGGCCCTGCCCCGAGCCTCGGCCGCGCAGCGCACGCGAGGGGCGAGAGGGTCTCGGAGCGCCCCCACGGCAGCCCCGATCGGCGCTTCCTAGCACTTCAGGGAACGTCAACGGCCCGCTAAGGAATCGCTAAATGCCCTAGAATCAGGGATCGTGGCTCCAAGATCCGGTGAAGATGTAGACGAGGCAGTAGGACCGGATCCGGGACTGATGAGGGCGTTGGAGATGATCGCGCCCGGGACCGCGCTGAGGGAGGGCATCGACAGCATCCTGCATGCCCGTACCGGCGGTCTGATCGTGATCGGCGAGCCGGAGGAGCTCAGCTTCCTGAACTCGGGCGGCATCAAGCTCGACATCGACTACACCCCGGCCTTCCTCTATCAGGTGGCCAAGATGGACGGGGCGATCATCCTCAACGCCAACGCGACACGGATCTCGATGGCGAACGTGCAGCTGATGCCCGATCCGACGATCCTCTCGCACGAGACCGGCACCAGGCACCGCACAGCCGAGCGCGTCTCCAAGCAGACCGACGCGCTGGTGATCGCCGTGTCGGAGCGGCGCGAGGTCGTCTCGGTGTACGTCGACGGGGTCAAGTACATCCTGGAGGACATCCCGGTCGTACTGGCCAAGGCCAACCAGGCGCTGGCGACGCTGGAGAAGTTCAGGACCCGCCTCGACCAGGTCTCGACGCGACTGACCGCGCTGGAGTTCGAGGGCGGCACCACGCTGCATGACGTGCTCACGGTGCTGCAGCGCTCGGAGCTGGTGACCCGCATGGCCGTCGAGATCGAGCGCTACATCGTCGAGCTGGGCAGCGAGGGGCGCCTGATCGAGATGCAGCTCGAGGAGACGATGGTCGGCGCGGCGGCCGAGAAGGCAGCGCTGGTTCGCGACTACCTCTCCGACTACTCCGACGAGGCCTTCGCCGCGGCGCTCGAGGGGATCGGCAGGCTCTCCCACCAGGACCTGCTCGACTTCGGCAGGCTGGCCGAGCTGCTGGGGTACGACCGCAAGCTGAACACGCTCGATTACCCCGTCTCGCCGCGCGGCTACCGCGTGCTGGGGCGGATCCCCCGCCTGCCCAAGCTGGTCGTGAGCCAGATCGTGGCGGAGTTCGGCGGGCTCGACGAGCTGCTGGGCTCCACGGACGCCGAGCTCGAGGCGGTCGAGGGCGTCGGAGAGATCCGCGCCAAGGACATCCGCGAGGGCCTGCGCAGGCTGCAGGAGCTGAACCTCGTGGATCGCTACCTACAGACTTGACAAGGGCCGGCCCGGAGGGCCGACCGAAAACGAAGGAGGACACCATTCCGGCACAAGTATCTGAAGAAGCAACGCTGACCGAGGACCTCGAGGTCACCCGTGAGGTCGAGTACATCGAGTTCGAGCTGGGTGACCACGTCGTGTACCCCCATCACGGCGCGGGAAAGGTCCTCAAGAAGGAGGAGATGGAGATCCTCGGCGAGCGTCGCGAGTACCTCACCATCAAGATCCTCCACAACGACATGACGGTCAGGGTCCCGACCGAGAACGCCGCGCTGGCAGGCCTGCGCCGCGTGATCGACGAGGAGACCGTGAAGAAGGTCCTGGACGTGCTCCGCGACGAAGTCTCCGAGATGCCCAAGAACTGGAACCGCCGGTTCAAGCACAACCGGGACAAGATCAAGACGGGCGACATCTACGAGCTGGCCGAGGTCGTCCGCAACCTCTCCCTGCGCGAGAGCGAGAAGGGTCTCTCGACCGGCGAGAAGCAGATGTTCACTCGCACCAAGAAGATCCTCGCCTCCGAGCTGATGTATGCGCTGGACAAGGACGAGGAAGAGGCCGAGAGCTACCTCGACGAGCTGCTCGCCGACTCGGCCAACCAGCAGCTGGCTGTCGCCGGAGCCAAGTAGAGCGAGGCTCTCGCGCACGCGGCTGCGCCGGACCGATAGCCGGAGTGCCGCGTGCGCGACAGCCGACCTGCCGATGGCAGTCGCGCTGATCGTCGCAGCAGGCAGCGGTCAGCGCCTCGGGGCCGACCGGCCCAAGGCGCTGGTGGAACTGGCAGGGCGCCCTCTGCTCGACTGGAGCATCGCGGCGCTGCGGGCCGCGCGCGGGATCGAGCAGATCGTGGTCGCTCTGCCAGACGGTGCCGATGCGCCGGCCGGCGTCACGGCCGTGACCGGCGGCCACGTCCGCTCCGACTCGGTCAGGCGCGCCCTGCAGGCGGCGCAGCGTGACGAGGTCGTGCTGGTCCACGATGCCGCCCGGCCGCTGGTCACGCCCGCCCTGGCCGAGGCCGTGCTGGCGGCGCTCGAGGCCGATCCGGACGCCCAGGCGGCGATCGCCGCCGCGCCGGTGACCGACACGGTCAAGCGGGCCGACCGCGGCCACGCCGTCACCGAGACGCTGGACCGCAACGAGCTGTGGTCGGTCCAGACACCCCAGGTGTTCCGTCGCGGCGCCCTCGAACGGGCGCTGGACGTGGCCGCGGACCAGCTGGCCGGCGCGACCGACGACGCCTCGTTGGTGGAGCGTGCGGGCGGGAAGGTGATCGTCGTACCGGCCGGCCCCGAGAACCTCAAGGTCACGACGCCGGTCGACCTTCGCCTGGCGGCCCTGCTGATCGCCGAGCGCCGCGGGCAGGACGCCTGAATCCTGCTTGAATCGCCCGAGCCGATGCTGACCGACTACCACCTGCACCTGCGCCCCGACAGCGCCGATGCGAGCCCCGCCGAGTACTTCACCGCTGCCAACGCCGAGCGCTACCGGGAGGCGGCCGCGGAGCAGGGAATCGAGGAGCTGGGCGTCTCCGAGCACGTCTACCGCTTCCGCCAGGCCCTCGAGGTCTGGCGCCATCCCTTCTGGGAACGCTACGCCCACGACGACCTCGACGAGTACTGCGCCTTCGTGCGCGAGCAGACCGACCTGAGGCTGGGCATCGAGGCGGACTTCGTGCCGGGTGCCGAGGACCGCATCGCGAACCTGCTTCAGGCCCGCGACTTCGACTACGTGGTCGGCTCGGTGCACTTCATCCGCGAGGGCGCCGTCGACATGGACGACTTCGGCGTGTGGAACCCCAACGACCCGTCTCGCAGCGCCGAGCAGATCTGGCGGCGGTACTTTGCGACGGTCGCGGAGAGCGCCCGCAGCGGACTGTTCGACGTCGTCGCCCATCCCGATCTCGTCAAGATCTGGGGTCCCGCCCGCCCCGAGCGCGTGCCCCCGGGCGACCTGCGCCGCTACTACGAGCCGGCCGTCGAAGGGCTCGCGGAAGGCGGTGTCGCCGTCGAGATCTCGACGGCCGGCCTGCGCAAGCCGGTCGGCGAGATCTACCCCTCGCCGGCCTTCCTGGAGATGTGCCTGGAAGCCGGCGTGCCGTTGTGCCTCTCCAGCGACGCCCATCGCCCGCAGGACGTGGGCGCGGGCTACGAGCAGGCGCTCGAGCTGCTGGACGAGCTGGGCGTCGGCGAGATCTGCGTGTTCGAGCACCGCTCCCGGCGGCTCGAGCCGATCGGAGCCGCAGCGCGGGAGCAGACCGGATGACCCGGGTCGGCCTCGGCTACGACTCGCACCGCCTGGTTCCGGGGCGCCGGCTCCTCCTGGGCGGCGTCGAGATCCCGGGCGAGCTCGGCCTGGACGGGCACTCCGACTCCGACGTGCTGACCCACGCCGTGATCGACGCGCTGCTCGGGGGGGCCGGGATGGGCGACATCGGCGAGCACTTCCCCGACACCGACGAGCGCTGGCGGGACGCCGACTCGATCGAGCTGCTGCGCGCCGTCGTGGCGATGGTCGCCCAGCGGGGCCAGCAGGTCGAGAACGTCGACTGCACCGTGATCCTCGAGGCGCCCAAGCTGGCCCCACACCGCGAGGCGATCCGCCGGCGGCTGGCCGAGGCCCTGGGCCTGGATCCGGGCAGGGTGAACGTGAAGGCCAGCACGGGCGAGCGGATGGGCTTCGTGGGACGCGGCGAGGGCGCCGCCGCGCTCGCCGTCGCCTGCCTGAGCGATCCCGCCTGAGCGGTCCTCGAGCCGGCCGGAGCCCTCTCCCTGCGACCCGACGGAGCTGCGCCCAGCCGCTAGGGTTGCCCGGCCATGCGCGAGATCGAGCTGCACAACACCCTCAGCGGCGGTCCCGTGCCGCTGCGTCCCCGCGAGGCCGGGCGCGTCGGCATCTACGCCTGCGGGCCGACCGTCTACAGCCGCATCCACATCGGCAACGCCAGGCCGTTCGTCGTCTTCGGCCTGCTGGCGCGGTTCCTGCGTCACGAGGGCTACGAGGTGAGCTTGGTCGTCAACGTGACCGACGTCAACGACAAGATCTACGACGCCGCCCGCGCGCTGGAGGTGGGAAGCGAGGAACTGGCGGCGCGCATGACGGCCCAGTACCGCAGCGACACCGACGCGCTCGGGCTGGGGCGCCCCGACCACGAGCCCCTGGCCTCCGAGACGATCGGCCCGATCGTCGACTACATCCAGACGCTGATCGACGGCGGCCATGCCTACGCTGTCGACGGCGACGTGTACTTCCGGGTCCGCTCCGACCCGGACTACGGGCGCCTGTCTCACCGCAGCCTCGAGCACATGGACCAGGGCGAGGGCCTGGAGGGCGCCCAGCGCAAGGAGGATCCGCTCGACTTCGCCCTGTGGAAGGCCCGCAAGCAGGACGAGGACAGCTCGTGGCCGGCGCCCTGGGGCGAAGGACGGCCGGGCTGGCACATCGAGTGCTCGGCGATGGCAGAGCAGCTCCTGGGGGTGGGCTTCGACATCCACGGCGGCGGCTCGGACCTGGTCTTCCCCCACCACGAGAACGAGGCCTCCCAGACGCGCGCGGCACGCGGTGCCGAGCTGGCCCGGATCTGGATGCACAACGGCATGATCCAGTTCACCGGCGAGAAGATGGCCAAGTCGGTGGGCAACATCGCGCTGCTGGCGGAAGTTCTCGAGCAGTACGGGCCGCAGGCCGTGGTGATGTACCTGATCTCCGGCCACTACCGCCAGCCGCTGGCCTTCTCGGAGGCCGCGCTGGCCCAGGCGCGGGCCAACGTCGAGCGCATCCGCGAGGCCGGGCGCAGGCTGGCGGCCGGCGAGCCCTCGCCGGCACAGCTGGATCCTCTGCGTGATGCCTTCTTCGACGCCCTGGCCCGCGACTTCAACACGCCCGAGGCGCTGGCCGCTCTCAACGAGTGGATCCGCGCCGCCGGCGGGCTCCCCGCGCCGGTCGGCGACGCCCAGCTGCGCGAGATGCTGGCCGTGCTGGGCCTGGAGAGCCTGCTGGCCGCCGACGAGCAGGCGCCGACGGCGGTGCGCGAGCTGGCCGAGCAGCGCGAGCTGGCCCGCGCCGAGCGCGACTTCGCCGCAGCCGACGAGCTGCGCGGGCGGATCGCCGCACTCGGCTGGGAGGTTCGCGACGGGGCGGACGGCTTCGAGCTGCTGCCGTTGTGATCCTGTACGGGCGCAATCCCGTCAGGGAGGCGCTGCGCGGGCGCCGGGCCTCCGCCGTCGCGGAGATCTGGGCGAGCGGCGGCGCGGCTCGCGAACCCTGGCTCGAGGGAGTCCCCGTGCGCGCCGCGAGCGCGGCCGAGATCGAGGCACGCTGCGGATCGGCCGCCCACCAGGGGATCTGCGCCGAGGCGGGGCCCTACCCCTATGCTGACGCCGCTCAGCTGCTCGCGCCGGCAGACCCACTGCTGGTGGCTCTCGATCAGGTCCAGGACCCCCAGAACCTCGGCTCGATCGCCCGCACGGCCGAGTGCGCCGGCGCGGCCGGCGTGATCATCCCCGAGCGCCGCGCCGCCGAGGTCACACCGGCCGTCTGCAAGGCCTCCGCCGGCGCCGTCGAGCACCTGCCGGTGGCGCGTGTGCGCAACATCGCCGACTTCCTCGCCGAAGCCCGCCGGGCGGGCTGCTGGAGCTACGGAGCCAGCGCCGGCGAGCAGGACGGGCGCCGGCCCGTGCCCTATGACCGCCCCGACTACGGCGGCTCCGGCGTCGTGCTCGTGCTGGGCAGTGAGGGGCGGGGGCTGCGCCCCCGTGTCGCCGCTGCATGCGACGAGTTGATCGCGTTGCCGTTGCTGGGCCGGGTCGACTCGCTCGGCGTCGCCGCGGCGGCCTCGGCGCTGCTGTACGAGATCTTGCAAAGCAGGGTTGACAGCGCTTCATAACTGTGCAAGGCTGCCGCCCATAACGCTGAACCTAAGGTTTAGAAACCTTGGGAATCGAATAGCTTTGGCGCCAGGGGAGGAGTGCGCCACTGAGCAAACACCCGGGACCGCCAGGGAGGCGGACCCAAGAAAGGATGGACTGCTCGTGGCCCGTATCTCCCATAACCCTAACTCTGAACCAAAGGTCGAGGACGTGTTCCTGATCGCCCTGGCCAAGCAGGGCGACCGCAACGCCTACGACCGTCTCGTACGCCGCTACCACGGCTTCGTGCGCCTCAAGGCCTCCTCGTACTTCCTGGCCGGCGGTGACGCCGACGACCTGATCCAGGAGGGCCTGGTCGGCCTCTACAAGGCGATCCGCGACTTCCGCACCGATCGCGAGTCGAGCTTCCGTAACTTCGCCGAGCTCTGCATCACGCGTCAGATCATCACCGCGGTCAAGACGGCGACCCGCAACAAGCACACGCCGCTGAACCAGTACGTGTCCTTCTCCTCGACCCCCGCCGGCTCAGGCGAAGACGTGCCGACCCTCGACCAGATGCTGCCCGGCCCGACCGTGCACGACCCGGTCAACCAGGTGATCTCCTCGGAGGAGCTGCGCTCGCTGGTGGGGTGTCTGTCGACCGCGCTGTCCGAGCTGGAGAGCCGTGTGCTGTCGCTCTACCTGGACGGCTACTCCTACGAGCAGGTTGGCAGCCGGCTGTCCTGCGACACCAAGACGGTCGACAATGCGCTGCAGCGGGTCAAGCGCGAGGTGGGTGCGCACCTGCAGTCGCGCGCCGTGGCCGCCTGAGCGGACCGCGCGTTGCGGTGCGTGCCCGGCGCGCATGCGCCGGCCCCGAGACGCACGTGGCCGCCCCCTGCTGGGGACGGCCACGGAGCGCCATGGAGGCGTCCCCCGGGAGCTAGACCGTGCCTTCGCTGGGCACTTTGGGCTGCGCCGCCGGCTTCAGCGAGCCCGACGGGGCGGGAGTGACTTCGACCGGGAACGTTTCGCTGGACGCCTGCTGGTTATCGGGATCGCCCGGGATCTTCACCCGGAAGACCGCTTTCCCGGATCCGAAGACGTAGTCGGTTATCGAGTACGTCCCGCCCGGTTCCACCGTGCCACCGTCGACGACGTGGAACCCACCGCCGGAGCTGTTTTCGCGCTCGAGGTAGACGAGCTTCCCGACGGTGCCCGGCGTGACCGTGCCCGCGAGCCTCAGTGGCTGGCCGGCCTGGACCGTTTTTGCCGACGCCCCGGCCGTGAGGATGTATTTCACGCCCTCGAACAGCACCGCGGACTTCAGCCCGCCGCCGGTCACCCGGTAGCGGGTGTTCTGCAGCGGCGTCACGATGAAACTGTAATCGCCGCCGCTCGTCGTCGTCGTGGTCGTGACCGGCGCGAATTCCTTGCCGAACGTGCGCGCCTGCAGCGTCACCGTCTTGCCCGCGCCTGCAGCCAGGATCCCGCTGAGCGTTACCGGCGAGCCGTAGCGGACCGAGTAGGAGCTCGTGAGGATGGTCAGGTTGGGGTTCTGCTTCTGGGAGATCCCGTAGGAGAGCGTGTTGGAGATGCCGCGCACGCTGAACTTCCCGTGTGGGCGCACGACGATCCGTATGTTCGCGTCACCTGGTGCCTCGAAGGTGTGCGTGATCGAGTACAGACCGCCTTCCCCGACTGTGCCGAGCTGGATCGCATTCCATTCTTCGCTGCTCGTGGCGTTCTCGCGCTGAAGCACCAGCTCCGCGCCGGCGTCGGCGGGGCTCACGGCCCCTGTGAACGTCGCGCGGTTACGGAAGCCCGTGAACAGCGGCACTGTTTCCGGGACTCCTGTGAGCGTCACCACGGGCGCGACCCGGACGTTCCTGGTGCCGCTGCGGGCGCCGAGGGCGCTCGCGTAGAAGGAGCTGTCGGTCGTGACGTCCGACTGGACGAGCGAGTAGAAGCCGCCCGCTGCGGTGGTCGGCGTGCCGAGGACTTTGAAGGCTGGTGAGCCGACCGAGCGTCCGTAGACGGTGACGGTCTGGCCTTCGGTGCTGCCGTCTTTGGGGGGGCACCGGAGCTGGCCGAAGACCTCCACCGATTCGCCGCTCGTGATGGTGTGCGGTTCTGCGAACAGGTCGATACGGCATTTGCTGGCCACACCTTCGTGTTTGTGACCCAGCGGGCGAGCCGAAGCGCCGGTGGCAGCGAGCAGCACCAATGTGGCGGCGGCCGCGATTGCCGCGGTCAGCTTGATTGAGCGCATCTGTGCCTTCTCCTTCTCGTGCGGATGGTCTTCTCCCGGGTGCTCTGCAACCCTCCAACCCCTCGCGCGAGGATTCGATGCGGTCCCTCCCGGCCGCGACACCTTCGTTCGGCGCCATCGCCCAGCGACGGGGCGTTCGCCCGCGGGAGCTCGGGCTATCGGCGCCCGCTGCCGAGCGACAGCTGGGTCAGCGAGGCGGCGCCGTCGATCGCGATCGCCTGTCCGCTGATCTGCGCGGCCTAATCGCCCGCCAGGAACGCGATCGCCGCGGCGATCTCCGCGGGCTCGACCGCTCGCCCCGTCGGCAATACGCCCAGCGCCCGCTCGCGCACCTCGTCCGGCATGGCGAGCACCTGCTCGGTGGCGACCAGGCCGGGAAGGACCGCGTTGACGGTGATCCCGCGCGATGCGTTCTCGCTGGCGAGCGTGCGGACCATCCCCAGCTGTCCGGCCTTCGACGCGGCATACGCCACCTGCCCCGGCAGCCCTCCCAGCGCGGCGACGCTCGAGACGACCACGATCCGCCCGTAGCCGCGCTCGCGCATCCCGCCGAGGCACGCCTGCACGGTGCGAAACGCGCCCGTGAGGTTGACGTCGATGTCGCGCTGCCACTGTTCCGCGGACATCCGATGCGCCGGCGCGATCGTCGTCGTGACGCCCGCGTTGGCCACGCACACATCCACTTCCAGCGGCGGAAACTCGTCGCTGGCGACGTCGAGCGTCAGGTCGCAGCCCGCGCGCAGATCGAGCGTGAGCACCTCGAAGCCGTCGACGGTGAGGCGCTCCGCGACCGCGGCGCCGATGCCGCGCGCGGCACCCGTCACCAGCGCCCTGCGTCGCTCGGTCACAATTGGGCCTCGACGATCATCGAAGGAGGACACGATGACAGACCGCTGGTTCTCACAGGAGGAGCTCGCAGAGCTCTCGCGGCCGACCATGGATCGCGCGATCGAGGCGATCGACGCCGGCGATCTGCCGCAGGCGAGGCGTCTGTGCGCCGAGATGAAGCATGAGTGGCAGATGCTGCACGACCTGATGGCCGGCGGCGTCCTGGACCTCGTCTCGTTCATCCAGCAGCGGCTCGGCGACGACGGCGTCGCGGAAGCGTGGACCGAGAGCATGGGGCGCGGGTGGCGCCAGCACCACGACGCGATCGTGGCGCTCGACCGGCGCGAGCTGGTCGGCCTGCTGGCGGCGACATGGCGAGCCCACTCGTGCTCCGGGGTGGGCCCCAACCCGGGCAGCTTCACCATCAGCGAGGACGAGGAGAGGGTGACCTTCACGATGAACCCCTGCGGCTCGGGCCAGCGGCTCGTGCGCAACGGAGCCTACGAGGGCCTGCCCGATGGCGGCGGTACCCGCGAGGCGCATGACTGGTCTTTCGGCCGGAAGGGGTTCCCGCTCTACTGCACCCACTGCAGCTTCATGAACGAGTCGCTGCCAATCCAGTGGTCGGGGTATCCGCTCTACCCCTCCGATCCGCCTGAGGATTACTCCAAAGATCCATGCACGTGGTACTGGTACAAGGACCCCGACGCGATCCCAGAGCGTCATTGGCAGCGCTACGGCGCAGTCAAGCCGGACCGCACCGCCACCGCCTGACGAGCTGTGCCGGCGGGCGTCCGCGACGT
>JBKQOO010000165.1:0-15803 GCA_052145475.1 Solirubrobacteraceae bacterium
GCTTCGCCGGCGACGGCGGCCTCGTGGTGATGGGCGCGACCAACCGGCCCGACATCCTCGACCCGGCGCTGCTGCGCCCCGGACGCTCCGACCGCCAGGTGGTGATCGACGTGCCCGACGTGCACGGGCGCCTGGAGATCCTGCGTCTGCACGGCAACAAGCGGCCGCTGGCGCCGGACGCCTCGCTCGAGGAGGTGGCGCGCCAGACGCCCGGCTTCAGCGGCGCGGAGCTCGCGAATGTGATCAACGAGGCGGCGCTGCTGAGCGTGCGCGACGGCCGCGGTCAGATCGACCAGGCGACGCTCGAGGAGGCGATCGACCGCGTCGTGGCCGGGCCCGCCAAGAAACACATCCTGACCGATCAGGAGCGCTGGCTGATCTCGATCCACGAGGCCTCTCACGCGGTCGTGACCGAGTCGCTGGGGCACGCGACCTCGACCCGCAAGCTCTCGATCGTCGCCCGCGGACGCCAGCTCGGCACGGCCGCGCACATGCTCTCCGATCGCGATCAGACGATCATGACCAAGCCCGACCTCGAGTCCCAGCTGATCGTCATCACGGCAGGGATCGCCGGCGAGAGGATCGCCTTCGGTCACACCTCGACCAGCGTCAACGACGACCTGCATGCGGCGACCAACCTGGCGCGCACGATGGTCACCTCGTTCGGCATGTCCGAGGCGCTCGGCCTCGTCACGATCGGCGAGAAGGGCGGCGAGGTGTTCCTCGGCGCCTCGCTGCAGGACCTCGGCTCGGTCGGCCCGGAGACGCTCAACATCATCGACAGGGAGATCGAGCGAATGGTCGGCGACGCGGAGGCGCGCGCCGCCCTGGTGCTCGACCGCAACTGGCACGCCGTCGAGGAGACGGCGACCGCCCTGCTCGAGCAGGAGACCCTGTCGGGGGTCGCCCTGGACGCGGTGCTCTCGACGGTCAACGAGATGACCCTCGACGAGCTGCGCGAGGTGCGACGGGCCTCGCCGGAGGGGAAGCAGGGGCTGTGAGTCCACGTCGCCGACGCGCGCGGCCGACCCGGACGGTGGGGCTGCAGCCGATGTCGGTGGCACAGCGAGGGCGCCTTGCTCGTCCCGGCCGGCGTCTGCCATCGCCCGCCATGGTGATCGCGCTCGTCGCCCTCGTGCTCTCGACGACCGGCCTGGCCGACGCGGCCCGCAATGCGGTCGTGGCGGAGATCGCCGGACACCCCGTCACGACCAAGCCGAGAGCCGGCGCCGTGCTTCTGCTGGGCAAGAACCGGAAATTCCCGGCATCGGCGATTCCCACCGTCGCGAACGCCAGCCACGTCGACGGGCAGACGGCCGAAGAGCTGGCCGGGACGTGCCCGCCCGCGACCGTCGACATGGGCACCTGGTGCATCGACTCGGCGCCCTACCCGCTGACGAACGCCGAGGCCGGCAAGAACAACTTCATATGGGCCAGCAAAGCCTGCGAGGCCGAAGGCGGCTGGCTGCCGTCCGCAGCGGAGCTGCTCGGCGCGGCAAACCGCATCAAGCTCGAGTCCACGATCCACGACTCGTCGCTGACCGCGACCGTCGACCTCGATCCGAGCCGCGGCCTGAAAGACGAACGCGAGATGAGCTCGACGCTGGTGACGACCGAGGCGGGGTCGGCCGCGGCGGGATCCGAGGGAGTCAGCGAAGGGGCCACCGGCAACCCCCGTCTGGGCCAGCCCAACCCCGTCCCCGTGCCGGCCAACCCGCTGCCCGAATCGCTGCAGTACGTCACGGTCTACGACAACGAGAACAACGGCGGCTTCGCCGGCTCGCAGCCGGTGAGGGAAGCCCAGAACTTCCGCTGCGCGTTCGACAAGCAGCAGGGCGCGCAGAACAACTCCAACTCGTGACTGGCGTGCGGTCTTCCGCAGGAGCCCTCCGCCGCCCGCCTCGACTCGCCAGAGCGGCGCAGCTCGCGATCTGCGCGTCGCTGATCGGCGCGCTGTGCCTGGCATGCGCCGGAAGGGCGGGCGCGATCATCCTGCCGGCGCGCACGATCGACGGCCCGAGCGAGAACATCGTCGGCTTCGGCGGCGTGGCGATGGCCGAAGACGGCACCGGCGGGCTCGTCTACCTGAAGCGCGTCGGCGGCGTGCCGCACGTGTTCGTTTCGCGCTACACCGGCGGTTCCTGGCAGGCACCGATCCAGGCCGATACGGAAGAGTCCTTTGCGGCCAGCTGGGCGCGCATCGGCGCGGCCGAAGACGGCGAGCTGATCGTCGTCTGGGCCACGCCGTTCGCGACCGAACACGGTCGCCCCGTGTACGAGCTGCTCGGTGCCGAGCTGGCGCCCGGCGCGCAGAGCTTCGGCCAGGCCGCGATCGTCGACCCGAACATCGGCGAAGCAACCGGCACCAGCCCCGACCTGGCCGTCAGCTCGACCGGAGACGCGGATGTCGTCTACCGCGTCGTGAGCTTCTCGAGCACCTTGCCGCTGCTGCGTCCCACCGACGTCGACGAGAGCGTTCGCGTGGCGAGCTTCGACGGAGAACGCTGGTCCTCGCTCGGCGCGGTCAACCGCGACCCAGGTCTGTCGATGCGGCCGCCGAGCGAAGCCAACGCGCCGCAGATCGCGATCGGCCCGACCGGCAACGGGATCGTCGTCTGGCAGGAGCCCGAAGCGGACGGAGTCGCCCGCATCTGGGCGCGGCGCGTCTTCGGACAGGCGCTCGATTACGTGATGCCCGTGACCGCGACGAGCTACGCAGGCGCGCCGATCGACAACGACGCCGATGCCCCGAGCGTCGCGATCTCCCGGCTCGGGCAGGCCGAGGTCGCTTACCGCCAGGCCTACGCTCCCGGCTCGCCGCTGCCCGGCCCGCGGATCTTCCTCAACACGCTCTCCGACGGCGAATCGGAATCCGGCGCCGAGTTCCTCGGCGCCACGATCGCCGACCCGAGCGTCGCGGGGGGCAAACTCGCAACGATCGGTCGGCCCAGCGTCGACGTCGACGAACGGCGCCAGACCCGCCTGCTGTACGACAGCAACGGCCAGCCGCGGATGGTCGCCCGCAGCGACAGGGGCGTGCTCAGCCAGTCGACCCTCGGCAGCGCCTTCAGCGGCTCGCTGCTCGGCGCCGCCGACGAACTCGCGTCGGACAGCGTGGTCAATCCCGAAGGCGGCGGGGTCTCGGCCTGGCCCAGCACGGACGCGCTTGGCAGGCCGGGCGTCGGTGTGCGGGAGGACTTCCCCGGCGGCGCCGTGCAGACGGCGCTGCTCAGCGGCGGCGCGGGTGGCCCGATCGGGGAACTCTCGGTCGGGCGCTCGGGCCTTGGCGACGGGCTCGTGGCCTTCCAGCAGGGGCCGATCGGCGACGCGGCGATCGTCGCTGCGCAGGTGACGGCGCCGCCCGAGGTGTTCGCCGAGACGCTGCCGAAAGGCTGGCTCAAGCCGTCCCAGCTCGACATCTCCTGGGCGGCGGCGGAAAGCGCCAACGGCCCGATCACCTACCACGCGGTCCTCGACGGCCGGATCGTGAGCCCGCCGCTGACGGGGCTGGAATACAGGTTCCCGCGCCGTCTGCTCTCGACCGGCACGCATGAAGTGCAGGTGCTCGGCACCGACATCTTCGGGCAGGACGAGCTCACGTCGATCGGCCGCGTGAAAGTCGACGGCTCCCCGCCGAGCGTGAAGATCACCCACCAGGGGCTCGGGCTGCTCGTCAGCGTCAGCGACTCGGGCTCCGGACTGGTCCCCGGATCGGTCAGGATCGCGTTCGGCGACGGCGCCACCGCTTCTCGCCATCGCGCCGCCGGCCACCGTTACAGGCATCCCGGCACATATACGGTCTATGTCACCGCGCGCGACAAGATCGGCAACACCGTCCTCTTCCAGCGGAGGGTGAGGGTGTGATGCGCTCGAGGGCGGTGGCGAGGGTGCTGCTGGCGGCTTCGGTCGTGCTCGTTGCGCTGCTTGCCGTGTCCGGCCCTGCGCAGGCGGACGTGTTCGGCACCATCTCGCTGCTGTCGGCAAGTCCGTTCGGCCAGGCCGAATACGCGCACGACCCGGCGCTCTCGGAAGATGGCCGCTACGTCGTGTTCGACGGCTCGATCGGCGGCGTGCCAGGTGTCTGGCGCCGCGAAACACGACCCGGCGCCGCGATCGAACAGGTGGCCGGCGGCGACGCCACGCTCCCCTCGGTCAGCGCGGAAGGCCGCTATGTGAGCTTCACGACCAACCAGGGCGCCAGCCTGCCCACGCTCACCGACGGCGCGCAGCACAGTCCCGAAGGCACGCTCGAAGCCCCCGGCGTGTACGTGCGCGACATGGATCGCGCACCATCTGAAGAAGGCGCCTTCACCTTGGCCTCCGCCGAAGACCATTCGGCGCAGAGCCTGACCTACGAATTCCCGGGAGCAGAAGGAGAAGAACTCGCCGCCGACCAGATCGCCTACGGTGCGACCGCGCAGGGCCGCAGCGCGATCACCGCCGACGGTCGCACCGTCGTGTTCGTGACGACCGCCCAGTCAGACCTCGACGGGCCGGGGACGCCGCCCCTGCAGGTTGCGGTGCGCCACCTCGACAGCAAAGAAACCGAACTCGTCAGCGTCCGCTACGACAGCGCGACGGGCGAGGCGGCGGTCGACCCCGAAACCGGACGCACCGAGCCCGTCCCGATCTCCGAAGGCGACGGCGCCGTGTGGAGCCGCGGCCTTCCGCCCTTCGTCGAGCGTGACGGCCAGGTCGAACGGGGCTACAAAACTCCGCAACTGGCGGGCGCCTCGATCAGCGCCGACGGCAGCACGGTCGCCTGGCTCGGCCAGCAGATCGGCGAACAGGCCATCAAGCTCCCCGCCGAAGTCCTCAGCCCGCGATACGCCGAGCCGCTGTGGCGGCGGATCTCGGAAGGCCCGCTCGCGCCGACCCGGCGCGTGACCGGCGGCTCCGATCCTGAAAACCCGGCCTGCCGGGCCGACCCCGAGAGCGAACTCAGGGATCCTCCCTCGACGTCCGACCCGTGCCAGGGCCCCTTCGCCACGCAGGACACGGGCGGCTTCGGCACGTGGAACGGGGCCGAGGAAGCCGACGTGACGCCGCGCCTCAGCGCCAACGGCGACGACGTGGCGTTCATCTCGACGGCGCCCCTGACGACCGAGGCCGGCGGGTTCGGGCTCGGCGGCAGTGAACTCGACAGCGACGCCTACTGGATGGACATGACCGCCCCGAGCAAGGTCGCCGGCCTGCACCAACTGACGCAGTTCGCCAGCGGCGAGAAGAACAAGGTGTCGACGAACGCGTACATCGACGACATCGCGATCTCCTCGGACGGCCTGCAGGTCGCGTTCGCCACGCAGCGCACCGTGTTCCCGCTCGGGGTGCCGGCCTACGTCAGCCAGCCGGCGGCGCAGCCGGGCCTGGCCGAACTCTACGACGTGGATCTCGGCGACGAGACGCTGACGCGCGCGACGCGCGGCTACGAAGGCGGCGTGCCCGAACACCCCGAATTCGAACGCGGCGACGAAGACAGATACGCGCGCGTCACCGACGGCGCCCTGTCGCCCTCGTTCTCGCAGGACGGAGCCACGCTCGCCTTCTCCTCGACCGCTGCCAACCTCGTGTTCGGCGACGGGAACACCCCACCGATCAGCGCGCCCGGCGAATTCGACGACGGCGCGGACGTGTTCCTCGTTCCGCGCGTGGTGTTCTCTCCCGAACCGACGCCCCAGACGATCTCGCCGGCTCCGCCGAACCCCGTCCCGCAACCGCCGTGGAAGCTGTCGGTGTCCGTGTCCTCGTTGCGCAACGGCACGATCAGGATCCGCGCGAGGATTCCGGCCGACGGCACGCTCGCCACGAGCGCCACGAGCGCCCTGCCCGCCAGCGCCGCGCGAGGTGGACACCGCAAGGTGAAGCGGACCGTCGCGCGTCTGAGCGGGGTGGTGCGGCCTCCCAGCTCGGGCATCGTCGAATTCGAGCTGAAGCTGAGCGGGCCCTACAGCGCGCTCGCCTCCCGCTCCGATGGCCTGCCCGGGACGCTGACCGTGACCTTCACGGCGAAGGGTCACCCGACCCTGCGCAAGACCCTGGCGGTGCGCTTCGTGCGACGTGCCGCGCGCCGCAGGAAGGGATCCGCGCGATGACCGCACGGCTGCCCAGGCTCGTGTCGTTCCTGTGTGCGGGGCTCGCCGTCGCGCTGCTGGCCGTGGCGCCGGCTGCCGCCGCCCCCCTGCTCGACGACTCGGGCGCCGAATGGCAGGTCGAACAGCCGCTGCCGCCTCCCCCCGAGAAAGCCGGCGTCGAACCGTCCCCGACGCCCGTCTCGCTCGGCCACATCGGCGACATCGAGTTCTACGCGCCGAACCGGGGCGCGCTGATCACCTCCGGCAACGGCAGCCCCGCTGTGGAACCCGGGGTCTGGTTCTACGACGGCGTGCGCTGGCGCGAGCTATCGACGCAGTGCGGCGCGACCGACGGGCGGATCGCGTGGGCCGGCCCCGACGAATTCTGGACCGTGTCCGACGGCCGCGCCGGCGAGGCGGTCACATCGAGCGCCGAACACGTGCCGATCGAAGACAACACCCTCTGCCGGTTCGCGCCGGGGCCGAGCGGGACGCTGGAAATCGTGGCCTCATACGGGTCGGTTCCCTTCCTCGGCAGCTCCTATCAGGCGATGCACGCCGCCGGATGCCTGAACGCCGAGGAATGCTGGTTCGGCGGCGAACCCCTCCCCGCACCGCAGGTCGGAGCGTTCATGCTGCACTGGAACGGTGCCTCGCTGGAGCCCGAGCCCTACCTGCCGGAAGGGCACGCGGTCTGGGACATGGAGCCGTTCGAAGGCCGCCTGTTCGAGAGCCAGCTGCTCGAGGAAAGCGACAAGGTCGCGAAACCCGTGGAACGACCGGCGCCGCTGCGCAAGATCAAGCCGACCGCCTCGCCTGAAGAAAGCCCGTTCGAATCGGTCAGCGTTCCCGCCTTGTACTCGCACAGCGAGTTCTCCTACGCGCTCGACTACCTGCGCCTGAGCGCCGCCGGCGAAGCGATCTGGGCGGGCGCCGGCCCGCAGCTGGAAAGTCCCGGCGGGCGCGAAGCCGGCGTCACGATCGTGCGCAAAACGGCCGAAACGGGCTGGCGCCGCGTGATCGGCCCCGAACCGGGTGAAAACGAAGCGGAACCCCCGCCGGGCGCGCGCCTGTTCCATACGACCAACGCCAAAGGCGAAGTGGAACCCGAGACGCTGACCACGATCGCCGCCGAGCCAGGCACCTCCGACGCCTGGATCGGGCTCGAGTCTCGCCAGGACGTCAAGGCCGAAAGCGGCAAGGGCTCAGCCGGCGACCGCCTCGCGCGCGGGTCGCTGGCGCGCGTCGACAGCGAAGGGAGCGTCTCCGACCAACTGGAACTGCCGCTGCCCGAAGACCCGCACGGGCCGCTCGGCAACGTGCAGCGGATCGTCTGCCCGGCCCAGCACGACTGCTGGGCCAGCACCGCCGACGGCTGGCTGTTGCACCTCGCCACCGCCGAAGAACGAGCCAATCCGACACCTCTCTCAGACCCGGTCTTCGGGCGGATCGAGGCAGAAGAACCGATCACCTTCCGGCCGCGCGACGAAGGCGTTCCGCAGGAACCTGTCGACGAACTCCCCGAAGACAACTCCGGTGAAACCGGTTTCACCCGAACCGAAGAAATCATCAGGCCGCCCGCGCGCGAACCGGTGCGGGTCACGGTGCCGCTGCTCACCCACGTGCGCACCCGCGTGGTCGACCACACGACGCTCGTGCTGTCGTTCCATCTCGCGGTCAAGGCCAGCATGCGGCTGCTCGCCCTGCGCCGCAAGACGGTCGTGGCGCGCACCGCGACGAAGACGCTGAAGGCCGGCAACCGCAGCCTCGAGCTGAAGCTCGACCCCAAGCATTGGCCCGAACACCTCAAACTTCAGGCGAAGGCGCTCGCGCCGCTGCCGACCGAGACGACGGCCGCGCCCAACGTCAACACGATCTCGACGTCATTCGTGGCTCCCGCACGGCTGCTCAGCACGGGACTGATCTTTTGAGCAGGCCCGACCCCCGAGCGCTCCGCCGCCGGCGCAGGCGGCTGCTGGCCGGAACTGCTGCGCTGCTCGCCGCGGCGGGCCTCGCGCTCGCCTCCGGCTTCTCCGGCCACGGTGTCCAACGGGCCGCGGGACTGTCGGGCGCCCCCGAACTGGTCGCCCAGACCGACGACTCGCTCCCGGTCAAGGAAGTGACGCTTTTCGGCGCCTCTCCCGACGAAGCGTCCGGGGAGGTGTGGGGCATCTCCCAGCAGCGAGGCTCGGCGGTGCTGGTCCGCTACTCGCCGGAAGGCGGCTGGACGCTCGCGCCCGAACCGCAGTCGGCCGGCGGCGAACCCCTGAGCGGCTTCCAGCTCGACACGCCCGAAGCGTACGTCCGCAAAAACCCCAGTCCGCTCGCGGCCCAGATGACGCCGGACGGGGCCGCAGCGATGCTTGGCGACGTCGGCTCGGGCGCGGGCACGCGACAGGTGGTGCTGGTTCGCAACCCGGGCCAGCCGTTCAAGGAAGTGACGGTGCCGTCGGGCGCGGAAGGGCTGGAACCCGGCGAGAGCCTGTTCGGCCTGAACCGGCCGCCGCTGCTCGCGCCGCTCGAAGAAGGCGGCGGGCAGGCGGGCGCCTTCGTCGTCCCGATCGGCGCGGCCGGCGTCGACGGAGCGGTGCTGCACTGGAACGGCACGAGCTGGACGCGCGAGACGATCGAAGTTCCCGCCTCGGCCGGGTCGCAGTTCGAAGTGCTGGCGATCAGCGCCGCCTCGACCTCGGACGCCTGGCTGCTGGCGCGCCTGTCGGGCAGCAACGGGCCGCTCGCGCTGTTCCGCCGTCACGGTGGCGCCACGCCGAGCTGGCAGCCGGTCGCGCTCAAGCCGGGCGGAGAAGCGGGCGAACCGATCGAACTCGACGGAGAAGCCTTCGAAGAGACGTCCGGAAACCAGGCGCAGGTGCTGACCGCGACCGGCTCGGGAGTGTGGGTGGACGGGCGGCTGCACAGCTCGCATGCCTCGCTGACGCTGTACTTCGCGCCGGAAGGCGAAGCGCCGGCAGGAAGCTTCACCGGCGTCTGGTGCCGGGTCCCGGCCAGCTCCTCGGGGGTGCCGCCGGCGCTCACGAGCACCTGCGAAGCGCACCCCCTGCCGGAACCGCTGCCCACCGACTACTCGCGCAGCTTCGCTTGGGCCGGCTCGGGCTACGGCGAACGCATCGTCACGGGGCTGCCCGACGGCCAGATGCTGCGGCTCGGCGCCGGCGGGAGCTTCAACGCCGTCAACTCGCTCGGCGGCCAGGCAGGCGCCGAATTCGGCGCGGCCTTCGCGAGCTCCACGGACGGCTGGCTCGGCAAAGCGCTGCTGCCCGTGCACGTGACCACCCCCGGCAACCTGGCGCCCAACCGCCTGCAGCCCTGGCCGGTGCCGTTCCGCTACGCGCTGACGGCGCTCGCGCCCGAGCCAGGCGCCCCGGTCGGGGAAGAAAGCAGCGAAGTGCTTGCTGTGGGTGACAACGGCGAGGTCGCGCGCTACCACCCCGGCGAGGGATGGTTCCCGGAAACCCTGCCGGGCCCGGGCGGCAAACGTGCGACACCGCGGCTGCGCGCCGTCGCCTGGCCGACACCGCAAAGAGCATTCGCCGTGGGCGACTCGATCAAAGGCGCCGGCCAGATGTGGAAGTGGCGCGGAGAAACGGGCCTTTGGGAAAAAGACCCGGCGATGCCGCTGAACTTCCGCGGGAACCTGCTCGGCATCGCCTTCGACCCCAACGAAAGCACGCGCGGCTACGCCGTCGGCCAGCAGGGGGTGCTGCTCAGCTACGGCAAGAGCTGGACGCAGGAACCGGAAGAAGCGCTCCCGCCCGCTGCACGCGGCGCGAACTTCACCTCGATCGCCTTCGCCGGCTCCGAAGCGATCGTGGCGTGGCGCAAACTGGTCCAGCTCGGGCGCGATGAATACACGAGCGGCATCATCGTCAACAACGGCAGCGGCTGGCAGGAAGACGCAGGCGCCGCCGCCGTGCTCGGCGCCACAGCCACCGCCTGGGCGGTCGCGGCGCTTCCGGACGGCGGAGCCGCGTTCACGGCACGGGAGCGCTCGGGCGGCGCCCTGGTCTACGAGCGCAACGGTCCCGGCGCTCCGTGGCAGCCCGTCAACTATCCCGGCGGCGAACCGCCCGGCGGACTCGCCCTGTTCCGCGAAGGCAGCGCCCTGCGCGCGATCGGCACCGGTTCCGAACCCCCGACGATCGTCGCCGAAGAAGAATCGCCGCCGCCGCCCGGCTTCCCGCCGAACCTGGTCAATCCGTATCCGCTGGCCAGCAATCCCTACCGCGGCGTGCTTCGCCAGACCGCGACCGGCTGGAGCGACCAGGAGCACGAACTCAACGACGCGCGGGAACCGCCGGGCGGCTATGCCTTCTGGGACACCCCGGACATACCCGACCCGGTCAGCGCTCTGCTCGTCGACCCGAGCGGAGCTCACGGTTGGGCCGTGGGCGGCGTCGTGAACAACGACCGGCCGCTGCTGGACACCTCGGACATCTACCGCTACCCCGCCGAAGGAAAGGCGCCTCCGGGGGTCGGTGAACGGGTCGAAAAGACGACCCCCGGCTACACGCCCGTGGCCGTCGGCGGCGGCGCGGCCTGCGCCGCCCCGTGTGCGACCAGAGGCGACACCGGGATCGGGCCGCAGGTGTGGCTGACGGATGCGGTCGGCGAGGCCGCGAAGATCGGCGTCGGCGCGTTCGTCTACACCGGCCCGGGCGTCACCGACGGCGCGCTCGCCGGCCCGCCCCTGATCCCGGTCCCCTGGCAGGCCGAGGAGCGCTACTACGACCAGCGTGCCTCCGGCTTGGACCCGCTGGTCTGCGTGGCCCCGTCGCCGAGCGACCGCGAAGGCACCGGCCAGGGCAGCGAGGCGTTCTTCGAAGAAGCGTTCCTGAACGAAGACGCGATCAAAACGACCGGGGCGTGCCGTGACGGCGGCCCGTCGCACGGCAACAGCTACTCCTTCCAGGATGGCCCGCTCCGGGTGATCGTGCTCGACACCAGCCTCGTCTCGGCAGGCCAGCGCGAACCGACCGCCGGCGAGGCAGGATGGGTCACCGAACAGCTGGCTGCGGCCGCGGGGCACGCGATCGTCGTCGGCAACGCCGACCTGCCGCGTGAATTCGCCGAAGGGCACGGCGGCGCGCGCGAATTGGTGCAGGCGATCGAAGGCGGCCACGCGGCGGCGTACCTGTTCGACGCACCGGAACAGAACATCCAGGAGACGCTGACGGGCGCGGCCGGCAGCACCAAAGCCTATGGCTCGGGCACGCTCGGCTACGTGAACGTCACCGGTGAAGAAAGCCCCGGCGGGTTCATCGGCCAGAGCGGCTTCCTGCTCGTCGAAGTGGCCGACACGCCGTCCTCGCCGGAACCGGTCCGGGTCAAGCTGGTGCCCAACATCGGCGAACTGGCGATGGAAGCCCAGCAGGGCACGCTGCTGCAGCGCAGCCAGGCGGCCTCCTTCGCCGGCCTCGCCCGCCGGCCCCGCTCGGGCAACCGCGCGCACAACCAGTCCACCGACCTGGAAACGGCCCCCTACATCCAGATCCCCGACAACTGCCTCGGCTCGAACTGCGCACGCGGGATCGTGCCCGAATACGAATTCCACTCCTCGAACACCGAATACGGCGAATTCGTCGAGCGCGACATCCATTCCGCGCAGGAAAACGCCGTGGAACACGACGCCAAGGGCAGGCGCATCTCGCAGGAAAGGGAAGGCGGCAAGGACGGCCTGTTCTGTGCGCTCAACGCGACGCCCCCCGGGCACCCGGTGGACGTGACTCTGCGCGTCGCCAACCTCGTCTACTCGCTGCCCGTGACGATCCAGGCGGGCAGCGTGCGTCAGCCGTGCGGCACGACCCCGCTCGCGAAAAAGCCGGTCACCGCCGAAGTCGCGACGCCGACGCCGGTGCCCGCCGAAAACCCGCCCCCCAGCAGCGCCGCGCCGACCAGCTTCAACGTCGCGCCGCCCGCCGTGCCCGCGCCGACGGCGGCGCCGCACGTCGCACATCACACGCCGCCGCCGCAGTTCCTTCCGCAGGCCGCCGCCGTCGCCTTCGTGCCGGCGTTCGTGCCGGTGCCGCTGCCGACCCCCGCACGGCCGACGCCGCCGAGCGGGACCTCGGCGGTCACCTCGCCCGTCGAGGCGGCGCAGGAAGAAGAGGAAGAGGAGGCCGCGCCCGAGTCGGTCGACGCCGCCTCGGCCTATCGCGCCGGCGAATACGAGCTGCCGCCGCAGTATCTGATCGGGTTGATCGTGCTCGCTGCGTTCGCCGGCGCCTCGTTGCGCCGCCGCCGCCCGCGGCGCGGCGAACGGATCGCCCCGGCGACCGTCAACGCCAGCCGCTCGCAGCGTCGCTGGGAGCGGGAAGACCCCGGCCGGTGGCGATGAGGCGCGGTAACGCGGGGTTCACCAGATGATTACGCGCCACGGCGCAGCGCCCGCGACGATTCGACCAGCGGAGGGGTCGTGGTCCCGGGTGCTCGCCCGAATCGCGCCTTCCGTGGCCGATCGCCATGGACGGCCATCGCGAAACAACGACACCGATCGGAGCCACATGCCCCATCGCCTCACATCCCTGTCCCGGCTGGCGGCCGTTCTCGGCCTGCTGACGCTCGTCGCGCTGTGCGCCGCGCCGGCCAGCGGGGCGGCGACGCCGTCGTGGGGCGAAATCGGGCACTTCGCGAACAACTCCGGGGAACTGACCAACTCCGAGCCCGCCTTTGGCATCAACCCCGAAGACGGCACCGCCTGGGTCGTGGACACCGTGGAAGTGGGCACCGAGGGCGAAGAACAGTTTCGTCTGCAGAAGTTCGAAAAATCGGGAGGCACCTGGAAGGTCGTGGCGTCGGTCGACTTCGGCCAGGTCGAAACGGAAAGTTCAGGGGTCAAACGCGAAGTTGAGGGCGTCGCCTTCGACAAGGAAAAGAAACGGGCATACGTTCTGGTCACCGAAGAAGCCGTGACCCGCCCGAACGAAGGCAACCAGGTCGCAAGCGAACTTTGGGCCTTCTCGACGAGCACCACAGAAGGCAAAATCTCACCGGCGCCAGAAACAAAAGAGGGCGTCCTCGTCGCAAGTACCGAAGAACCCTACGCGACACCGGTCGGACAGAAAGCGTTCTCGCCCAACGACACGGTAAAGCAGTCGGCGCTGGCGCTGCCCGGCGGCATCACGGTCAACCCTTCCACCCACCAGATCCTGATCACCGGCACCGACGCCAAAGAACAGCCGGCGCTGTGGGCGGTCTCCTCGACCGGAACGATCGAAAAAGCCTGGGAACAGTCCGAAAAGTACCCCCTCGAAGAAAACTTCGAAGAATGCGGATGCCTGAACTCCCCGGTGGTGACCAGCGGTGGCAAGATCCTCGCGCTGGGCGAACAGTGGCAGGAAGTCTATGAAATCCCGGCTGGGCTGAAATCGACCGAATCGGCGAAACGCGCGTACTGGGCGCCGACGTCCAAGTCCGAATGCGAACAGCTCGCCGCAGAAGCCAAAAAAGGCAAAGACGTGGAAACCTGCCCATACGTCGAAAAACTCAACATCCTCAATCCGGCCCCGGAACAGGGGGGCGAGATGTCCGTCGGTCCGGAAGGAAACGTCCTGATCCACCTCAAGATCACCAACGACGCCCATCAAGAATCAACATTCGGCGGGGTATTGGTGCTGAGCCCGACGCTCCAGGAGGTCGGCTGGACGGGCGGCGGGAGCTCCGCGACCGCCTCGCAGGCCTGCTCGGTCAACGAAAGCGGCGAAGACGGGGGCGGTCCGGCATTCATCGGGGGCAGCCTGCTCACGGGCAAAGCCGGCGAAGGCGAAGGCATCTTCATGTTCGAGCGCGGGCAGCGCAACACCGACGATGCGACCAAGGTGCTCGAGCTGGGGGCCGGCGGATCCACCAGCGAATGCCCAGTGGCCCAGGCGACCACGCCGACCGCGAGCTCGAAAGGGGTCGTGCTCACGAGTTTTCCGATCTCCGCGACCGTCGCGTTCAGCTCGACGATGACGCAGGCGAACGCGCTTTCGACCGAATGGGAATTCGAACCGGGTGTCACGCAGACCACCGGGCGCCAGCAGGAAACGACGCTCGTCGAACACAAATTCGCCACCGAAGGCAAACACCGGATCAAGGAGACGATCCACACCGACGACCTCGCCACGCCCGAAGTCAAAAAGGAAGTCGAAATCACGATCACGGGCGCGCCGAAGATCGAAAACGAGAAGGCGACGAAAGAAGGCTCGACGACCGTCTTCGCGCTGTTCGGCGAAGTCAACCCGAATGGCCAGGAAACGACCTGCGAATTCGAATACGGCCTCGCCAGCGAAGCCTTCGGCGGCGCCGGCATCAAAAAGAAGGCCTGCCTGGAATCGCCGATCGAAGGAACCGAACCGGTCAAGGAGGAAGTCAAGACCGAAACGCTGACCGCAGGCAAGGAATACCACTTCCGGATCGTCGCCAAAGCGGGCACTAGCACGATCGACGGCGAAGAAAAGAGGTTCACGACGGGCGGAACCGCGGCCAAGCCGTCGGTTGAAACGTTGGCGGTGAGCGGGGCTCTGCAGGCCGAAGCGACGTTGAAGGCGAAGGTCAACCCGAACGGGGAAAGCACCACGTGCGAATTCGAATACGGCACGACGCTGCCGGGGACGAAGGTGGCGTGCCCGACGGCGCCCGGTTCTGGCACCTCGAACGTCGAAGAGGCGATCACGGTCAAAGGCCTGACCCCCGGCACGGGCTACCACTTCAACGTGGTCGCCAAAAGCAACGCCGGGACGACTACGGGCACCGAACAGTCGTTCACGACGCTTCCGAAAGCCGAACCGGAAGCGACGACGGAAGGCGCGAGCGCCGTCGCGAAGACGACCGCGACCCTGACCGGCAAGGCCGACCCGAAGGGCGGGGGCGCGATCACGAAGTGCACGTTCGATTACGGGACCTCGACCTCCTACGGCAAAGAAGCCGCCTGCGCGAGCCTGCCGGGCAACGTCAACGAAGCGGTGGCCGTCTCGGCCGCGGTCTCCGGCCTGACCGCCGGCACGACCTACGACTACAAGCTGGTGGTCGAAAACGCGACCGGGAAAGGCGAAGGGGCCAACAGAGAACTGACGACCCAAGCCGCCGTCAAGCCGTCGGTGGAAACGCTCGCGGTGAGCGGGGCTCTGCAGACCGAAGCGACGTTGAAGGCGAAGGTCAACCCGAACGGGGAAAGCACCACGTGCGAATTCGAATACGGCACGACGCTGCCGGGGACGAAGGTGGCGTGCCCGACCGCGCCCGGCTCGGGCACCTCGAACGTCGAAGAGGCGATCACGGTCAAAGGCCTGACCCCCGGCACGGCTTACCACTTCAACGTGGTCGCCAAAAGCAACGCTGGGACGGAAACGGGCGCCGAAAAGTCGTTCACGACGCTGGCCAAAGCGCTGCCCGAAGCGACGACGGAAGGCGCGAGCGCGGTCGGCGTGACGACCGCGACGGTGACCGGCAAGGTCAACCCGAAGGGCGGGGGCGCGATCACCAAGTGCACGTTCGAATACGGGCCCACGACCTCATACGGCAAAGAAGCCGCCTGCGCGAGCCTGCCCGGCAACGTCAACGAAGCCGTGAGCGTCTCGGCCGCTCTCTCCGGCCTGAGCGCCGGCACGACCTACCACTACAAGCTGGTCGTCGAAAATACGACAGGCAAAGGCGCAGGGGCCGACGGCGGACTGACGACCCAGGCCGAAACCGTCGTCTGCACCAGCAACTGCGGTGGCGGCGGCGGCGGTG
>JBKQOO010000166.1:0-6552 GCA_052145475.1 Solirubrobacteraceae bacterium
CTCGACGCGGCCTGGCCGGACGTGCCCGCGCAGATGCGCCCGGTCGCGGCCGTCACGCTGGCCGCCCACCTGGACAAGCTGGAGGAAGAGCAGGTGCTGCCCGCCGGGGTCGAGCGCCCGACGTGCGATCGGATCGAATGGTGAGCGTCTCCCAGACGAGGAGGGCCACGCTGCTGGGAGGAGCGACGTCGATCGACTCGCCCTTCCCCCCGATCGCCGACTACGGCTTCCTGTCGGACTGCCACACCGGCGCGCTGGTCGCCTCGGACGGCTCGATCGAGTGGATGTGCCTGCCGCACTTCGACTCGCCGTCGGTGTTCGGGGCGTTGCTCGACCGCGGCGCGGGCAGCTGGCGGGTGGGCCCATACGGCGTCTACGTCCCCGCCGGACGCCGCTACATACCGGGCACCAACATGATCGAGACGACCTGGATGACGCCGCAGGGGTGGCTGCGCGTGGTCGACGCCCTGACGATCGGCCCCTGGCACGACAACAAGCACGGCTCCAGCCACACCAGGCCCCCGACCGACTACGACGCCGACCACCTGGTTGTGCGGATGATCGAATGCATCCAGGGGCAGGTCCAGGTCGAGATCGTCTGCGAGCCGATGCTCGACTACGGCGCGACCCCGGCGAGCTGGACGGTCGTGCACACCGGCGAGGAGGGGGTCTGCGCGATCGACGCGACGGACGACGTCACCGCCTTCCGGGTGTTCGGCGACATCCGCATGGGTGTCGAGGGGAACCGCGCCCACGGTCGCCACACGATGTGCGAGGGCGAGCGGCGCTTCTGCGCGCTCTCCTGGACCGAGGGGCTGGGCGGCCCGCACACCGTCGAGCAGGCCCAGGAACACATGGACCGCACCGCCCACTTCTGGCGAACCTGGCTGGCCGAAGGCACCTACCCAGACCACCCCTGGCGCTTTCACCTGCAGCGCTCGGCGCTGGTGCTCAAGGGGCTGACCTTCATGCCGACAGGCGCGCTGGTCGCAGCGCCCACCACCTCGCTGCCCGAGACCCCCAGGGGGGAACGCAACTGGGACTACCGCTTCTGCTGGATGCGGGACGCCTCGTTCACGCTGTGGGGCCTGCACGCGCTCGGCCTCAACTGGGAGGCCGACGACTTCATCCAGTACGTCGCCGACATGGATCGCAACGGGGATGGCTCGCTGCAGATCATGTACGGGATCAAGGGCCAGAAGGATCTCGAGGAGAGCACGCTCGATCACCTCAAGGGCTACGAGGGCGCGCGCCCCGTGCGAATCGGCAACGGCGCCTACAGCCAGCGTCAGAACGACGTTTACGGCGCCGTGCTGGACTCGGTCTACCTGCACTCCAAGAAGCGCGACCACATCCCCGAGCGTCTGTGGCCCGTGCTGCACGACCAGGTGGAATGCGCCGCCCGGGTCTGGAGGGAACCCGACCAGGGGATCTGGGAGGCGCGGGGCGAGCCCCGCCACTACGTCTCCTCCAAGCTGATGTGCTGGGTGGCGATGGACCGCGGCGCGCGGCTTGCCGAACGCCGCGGCGAGGAAGAGAAGGCCGAAAGCTGGCAGGCCATGGCCGACGAGGTCGGCGCCGACATCCTCGACCGCGGCGTCGACCAGCGCGGCGTCTTCCGCCAGCACTACGAAACGGACGCGCTGGACGCCTCGACCCTGCTCGTCCCGCTCGTGCGCTTCCTAGGCCCGGAGGACGAACGGGTGCGGGCGACCGTGATGGCGATCAAAGACGAGCTGACCGAGGGCGGCCTGGTCCTGCGCTACCGGACCGAGGCGACCGACGACGGGCTGCAGGGGGAGGAGGGCACGTTCCTGATCTGCTCCTTCTGGCTGGTCTCGGCGCTGTCGGAGATCGGCGAGCACCGCGAGGCCGAGCACCTGTGCGAGCGACTGCTGTCCTACTCCTCGAGCCTCGAGCTCTACGCCGAGGAGCTGGAGGCATCCTCGGGCCGCCATCTGGGGAACTACCCCCAGGCGTTCACGCACCTGGCGCTGATCAACGCGGTGACCCACGTGATCGCCGCGCAGCAGCAGGTCTGAGACGCCGTCCTTCGGCTCAATAGCCCTCGTCGCCGGGCAGCAGGATCCGGGCGACCTCGCCCTCGACGACCACGCGCGGCTCGACCGGCAGCACCGCGCGGCCCCTGGCGTGCGCCAGCAGCTCCGTGACGGTGGCGAACTCGTCCAGCTGCTCGAGGTGCTTGATCGTCGGGAACACGAGCAGGATCTCGCCCGCGTCGTGGGCGTCGAGCGCGGCCCTCGGCGTGAACCAGCCGAGATCGACGCACTCCTCGCCGTCGACGCTCGCCTCCTGACCGTCGGGCAGCGTGGCCAGGAAGAAGTGGGTGTCGAAACGGATCTTGACCGCGGCCGGCGTGATCCAGCGCGAGAACTTCACCAGCTCGGCGGGATCGTCCAGCGAGACGGACGCCTCCTCGCGCAGCTCCCTGATCGCAGCCAGCCGGTGCGCCTCGTCGCCGTCGCCCTCCTCGGCGTCGACCGCACCCCCGGGAAACACCCATACGCCGCCCATGAAGCGGGCCTTCGGCGTGCGCATGACCAGCAGCAGCTCGAGCTCGCGGTCCCCGCCCCGCAGCAGGATCACGCTGGCGGCCTGGCGCGGTCGCACCGGCGGGCCGGGGTTGAGCTCCTCGCCCGGACCGGGCCGCTCGTCCTGTCCCGGTGCGCGCATCGGCGGACCCTACCTGTCGGTAACCTCTGGCGTATGAGCGACATCTGCCAGGGCGCCTGCCGATGAGCGCGCCCACGACACTCCAGCGCTGGATCTGCGAGTCCTGCGGCTTCATCTACGATCCCGAGGAGGGCGATCCCGACGGCGGCATCCCGCCCGGGACCCCCTTCGAGGAGATCCCCGACACCTGGTTCTGCCCGGTGTGCGGCGCGCGCAAGCGCGACTTCACCCTCTACCAGGACTGACGGTCCGCTGAGCGACTGGGACTCGCTGCTCGCGCTCGACGCCGAGCGGGTGTGGCATCCCTACGGCGGGCTGCCCGCCGCGCTGCCGTCGCTGCCGGTCGTCTCGGCCGCCGGCGTGCGGCTGAGGCTGGCCGACGGCCGCGAGCTGATCGACGGCATGTCCTCCTGGTGGTGTGCCATCCACGGCTACCGCCACCCCGTCCTCGACGCGGCCGTGACCGAGCAGCTGGGGCGGATGGCGCACGTCATGTTCGGCGGCCTGACCCACGAGCCCGCCGTGCGGCTCGCCGCGGCGCTGAGCGAGCTAGCGCCGGCGGGTCTGGAGCGCGTGTTCCTCGCCGACTCCGGGTCGGTCTCGGTCGAGGTGGCGATCAAGCTCGCCCTGCAGTACCAGCGCGCGCTCGGCGCGGGCGGCCGCACCCGGCTGCTGACGGTCAGGGGCGGCTACCACGGCGACACGATGGGGGCGATGTCGGTGTGCGACCCCGTGGGCGGGATGCACTCGCTGTTCGCCGGCGTGCTGCCCAGGCAGGTGTTCGCCGAGCGCCCGCCCGATGGGTTCGACCAGGGGCTCGACGAAGACTGGGCGGCCCACGTCGGGAAACTGGCCGCAGAGCACGCCGGCGAGCTGGCGGCGGTGATCGTCGAGCCGGTCGTCCAGGGTGCGGGCGGCATGCGCTTTCACTCGCCCGCGTGCCTGGCGCTGCTGCGGGAGCTCTGCGACCAGCACGGCCTGCTGCTGATCCTCGACGAGATCGCGACCGGCTTCGGACGCTCGGGGGCGATGTTCGCCTGCGAGCACGCCGGCGTCAGGCCTGACGTGATGTGCGTCGGCAAGGCGCTGACGGGCGGCTACATGACCCTTGCCGCCACGCTCTGCACCGCCGAGGTGGCGGCCGCCGTCTCCGCCGGCGAGGGCGCGGCCCTGATGCACGGGCCGACGTTCATGGCCAACCCGCTCGCCTGCTCTGTCGCGCTCGCATCGCTCGGGCTGCTGGCCGAGGGCAGCTGGCAGCGGCAGGTGGCCACGATCGAGACGGGCCTGCGGGAAGGGCTCGAGCCGGCCTGGGAGATCCCGGCCGTGACAGACGTGAGGGTGCTGGGGGCGATCGGCGTGGTGGAGCTCGACCGCAGCGTCGACGTCGGCGCCGTGACGCGGGTCGCCGTCGAGCACGGCGTGTGGCTGCGGCCCTTCCGGGAGCTGATCTACACGATGCCTCCCTACGTCACCGGGGAAGAGGACCTGGCGGCGATCTCGGCGGCGATCGTCGCCGCGGCCGGGCGGGCCTAGATGGACGAGCTGGAGCGGATGGCCGCGTTGACGGGCTAGGGGGGCGAACCGGCGGGCCGCGCCGGCCCGGGCCGCGCGTCAGCCCTGGGTGGCCGGCTCGCACCAGCGCCGCCATGGCAGCGCTGCTCCGGCCTCGGCCAGCCGAGCCCGCTGGGGCGATGCGATCGTGCCCAGCACGCTCACCTCGACCCCTCCCAGCCGCTCGATCGTCGCCAGGTTCGAGCGCTCGAGCACGCCGGGCGCCTCGGGCCAGGGCGTCAGCACCACGGCGGCGACCTGCAGGCCGCCGGCGCGCGCGGCCTCGAGGGTCAGCAGCGTGTGGCTGATCGTCCCCAGGCCGGGGCGTGCCGCGATCAGCAGCGGCAAGCCGATCCGCGCGGCCAGGTCGCGCACGAGGAAGCGCCCGGACAGCGGCACCATCAAGCCGCCGACTCCCTCCACGACGAGGATCTCCTCCGTCTGCGGCGGCTCGCCCGGCGGCGGCCCTGCCGCCGCGACCAACGCGTCGGGGTCGATCGAGACGCCCGCAAGCTCAGCGGCGAGGTGAGGCGAGACGGCGGGGCCGAAGCGCAGCGGGGCCACCAGATCGGGGGCCATCCCCGCGGCGGCGCCGAGCAGCTCGTCGTCCCGCGGCCAGCCCTCCGTGCCGGGCTCCTCCAGGCCGGTCAGCACCGGCTTGTAGGCCCTGACAGCCTCCCCCGCCGCGGTCATCGCCGCCAGCAGCGCAGCGCTCAGGACGCTCTTGCCGACACCCGTGTCGGTACCCGTGACGAACAGGCCACGCACTGCCGGCAAGCCGTTTCGCTGTCAGGCCGCGCGCGCGGAGGAGGTCTCGCGCTCGAAGTCGAACAGCTCCGTCGCCGCGCCGGCCAGTGCCTCGCCTGGAACCTGCTCGGAGGCGGGCTCGCGCTCGCTGTCGAGGTCGAACGGCGAGGTCTCCGCTTCCGCCGGCTCGCGCTCGCCGCCGGCCGGCGCCTCGAAGTCGAACGGCGCGGCGCCCTGTCGCTGCACGCGGTACTCGGCCGACATCCGCTCGGCCCGGACCAGCGCGGTCTCGATCTCCTCGATCTGCTGGCTCGGCTCGGGCGCGGGCGCGAGCATCGACTCGGGCTCGAGCCCGACCCTGCGTGAGGCGTCGCCCAGCGTCCTGGCGGCCTTGGCCAGCTCGCCCGGGGTGTGCGAGGCCATCGTCGTCAGGCGCAGCCGCGAGGTACCCGCGGCGACGGTGGGCGGACGGATCGCCTGCGCGAACACGCCCTGCTCGATCGCCTGCTGGCAGAAGCGCATCGCGAGCCGCTCCTCGCCCACGATCAGGGGCACGATGTGCATCTCGCCGTCGGCGACCGGGAAGCCCTCCTCGGCCAGGGCCCGGCGCAGCACGCGGGCGTTGGATCGAAGGCGCGCGACCCGGTGGGGCCGTTCCTGGAGCAGCTCGAGGGCGGCCAGCGCGCCCGCCACGGCGGGCGGGCCCGGAGCCGTCGAGAAGATCAGCGAGCGGGCCGTGTTGATCAGGTACTGCACCGTCTCGCTGCTCGCGCAGGCATAGGCGCCGTATGAGCCCAGCGCCTTGCCCAGCGTTCCGATCACGACGTCGATCTCGCCCTCCAGGCCGGCCGCGGCGACCGCGCCGCAGCCGTCCGGGCCGACGTTGCCGGTGGCGTGCGCCTCGTCGACGACGACCCTCGCGCCGTAGATCGCCGCGAGCTCGACGATGTGGGCCAGCGGCGCGATGTCGCCGTCCATCGAGAAGACCGAGTCGGTCACGATCAGCCGCCCCGCCCGCCGCTCGCCGTGGCGGCGCATGCACCAGTCGAGGTGCTCGATGTCGCGATGGCGGTACACGACCACCTCGGCCCGCGAGAGGCGGCAGCCGTCGACGATCGAGGCGTGGTTGAGCTCGTCGGAGAAGATCACGTCCTCGCTCCCGGCCAGCGCGCCGATCACGCCGAGGTTGGCCAGGTAGCCCGAGCCGAACAGCAGGCAGGACTCGGTGCCCTCGAAGGCAGCCAGCCGTTCCTCGAGCCGCCGGTGGATCGTCATCGACCCCGACACCAGACGAGAGGCTCCCGCGCCGACGCCCCAGCGCATCGCCGCCTCGGCGGCCGCCTCCCGCACGCGGGGGTGGTCGGCGAGGCCGAGGTAGTTGTTCGAGCACAGCAGCAGCACCGGCTTGCCGTCGAGCAGCACGGTCGGGCCCTGCGGGCCGCTGATCATGCGCAGGCGACGAGAGAGACCGAGCCTCTCCAGTTCCTCGAGGCGCTCGGATATCTCGCTCATCATGTATCCCCCCTAGGTGACCGGAACTGTGTTGGAGGCGCCGTC
>JBKQOO010000167.1:0-22587 GCA_052145475.1 Solirubrobacteraceae bacterium
CCAGCAATAGGAGTCGGGCACTCATGTCCGCGCCTTTCGAGAGTCGAGCCGGAGCGTTTGAGATGCTCGTCGCGTCGATAGAGCAGGACCGCGCCCAGGGCCGTGTGCTCAGCGACCGTCACGGCGAGCGCGACCCAGGTCTTTCCACGGGACGTGCTTCCTGCAACAGCCACGACGGCTAGCGGCAGAGCGCTTCCAGCTGACCGCGGAGACGGTTCCGAGCGCACCGCAATGTCTGCTTGCCGGGTGGTGCCCAACGCGGGTGCAACTCCTGGAATAGCCATTTGCAGGCACTTCCACGGGAGCGACGGGACTCGAACCCGCGACCTCTGCCGTGACAGGGCAGCGCTCTAACCTGCTGAGCTACGCCCCCGCGATTGCCTGCGAGGACCCGGGGGCCACGCGGCTCCGGACAGTATGCCAAGGATGAGGCGCCTGCTCGGACGCCCAAAAACTGGCCGTCTGGCCAGTGCTTGCTCTAGGCTGTGACGGTGGCGCTCGTCGGCCCTCCCCCGATGCTGAACAGGAGCCCGCTGTCGGTGCTGATCTCCGACCTGCGTGACGAGCGCGCAGCACGCGTGCCGTTCCCGCCGGGCGAAACGAGCCTGTCGCTGCCCAGGACGAGCCGCTTCGCCGACGAACCGCTGCCCATGCTGCTGAGCGCCTACGAGCGCTTCGGCCCGATCTTCACGCTGCGCCTGTTTCACAGCAACGTCGTCTTCATGCTCGGACCGGCCGCCAACCATTACGTCACGGTCTCCCACGCCGCCAACTTCCAGTGGCGCGAAGGCCACTTCCGCGACCTGATCGGGCTGATGGGCGACGGCCTGCTCACGATCGATGGGGACTTCCACCGCCAGTCCCGGCGGATCATGCTGCCGGCCTTCCACCGCGAGCATCTGCTCGCCTCGGTCGAGGTCATCGCCGAGGAGACCGGTCGGGCGCTCGAAGCGCTCGAGCCGGGCGCGACCTTCGACCTCTATGCCTGGACCCGCCGGCTCGCGATGCGGGTGGCTATGCGTGCGCTGTTCGGGGTCGACCCCGACGGGCAGCAGGCCCGCGCGATCGACGCTGCGGGACTGTTCGAGGAGGCGCTGGCCTTCTACTCGAGCGATTACTTCCTGAGGATCCTGCGCGGCCGGCACTCGCCGTGGGGGCGCATGCAACGTGCGGCGCGCATGCTCGACACCCTGATCTACTCGGAGATCTCCTCGCGCCGCGGGAGCGGCGAACGCGGTTTCGACATCCTCAGCCTGCTCCTCGATGCGGAGGACGACGAGGGCAACCGGCTCACCGACCAGCAGATCAGGGACGAGGTCATGACGCTGCTGTTCGCCGGGCACGACACGACGACCTCGACCGTCTCGTTCATGTTCTACGAGCTCGCCCGCCATCCAGACGTGGTGGCGCGGCTGCGGGCCGAGCAGCAGGCTCTTGCCGACGGAGGCCCGCCGTCTGCCTCGCAGCTGGTCGCCGGGGAGCTGCCCGAGCTCGAGATGGTTCTGGACGAGACCCTGCGCAAGTACCCGCCCGCCTGGGTGGGGCCGCGGCGCGCCGTCGAGCAATTCGAGTTCGAAGGCGTGCCCGTCCCGGCCCGAGCGTTCGTCAACTACTGCTCCTGGGCCTCCCACCACCTGCCTGAGGTGTTCCCCGAGCCCGAGCGGTTCAAGCCCGAGCGCTTCACGCCGGAGGCGAAGGCGGCGCTGCCGAAGGGCGCCTACGTGCCGTTCGGCGGCGGCTCGAGGACCTGCATCGGGATGCGCTTCGGGCAGCTCGAGGTGCGCACGATCGCCGCGCTGCTGGTGTCCCGCTGCACACTCCAGCTCTCCGAGGACTTCCGGTTGAGCATTCGCCAGATGCCCACGATCAGCCCCCGCGACGGGCTGCCGATGCGCGTCGCGCCGATGAGCAGGACCGGAGCGCCGAGGCTTCGGGTCGCGGCCTGAGCTCCGGCCGCCGGCAGGCGCTCAATGCAGGCGAGCCCGCATCGTCAGCCGGTAGATCGGTGGCGAGGGCTGCTGGACGCTCGCGCCGACCGCTTCGACGTAGACGTGCCGGTCCGAGAACAGGGTCAGCTGGAGTCCTTCCAGCAGGAAGCCCAGCGGGTGTACGACGAGGCTGCCCTGCCTGGGCTGTGCGACGGCCCGCACCGAGGCGCCGATCCCGAACAGCCCGCCCCCGACGGCCACCTCGACCTGCCCTTCGCCACTGCCCAGCAGCGTCACGCCGATGCCCGGCGGCAACGCCTGTTTGACCTGCTCCTGGGTGATCAGGGCGCTCGCCGAGAGCGTGCTGCCGCGCTTTTCGAGCACGGCATCCTCGACCTGCACACCTCCCACTCTGGCCGTGGCGGCGTTGATCTCGATCCGTCCCGTCCCACGGCCTTCCCACAGCAGGGCCGACGCCTGCGAGGGGGAGAGCGAGAGCGCGCCGGTGCGCACCGTCACCGAGTCGGCGTCTCCCCACAGCAGCTTGACGGCGGGCCAGGCCGAGACGCTCACGCTGACCACGTGCCCGTAGCGCCCGACCCGCGATGAGATCCGCGAGGCGGCGATCCGCGGCAGCAGCAGTTGGGCGAGCGCGACCAGCAGCGCCACGGCTCCCGCCACCAGCAGGGAAACCCTGATCGCTCTCCCGCCGCGGCGTGGCATCCCCGCAGCTTGGCAGGCAGGGTTGCGGGAGCGTCTCAGGCGGCTCCCATGACCCTGCCAGTCGGGCTCGCTAGCCTTCCTCTGGAATCGACCCGGGCGCGTAGCTCAGCTGGCTAGAGCACCTCGCTTACACCGAGGGGGTCGCCCGTTCGAGTCGGGCCGCGCCCATCCCTCCGTCCCTCCCCCCTTCACCCCGAGCACCCCACTTGAGCGACTCCCCTCCCACCCGCATCGCCGTGATCGGCTCCGGCCCCGCCGGCTTCTACGCCGCCGGGCATCTGCTCAAGGATGCCGATGCCGGCTTCGAGGTCGACATGTTCGAGCGCCTGCCCACGCCCTGGGGCCTGGTCCGCTCAGGAGTCGCCCCCGACCACCCCAAGATCAAGTCGGTCACCCGCGTCTACGAGAAGACGGCCGCCCACCCCCGCTTCCGCTACTTCGGCAACGTGACATTCGGCGAGCACGTCTCCAGGGCGGAGCTGCTGCACCACTACCACGCGGTCGTCTACGCGACCGGGTCCCCATCGGACCGGCCGCTGGGCATTCCCGGCGAAGACCTGCCCGGCTCCCACGCCGCCACCGAGTTCGTCGGCTGGTACAACGGCCACCCCGACCACACCGACCTCGAGGTCGACCTGCTCTCGGCAGAGCGCGCTGTCGTGATCGGCAACGGCAACGTCGCCATCGACGTGGCCCGCATGCTCGTGCTGGCCCCGGCCGAGCTGGCTCCCACCGACACCGCCGACCACGCGCTCGAGGTGCTGGCGGCGAGCCGCGTCAAGGAGGTCGTCGTGGTCGGGCGCCGCGGGCCCGCGCAGGCGGCCTTCACGAATCCCGAGCTGCTCGAGCTGGGTGAGCTGGCCGACGCCGACGTGATCGTCGACGAGGCCGAACTCGAGCGCGGCCTCGCCGTGCCCGACCCGCGCTCCGAGCAGGACGCGACGGCCCGTCGCAACGTCGAGATCCTGCGCTCCTACGCCCAGCGCGCCCCTGCCGGGCACGCCAAGCGGATCGTGCTCCGCTTCCTGCTCTCGCCGACCGCGCTCCTGCCCGGCGAGGGCGGCCACGTCGGCGCCGTCGAGCTGGTCCGCAACGAACTCGTCCCGGCGCCGGCCGGCGGCCTGCGGGCCCGGGCCACCGGCGAGGGGGAGACGATTCCCGCGGGTCTGGTGTTCCGCGCGATCGGCTATCGGGGCATCCCGCTGCCCTCGGTGCCCTTCGACGAGCCCTCCGGGGTGATACCGAACACGGCCGGGCGCGTGGCGGACCCGGCCACCGGCGAGTCGCTGCCGGGCGAGTACGTCGTCGGCTGGATCAAGCGCGGCCCCTCCGGCGTGATCGGGACCAACAAGAAGGACGCCCAGGAGACGGTCGACGCGATCTTCGCCGACCTCGTCGCGGCAAACGGGCGCGGCGCCCAGGCGCAGAACCGGCCCGAGGCGCCCGACGCGGAAGCGGTGCTGGCGCTGCTGCGCAAACGCCAGCCCGATCTCGTCTCCTACGCCGGCTGGGAAGCGATCGATCGCCACGAGCGTGCCCTCGGCGAGTCCGCCGGCCGGCCCCGCGTGAAGGTCACGACCATCGAGGAGATGCTCGAGATCGCGGCCGCCGAACAGCCCTAGGCAACGGTGGCGCGTTGAACGTCGCGGCACGCGCCGGTTGCCTCGCGCCGCGCCCTGGGCCATCTGCCAGACTGTCGCCCGCAGGCCCCGTTAGCTCATCTGGTAGAGCGCCGGACTTTTAATCCGGTGGGGCGGGTTCGAGTCCCGCACGGGGCACTCGGCGAGTGCCTGCAAAGCCATTGGATCCCATGATGCCCGACAGCGGAGGGCGCGGGTCCTTTCGAGGCGGGTGTCGCCACACCGGAGGCCGCCAGGGAGCTCCTGGCCTCGCGGCCCGGGGCCTCGGGCTCCGCCATTTGCCGCAGTGCGGACCCGGGGTTTGACCGCTGGTCCCCGGCCCCGATCCGAGCTAGCGTCATATCAGCCTGCGGTCTAGAAGAGGAGGCAGATGTTGAAGGACCGCATCATCGCGACGCTCGGCGAGGACGAGCTGCTGCTGCCCGACTTGATCAGGCAAGCGCTCATGGCAAACGACCGGGTCAAGTATCTACTTGCGCTGCTTCAGAGAGCTCAGGGCGCGGCTGACGGCGACCCGGACGTTTCGGATCTGCGTGAGGAGCGCCTGGCGAGCGGGGTTTCGGACGCCCGCTTCGACAACGTCATCCACGCCAGCGCGCGGCGCGACGACGGTCTCTATGTCATCCCGGGGGCCGCCGATCTGGCCAGCGCGGCATTCGGCGAGGTGGAGACCATGCTCGCGCCGTTGCGCGCGACCGGCGCGAAGACGGCCGAGGAGCTCGGCGACCGCCTCCTGGGGATCGAGCGGGCGGTGGCGCCGAACGGGGACGCGATCACGGCGGCGGACATCTCGTGGCTGACAGCCGGACGCCGTGGCGACCGCGACAGCCTTCACCTCCTGGTGATGGACGCTCATCGCAAGCTCAACCAGCTGGCCGCGCGCCTTGCAACCGAATCGATCGGGGGGGCACGTGTCTACGGGATAGAGGAGGCTGATCGTCCGCTGGTGGGAGCCTTTGCGCGGGGCGTGGAGCGCACCCAGCCCCTGCGCTTCGATCATCCGGGCCTCGGCACTCTCGCCACGCGCAGCGGCGACGCGCTCGTCGTGCAGAACGACATCGGCGAGACCGAGGCGCACATCGTCGTGGTGAAGATCGTCGAGCGAGTGGTCACGGTGATCTACACGGATGTTCACCTCCCGCGGCTCTTGTTCTTCCAGCGCATGCTCGCCGGGCAGGGGATCGGCTGGGATGACACGCGCTCGCGCGGCGGCGACACGGGCCAAGGCCTGTACCACCTCGCTGTGGGCCGTCTCGCCGCGGCGTCCGAGGAGGCCCTCGACGCCTTCTTGGAGCTGCTCGGTTCGCGCATGGTCTTCCTCATCGACTGGAACCGTGCCCGCAAGCGGCTTCGGAGACTGGTGGGAAACCGCGCTGCGGTCGATTTGCTCGACTGGGCCGCCGAGCGCGAGCTCGGGCATATGGCCTTTCTGATCGCCGGCAGCGACCAGCTCGTGTATGACGCGTTGACCCTCGCCGGCGGACGGGGCACGCGCGCGGGCGAGTCGCTGGTGGACGTGCTTGGAACCCCCGCGGCGATCTCCTATTTGCGTGCGGTGCTGCGTATCTGCTCGGAGGGCTTGCTCGCGCGACGATCGCTGTCTCTGGTGACTGACGAGGCGCGCGCCGAGCTGATCGGCTACGTGCGGACAGCGCGCCAAGAGCTCTTGGAGCTGATCGCCGCTCATGCGGAGCTGGTCGTCTCGATCGGCGAGGGGGCGCGCGACGCGCTGGAGCAGGCGGCGGCGGATCATCCCAGCCGTGATCGCGCGGAGATCGCGCGGCTGGCGCGTGCGTGGGAGCAGAGTGCGGACGAGCTGGTCAACGAGGTTCGTGGCGCGTCCACTCGCGCTGAGGAGCCGGCGCCCTTCGTCGAGCTGGTCCAGGAGGCCGACGATGTTGCCGACGCGCTCGAGGAAGCCGCCTTCTCCTGGTCGCTGCTGCCTCAGGGACGTGCCTCGGGGACCGTGCTCGGTCAGTCACGGCGAATGATGGATCTCGTGCTCGACGCGGCTCGCAGCCATCTGCGCGCCGTCCAGCTGGCACGCGGTATCCATCGCGGCAGCCCGAGCGAGGACATGGATGCATTCCTGGAGACGACTCACCGTATCGTGGCACTGGAGCGCGACACCGACGAGGCGCTGCGCGAGGTCCAGGCGGCACTCGTGAGGGAGGTCGATGCGGCCGGGGAGCTGTTCATCATCGCGCAGGCCACCCAGGCCCTCGAGGAGGCGGCAGACGCCCTGATGCGAACCGCTCATCTGCTCCATGGGCAGGTGCTCGGCAACGTGGTGCGCTCCGAGCCGCCGGTGGCACGGCCGGAGCAAACGTCGACGAGGGCATTGCCCGCACGCGACGAGAGCGAATCGATAGAGGAGCTCTATGTCGTCGGGCAGCGGGAAGGTGCAATACCCGATTCCGCATCGATCGGAGCCAAGGGCCACGGTCTCGCACGCATGGCACGCGCCAGGCTGCCCGTTCCCGAGGCGGCGATTCTCACCACCGCCGCGTATCGCGACCTGGCGGCTGGGCACGAAAGCGCGCGGCTGAGGATGCTCGTGTCCGCGGCCGTGGGCGCGCTGCAGGCCCGCAGCGGCCTGCGACTCGGAAGCGCGCGGCGCCCGCTGGTGCTTTCGGTGCGCTCTGGAGCGCCCGTTTCGATGCCCGGGATGCTCGAGACGGTGCTGGACGTCGGGCTGTGCGACGAGAGCATCGAGGGCCTGGTCGCGCTGACCGGCAACCCGCGACTGGCATGGGACTCCTATCGGCGGTTGGTCGAGTCCTTTGCCCGCGTCGTCGCCCGCTGCCCCACTGAACCCTTCGAGCAGGCCACCGCTGCACGCATGCAGGAAGCCGGCGTGCATCGTCCCCGCGACCTGGACGCGCGGACGCTGGCGGAGCTGACCCGTGAGCACCTGGAGCGCTTTCGCAGACTCACCGGCAAGCCGCTCCCTCAGAATCCGATCGATCAGGTCGAGGCGGCCGTGCGGGCGGTGCTGGAGTCGTGGGACGCGCCAAAGGCGCGCGACTATCGCCGGCTGCGCGACCTGCCGGAGACGCTCGGCACCGCGATCATTCTGCAACGCATGGTCTTCGGCAACGCCGGCGGGCTATCGGGCTCAGGCGTTGGTTTCACCCGCGATCCCGCCACTGGCGACCGGCGGCCCTACGTCGAGTTCCTGCGCGACGTGCAGGGCGAAGAGATCGTCGGCGGTCGGTTCACCCCCGACGAAGGCGAACAGCTGGCGCTTCTCGCGCCCGAGGTCAACGAGCGTCTGGAAGAGGTCTGCCAAGCGCTCGAGGCCGAGTTCCGCGACGCGCAGGAGTTCGAGTTCACCCTCCAGGACGGTGAGCTGTTCGTACTGCAGACGCGCACCGCCAAATGCACGCCGTGGGCGGCCTTGCACATCGCTGTGGATCAGGTCGGTGAAGGCCTGGTGTCCAGGAGCGAGGCCCGTGAGCGCCTCGCGGGCCTGGACTTGCAGGGCATTCGTCGCACGCGTGTGCGCGAGGACGATGGAACGCGCGCGATCTGCCAGGCCGAGCCCGTGGGCACGGGGGTCGCGAGCGGTCCGATCGCACTCGATGTCCAGGCTGCCGAGCGCCTCGTCCAAGAGGGCCGCGACCCGGTACTGATACGCAAGGACACCAGCACCGAGGACCTCGCCGGGGTGGCCATCGCGTCGGGGCTGCTCACCAGCAGCGGCGGACGCACGTCACACGCCGCCGTCGTCGCGCGCGAGCTCGGCAAGCCCTGCGTCGTGGGCGCGACCCAGCTGGACATCGACCTTGCCAAGCGTCGGGTCAGGATCGGCGATCGCGAGTTCGCCGAAGGCGACGAGATCAGCATCGACGGCCAATCCGGCCGCGTCTTCGCGGGCGTCGTTCAGATCGAGGAGGAACGTCCGACCGCCGACCTCGCCGCCATCGCAGCATGGCAGCCGGCTTGAGGGCGATGCCTGGCCGTGCACGGTCCCTGTTGCGAGACGCTCCTCAGCCGGCCGTCGCGCCTTCCTTCTCGGCCTCTTCGAGATCGCGCTTGAAGTCCTTGCTGTCGGCGTCGATTTCCTTCTCGATCGTCTTTTCGGCTCGCGTCAGGGCCTTGTCGAGCTGCTCCTCCACCCGCGACTCGCCGATCACGATCAGCGCCGCTTCGCCCTCTTCGAGCAGCTCGCCCAGCTCCTTCGCGTCGCCCCGCGAGATGCCCTTTTTCAGGTGCCCGCCGACGCCTCCGACCAGGCCGCCCACCGCGGCCGACGCGAGCACCGAGGGCGGAAAGATGACGCCGAGCACGGCTCCCACGGCGATGCCGCCCCAGGCGCCGTGCTGGGTGGGCTTCTCGTGCTTCATGACGTGGACCTTGCCCTCGTCGTCCTTCGTGATCAACGCGACGTCGTAGGTGCCCACCAGCTTCTCGGCGTGCAGCTCGAGCAGGGCGTCGTAGTCAGCCAGCGCGTTGGCGTCATCGGCGTAGGTGGCGGCGTAGATGAAGAGTGGCCTGTCGCTCATGTCGTCTCCCGTGTCGGGCGTTTTCCAGGGCGGTTCCGGTGCATCGAGTCTGCCCGGAGCGCCCCGCTGCCGCTTCACCTCATCCGGGTGAGGCTGATCCGCGGTCCCGTGCTCTCCAGGCGGTGCGCAATAGTCCGGGGATGCCCGACCGCCGCTGGGACGGCCTGCTGATCGACATCGACGGGGTGCTGCACGTGGGCGCCGAACCGATCCCGGGAGCCCGGGAAGCCCTGGAGCTGCTGCGCGATCGCCAGATCCCTTTCCGGCTCGTCACGAACACGACCTCCCGCTCGCGTCGCCTGGTCGTCGATCGGCTGCTGGGGATGGGCTTCCAGCTCGAGGAGGATGACGTGCTGACGCCGGCCGCGCTGGCGGTCCGCCACTGCCGCGAGCGCGGCTACCGGCGCGTCGCCCTGCACGTCGCCCCGGCGCTGAGCGAGGACCTGGCGCAGCTCGCAGGTCCCTCCGGCGGCGACCCCGACGCGGTGATCCTCGGCGATCTCGGCGAGGAGTTCACCTGGGCGCGGATGAACGCGATCTTCCAACAGCTCCGCGGCGGGGCCGAGCTGATCGCGCTGCAGCGCAACCGCGTCTGGCAGTCCGAGCAGGGGCTCGTGCTGGACGCGGGCCCGTTCGTCGTGGCGCTGGAGTACGCCGTCGGGCGGCAGGCCGTCGTGACCGGCAAGCCGTCCTCGACCTTCTTCTCCACGGCGCTGGCCGAGCTCGGTTGCGAGGCCGCCACGACGGCGATGATCGGCGACGACCTCGAGGCCGACGTCGGCGGCGCGATCGAGGCCGGGATCGACGGGGTGCTGGTCCGCACAGGCAAGTTCCGCGCCGGCGCCCTCGCGGCGAGCGCCGTCGAGCCGACGCAGATCTGGGACACGATCGCGGAGCTCGCCGATCACATCTGAGGATCGCTGCTCAGGCGGGCGACTCAGGGCGCGGTCGAGACTGCCGCGACAGCGCCGAGTGGCACGGTCAGCTTGATCCGCCCGCCGACCGCGCTCAGCTGCTCGGATTGCAGACCGGGCACGGTGGCGCTGAGCAGGGCGACGTTCACGCTCGTCGCGCCGCGGAGCACGACGGGACGCGGCTTGGTGCCCTCGTTGTCGAGGATCAGCAGCGTGCCGCCAGCCGGACGGGCGACCGCGGTGGCAAGGAGTTCCCGCACCCCTGGCACGGTCCGCAGCGTCGAGCCGACCGGCAGCCACTGGTTGAGCGCCGCCATCGCGCTCTCCAGCGGACGGCGCAGCACTTCGCCGCCGCGCATCACGAACGGGTCGTAGGGGTCGCCGCTGAAGTGGAAGCGCACCTCACGGAAGCCCGTCTTCAACGCGGACAGGACGAAGCGCAGCGCCCACACGCCGGCGGCGGGGCTGTCGGATACGCCGGCCTTGCCTCCACAGGACGCCGAGTTGGCCTCGGAGATGATCGCGGGCACCCCCGCGGCGTTCGCGTCGGCGACCACCCAGGCGAGGCGCGCCGGAGCGTTGCCCACGCCCGCCGACAGCAGCCCCTGCAGGGTCACCGCCCTGGGTGTGCGGCAATCGGTCAGCGGGTACAGGTGCACGCCCACGGTCCGCTCGTGCAGCGCTTCGATCACGTGCGGGAGCTGAGCCTGCCAGTGGGCGGGCAGCGACAGTTCCGGTCCGGTCAGTGGCGCGCCGCCGATCGCCGGCTCGAGGTAGCCGGCGACGGCCAGGTAGTGATCGACGTCGATCGCTTCTTCATCGCCCTGAGGCTTGTCCAGCGACGCGTAGTCGGGCAGGTAGTAGAGATCGGGCTCGTTCCCCAGCGAGAAGCCGAGGCCGTTGGTCGCGCTGGCCTGCGCCTGCGCGACCATCTGTTCGGCCCACGAGAGCTGCCCGATCCTCGCGTTGAGCCCGACCGTCAGCGGCTCCCCGGTGGCGCTGAGCAGACAGTGCAGCTGCCCCCAGAAGGAGGTGGGCAGGACGTAGGAGGTGATCGCTTCCCAGGAGGAGGGCGGCCCCGGGGGCAGCCCGGCGGGAACCGTGAAGTCCTGACTCTGACCTGCCAGCTCGATCGGAGGCGAGCCGAGCCTCTGGAGCTCGGAGACCAGGGCCGGCGGCGGACAGGCCGCCCCGCCGAGGTCCTGCGCCATCACCGGATACTCGATCGAGAGGCCGACCGGCGGCATCGTGACCGTCGCGCCCGGGCCCGATGTCAGGTCCGGTGTCAGCGCCACTTCGCTGGCCGGGGCGGTCGCATGCTTGCTGGGCTTCTTCGGCTTGACCGTCGCCGCCTGCGACCCGGCTGCCAGGCCCATCCCGAGCGCGCACACGGCCGCGAGGACGGCGCCGGCCCGGAAGAACGCCCAGCGCCGGCGGGCGGCGCGCGGCGCGATCCTCGCGGGTCCTGCTCGACTGGTGCGGATCGCCGCCATCCCCGGCAGTCTGACGCCGATCGCACCGGCGCGCGACACCCCGGCCCGGGCGCGGACGGGTCCCGGCCGCCCTGGGAGGATGTGCGGGTGCCCGTGAACGAGGTCTTCAGCGACGAGGAGCGGGCACTGCTGGCTCCGTACGTGACCGATCTGGACGCGCCCGTGTTCGCGCTGCTCAACCTGCCGCAGACGACGCGGGGAGCTCTCTTCGCCCGGTACTCGCGCTACCCCGGCACGCTGCGCCGGCTGCTGCTGGACGAGTTCGCCGAGGAGCTTCGGACGCCGCCGTCAGAGCACCGCGCCGGGCAGCGCGCCGCCGACCTGTACGACCGTGTGCTGGGCCAGTATGGCGACGACTCGGTGGCGCAGCTGGCCGGCGCCCACGTCGCATGCGAGTGGACCTCCAACCTGCTCACGAAGATCCTCGAGCGCCCCCGGCTCGGCTCCTACCTGGAGCAGTCGACACGCTACATCCCCTACGACGCGCCGATGCCCGGGGGCGGCTACCGCTACCACCGCGGTCCGGGGCTCGGCGCCGGTTACGAACGGGCGATGGACGGCCTGTTCGAGACCTACGCGACGCTGCTGCCACGGCTGACCGCGTGGATCGCCGAGCGCTTCCCTGCAGCGGCCGGCGAGTCTCCGGCCGCGCATGCCCGCGCCGTACGCGCCAAGGCGCTCGACCTGCTCCGGGGGCTGCTGCCGGCGGCCTCCCTCTCGCACGTCGGCATCTTCGCCAGCGGCCAGACCTTCGAGCGCCTGATCCTCCATCTGCTGGCTCACCCGCTGCCCGAGGCCCGCCGCTGCGGCGAGCTGATGCTCTCGGCGATGCAGGCGGCATTGCCCAGCTTCGTCGCCCGCGTGCCGCGCCCCGAGCGGGGTGGCGAGTGGCAGAGCTTCCTGCGCCGGCGGGCGCGCGCCGAACGTGACCTCGTCAAACGCCTCGGCCTCGACGGCCCCTCGGCTGAGGAGCAGGCCGGCGTGAGGCTGCTGCGGGCCGAGGGCGACGAGCGGCTGCTGGCGGCCGCGCTGCTGTTCGAGGCGGCCGGCGTCGACGAGACGGCGGTCGCGGCGCGGCTGGCGGGACTCGGCAGCCAGGAGCTGGGCGAGCTGATCGCCGAGCTGTCCGGCCCGCGGGGCAACCGCCGCCACCTGCCCGGCCGTGGCTTCGAGGCGCTGCGCTACCGCTTCGAGATCGTCTCGGACTACGGCGCCTTCCGCGACCTGCAGCGCCACCGGATGCTGACCGCCCAGTGGCAGCAGCTGGGCCCGCACCTGGGCGTCGAGATCCCCCAGGAGCTGCTCGCGGCGGGAATGGCCGACGAGTTCCGCGCCGCCACCGAGCGCTCCCGCACGGCATGGCAGGCGCTCGTCGACGACGGCCAGGAGCTGCTGGCGCCCTACGCCCTGTGCCTCGCCTTCAGGGTGCGCTACGTGCTCGACCTGAACGCCCGCGAGGCGATCCATCTGATCGAGCTTCGCTCCGGACGCGCCGGCCACGCCGCCTACCGGCGGATCGCGCAGGAGATGCATCGCCTGATCGGCACGGTCCACCCCGCCGTGGCGGCGGCGATGACGCATCTGGACTCCTCGGCGCAGCCGCGCCTCGAGCGCATGACGGCCGAGCTCCGTTCCCAGCAGCGCCGCGCCGCCGACGGCTGAAGAGGCGCAGGGCCCGCCCGCGGGTCGCCCTCTACGATGGCGCGATGGACGTGCCGGCCCGCCTGCTGACCGAGACGGCCCGCCTGCCCTCGCGCGCCCACGAGGACGACGCCGCCTTCGACCTGCACGCCGACGCCGAGCTGGTGCTCGCCCCGGGAGCGAGGGCGGCGGTGGGGACGGGGATCGCGCTGGGCCTGCCCGCGGGGGTCTGCGCCCTCGTGCTGCCCCGCTCGGGGCTCGCCGCCCGGCACGGGATCACGGTCCTCAACTCGCCCGGCCTGATCGACCCGGGCTACCGGGGCGAGGTCATCGTGATCCTGCTCAACACCGACCCGGAGCATCCCTTCCCGATCGAGCGGGGCGAGCGGATCGCGCAGCTGCTCCTCACCGAGCTCCGGCCCTGGCGGCTGCTGGCGGGCGACGGCGCGCTCGAGGCGACGATACGGGGGCCCCGCGGCCTCGGCTCGACCGGGCGCTGACGGCGGCGCCCGGCGCAGGACCGCCGCTCAGGCGTTGTTCGGGGCCTGGCGCAGCAGGCCGCGGACCGGGCCTCCCTGCAGCCGGCGGAGGCTGAGCAGCCCCAGCAGCGCGACGAACAGGAGGCTGACCGCGCCGAGCCCGAGGCCCGCGCGAGCTCCCGCCCAGGCCATCACCCAGCCGACCAGCGGCCCGCCGATCGGCGTCGAGCCCTGGAAGGCGACGAACCACAGCGACATGACCCGCCCGCGCATACTCGGGGCGGCGGCCAGTTGCAGGGTCGAGTTGCCGGTCGACATGAACGCGATGCTCGCCGCCCCGGCCAACGCCAGCGCCAGCATCTCGGTGGGCAGATCGGGCGCGAGGGCTGCGAGCGCCAGCACGAGCCCGAAGGCGCAGGCCGCGATCACCAGCGTCGGGATCCCGGTCCGGCCCCTCGCGGCGACGAACAGGCCCCCCACCACGGCGCCCGCGCCCATCGACGCGGTCATGAAGCCGAAGCCGGCCGCGCCCACGCCGAGGCCGCGGCTGGCCATCACGGGCAGCGTCACCTGGAACTCGTAGGCCAGCGCGCCGGCGATCCCCATCATCACCAGCGGCACCGCCAACTCGGGCGCTCTCCGGACGTAGCGCAGCCCCTCGCGCAGCTGTCCGGCGCGGCGGCCGCTGGATGGGCTGGGCTCGATCGCGGCGAGGTCGAGGCTGAGCAGCGAGGCGATCACCGCGGCGAAGCTGGCGGCGTTCAGCAGGAAGCACCAGCCCTCGCCGGCGGTGGCGATCAGCACGCCGGCGACCGCCGGGCCGATCGTGCGCGCGACGTTGACCAGCACCGAGTTGAGGCTGACCGCGTTGCGCAGGTTCTCCGGGCCGACCATCTCGAGCATGAACGACTGGCGGGCCGGGTTCTCGAAGGCGTTGTTGAGGCCGAGCAGCAGCGCCAGCACGCCGATCTCCCAGACCTGGACGTCGCCGCTGAGCGTGAGCACCGCCAGGACGAGGGCCTGCAGCCCCATCGCGCCCTGCAGCACGATCATCAGCCGGCGCTTGTCGACGCGGTCGGCGACGACCCCGCCGTACGGGCCGAGCAGGAGCACGGGCAGCGTCTGCAGCGCGATGATCAGCCCGAGCGTCGTCGGTGACCCGGTCAGCGTCAGCACGAGCCAGGACTGGGCCGCCATCTGCATCCAGGTCCCGATCAGCGAGATCGACTGCCCGCCGATGTAGCGGCGGTAGTTCGGGACGGCCAGCGCCGCGAACGTGAGTCGTCCGATTCCCCTCAGCCTGCTGGTCACGGGCGCTCGCCCTGCAACAGCTCGGCGAGCTCCTCGAGGACGGGCAGCGCCTCCCACAGAAGCCGGCGATCCTGCTCGGCCAGCAACTCGATCTGCTCGGCCAGCGCGCGCGTGCGCTCGCGGTGGATCCGCTCGCGCATCCGCGCTCCTGCCGCGGTCGCTTCGACGAGCGCGGCTCTGCGGTCCCGCGGGTCGGGCCTGCGGCGGATCAGCCGCTGCTCGGCCAGCTCGGCCGTGATCCGCGAGAGCATCGTCGGGTTGATCGCCTCGAGCGAGGCGACCTCGGCGAGCCCCACCGGGCCCCTCCGCACGATCGTGAACAGCACCGAGATCTGCGACGGGGTCAGGCCGGCGCCGGCCCGGGTGGGCCGCAGCCGCCGGCCCAGCCGCGCGATCGCGACACGCAGTCGCGCCGTGCGCTCGGTCTCAGCCTGCTCGGCCCCTGCGTCCTGCCTCTCGATCGACGTGCCTGCTGCCATGCCCACCACCAATACTTGCTTGCTGGCAAGCATTATAGACGAGTCGGCGCGGCCTGTCCTGCTTGGCACCGTCGCTGGATGCCCGCATCCTCACCCGAGCCGCAGCATAGCCCTGCCCGTCAGCGTCCGGAGCGCCGCCGCCGCACGCGCCGGACACGCGCGCGTGCTGCCCGCGCCAGGAGGATGAGCGGCATGATCGGCACCTGCCAGACCGGCACCCCGCGCCTTCGGCGTGGCAGATCGTGGGTGACGGCCTGCAGGTCTGCGCGGGTGCGCGCCGACCACGCACCCTCCATCCGCTGCTCGAGCTCGCCACCATCGATCCGACCACGGGCGTAGGCACGGGCCAGGCGACGCGCCGCACTCTCACGAGCCTGGTCGGAGACCAGTGCGAGCTCGCGCGAGCCAGGGCGGCGGAGATAGCGCATCGGCGATCTCCTGAACGCATCGGCGCAGGCGCCGGAGCAGAAGTGGTACTCGACGCCACGCCACACCACCACCTCAGCCGATGCGGCAACGGCAATCCTGCAGACGGGGTCCACGGGAAGCTCGGGTCGGGCCTCCATCGCCTCCGGGACCAGCGCAAAGACCTCAACCGGTTCGGGCACGTGCCTGAGGTTTCGCCGTCCCCGCGAGCGCAGCCGACCGGCCAGCGTCGAGGCTGCCGCGGCCTCTCTGGTAGCCGCGCTCACGATCACCTCGCCCGCATGCGCGAGGTCGGCGATCCGCGAGGCGACGTTGACCGCCGAGCCGAACCAGTCATCGCCACGACGCACGGCCGTGCCGGTGTGCATCCCGACGCGGACGGCCAGCGCCCGATCGCGTGCGCCGAAGTCTCCGACGATCCGCGCGGCGAGCTGGAGGGCCTGGCCGGCGTCGGGCACGCGGATGATCAGGGCGTCGCCGACCGCCTTGACCTCCTCGGCGTCGTACTCCCCGAGCAGCGCCCGCAGCTGGTGGCAGAACGCGGCGGCGACGTCCGCCGCCCTCTCGTCCCCGTGAGCCTCCGTCAGAGCGGTGTATCCGGCCAGATCCGCAAAGACGAAGGTCGACGTCACGGCAGCGTCGCTCACGGCGCAATCATCGCAACCGACCTCCTCGTCCCGGTGCGCCGCTCGTGCCGAGCCGTACAGACCGCGAGCCCGCGTGGTCGGCGGGCTCGCGTGCCAAACGGAGAGCGCCGCGGCATCCCTGCCACGACGCCCCCACGCGGGAATGGAGCAGCTTTGTCGCGCTAGCCCGTCGCGGCTGCCAGGGCCTGGTCGCCGTAGATCTCTTCGCGCTCCGCCTTCTCGACCAGCGAGGCGGGCGGCTCGAAGCGCTCGCCGTAGGACTCGGCGAGCTGCCGGGCACGCGCCACGAATCCGGCCACGCTGTCGTCGTATCCGTTGATGTACTGCAGCACGCCCCCTGTCCAGCCGGGGAAGCCGATGCCGAGGATCGAGCCGATGTTGGCGTCGGCGACCGACTCGATCACGCCCTCGTCGAGGCACCTGACCGCCTCCAGCGCCTCGGCGAACAGCATCCGCTCCTCGAGTTCCTGGAGCGAGATCTGCGACGGATCGCCGCTCTCCGGGAACATCTCTTTCAGGCCCTTCCACAGGCCGGTCCGCTTGCCGTCCTCGTAGTCGTAGTAGCCCGCGCCCGACAGCTTGCCGCCGCGGCCGGCCTCGAGCATGCGGTCGACCACCTGGAAGGAGGGCCGATCCTCGAACACCCCGCCTTCGGCCTCGACGGCGGCCTTCGTGGCGTCCCTGATCTTCCTGGCCAGGTTGAGGTTGAGCTCGTCGGAGAGCTGCAGCACCGGGGCGGGATAGCCGGCCTGGCTGGAGGCCTGCTCGATCGTCGCCGCGGGGATCCCCTCCAGCAGCATGCCGACGCCCTCGTTGATGAAGGTGCCGATCACGCGGCTGGTGAAGAAGCCGCGACTGTCGTTGACGACGATCGGCGTCTTCCTGATCTGTTTGGCCAGATCGAGGGCCCTGTAGAGGGTCTCCTCGCTGGTCTTCTCGCCCTTGATGATCTCCAGCAGCGGCATCTTGTCGACCGGGCTGAAGAAGTGCAGCCCGATGAAGTCGGCCGGACGGCTGACCCCCTCGGCGAGCTCGGAGATGGGCAGCGTCGAGGTGTTCGAGCCGAGCAGCGCGTCGGGCGCGAGGTGCGGCTCGATCTCGGCGAAGACCTGCGCCTTGACGGCTGGGTCCTCGAAGACCGCCTCGATCACCAGGTCGGCTCCGGCGGCGGCCGCGGGGTCGTCGGTCGGCGTGATCCTGGCGAGCAGCTCGTCGGCCTTCTCCTGAGTCGAGCGCCCGCGTGAGATCGCCTTCTCGAGCAGCCCCTGCGAGTACGCCTTGCCCTTGTCGGCCGCGTCCTGCGAGACGTCCTTGAGCACGACCTCGATGCCGGCTTTGGCGCATACGTAGGCGATCGCCGCGCCCATCATGCCGGCGCCGAGCACGACCGCCTTCCTCGCCCTGAACTGCTCCAGCCCCTCGGGCCGGTCGCGATCTCCGTTGACCTGCTGCAGGTCGAAGAAGAACGCCTGGATCATGTTCTTGGCGACCTGGCCGGTGAGCAGGTCGACGAAGTAGCGGCCCTCGATCTCGATCGCCGTGTCGAAGTCGACCTGGGCGCCCTCGACGGCCGCTGCCATGATGTGGTGCGGCGCGGGGTAGTTGGCCCCCTTCAGCTGCTTGCGCAGGTTGGCCGGGAAGGCCGGCAGGTTCTGCGCGAGCTTCGGGTTCGAGGGCGCCCCGCCCGGGATCTTGTAGCCCTTGACGTCCCAGGGCTGGGTCACCGGCTCCTCCTGGGAGGCCCGCTCCTTGATCCATGCCTTGGCGGCGGGCACGAGCTCATCCTGGCTGGGGACGACCTCGTCGAGGATTCCGACTTCGATCGCCTTGGCCGGGCGTAGCCGCTGACCCTGCATCAGCAGCTTCATCAGCGCGTCGGCGATGCCGAGCATCCGTACCGTCCGCACGACGCCGCCGGCGCCGGGCAGCAGCCCCAGCTGGACCTCGGGGAAGCCCATCTGCACCTTCGGGTCATCGACCGCGATGCGGTGGTGGGTGGCAAGGCAGATCTCCAGCCCGCCGCCCAGCGCGGCGCCGTTGATCGCCGCCACGACCGGGACGCCGAGGGTCTCGAGCCGGCGCAGCTGCGCCTTGCCCGCGCGGACCATCTCGGCCAGCGCGGGAGCGTCGTCCTTGGTCGCCGCCCTGAGGTCGTTCAGGTCGCCGCCGGCGAAGAAGGTGTTCTTCGCCGAGGTGATGACCACACCGGTGATCTCCTCCCGCTCCGCCTCGAGGCGGTCGATCGTCGCCGCCATCGACTCGGCATAGGCCCGGTTCATCGTGTTCGCCGACTGGCTGGGGTCGTCGAGGGTCAGCGTGACGATCCCGTCCTCGTCCTTCTCCCACCGGATCGTGTTCTCAGCCATGTCAGATCGCCTCCACGACGGTCGCGATTCCCATGCCACCGCCGACGCACAGCGTCGCCAGCCCGTAGCGGCCGCCGGTGCGGTGCAGCTCCTCGATCAGCGTTCCAAGGATCATGCCCCCGGTCGCGCCCAGCGGGTGGCCCATCGCGATCGCCCCGCCGTTGACGTTGACCTTCTCCATGTCGAGACCCATGTCCTTGACGAAGCGCAGCACGACGGCGGCGAACGCCTCGTTGATCTCGACCAGGTCGAGGTCCTCGACCGTCAGGCCGGCCTTCTCGAGCGCCTTGCGGCTGGCCGGAGCCGGGCCGGTGAGCATGTTCGTCGGGTCGGCGCCGGACAGCGCGGTGGCGAGGATCCTCGCCTTCGGCTTCAGGCCGAGCTCGTCGCCGGTCTTCTCGTTGCCGATCGTCAGCAGCGAGGCGCCGTCGACGATGCCCGACGAGTTGCCGGGCGTGTGGACGTGGTCGATCTTCTCGACCCAGTGGTACTTCTGCAGAGCCACCGCGTCGAAGCCGCCCATGTCGCCGATCGCCGCGAACGACGGCTTCAGGCCGCCCAGCGTCTCGACGGTCGTGCCGGGGCGGATGAACTCGTCGTGGTCGAGCACGACGTTCTCGTTTAGGTCCTTGACCGGTATCACCGTGTTGGCGAAGCGGCCGTCCTGCTGGGCGTTCCAGGCGCGCTCCTGCGAGCGCGCGGCGTAGGCGTCGACGTCCTCGCGGCTGAACTCCTCGATCGTCGCGATCAGGTCGGCGCTGACGCCCTGGGGCACGAACGACGTGTCGTAGTTCGTCTCGGGGTCCATCGCCCAGGCCCCGCCGTCGGAGCCCATCGGCACCCGCGACATCGACTCGACGCCGCCGGCGAGGACCAGATCCTCCCAGCCGGAGGCGACCTTCTGGGCGGCGATGTTGACGGCCTCCAGGCCGGAGGCGCAGAAGCGGTTGACCTGCAGGCCGGCGACCGTGTCGGGCAGGCCCGCCTTGATGGCGGCCGTCTTGGCGATGTCGGCGCCCTGGTCGCCCACGGGGGAGACGCAGCCGAGGACCACATCGTCCACGCGCGTGGGATCGAGTTTCTCGTTGCGGACCAGCGTCTCGTGCATCAGCCCGACGACCAGGTCGACCGGCTTGGTGCCGTGCAGCGACCCGTTGAACTTGCCCTTGCCGCGCGGCGTTCGGATCGCGTCGAACACCAGTGCCTCTGCGCCTGCCATCAGTCGGACCTCCCAAGGTCGTTGTGCCGCCGCGACGCCCCGGGCGGGGAGGGCGGCCTTCGCGGTTGTTGCGCGGGCGCAAACGCTACCACAAACGTTCATGCCTGAACGCAAATATGATTAGGATCTCGAGATGGAGACGACAGCCGGCCAGACGACGGCACGACGCAGCCAGGCGGAGCGCAGCGCCTCGACCAGGCAGGCGCTGCTGGACGCCACGATCGCCTGCCTCGTCGAGGACGGCTACGCCAGCACCACGACCAGCCGCGTGGCCGAGCGGGCGGGTCTCTCGCGCGGCGCCCACCTGCATCACTTCCAGACCCGCCAGGCGCTGCTGGCCGCGGCGATGGAGCACCTGGCCGAACGCCGCGGCGAGCAGCTGCTGGCCGCGGCGAAGGGACTGCCCGAGGGCCGCGAGCGCCTGGCCAAAGCGCTCGACCTGCTGTGGTCGGGCTACGCGAGCCCGCTCTACCAGGCTGCGCTGGACCTGTGGACGCATGCGCGGACCGATCCAGAGCTGCGCGAGCGCCTCGCGCCGGTCGAGCGGGACCTGGACCGCCAGACGCTGCGACTGGCGCGGACGCTGTTCGGCGAGCTCGCCGAGCAGCCCGGTTTCGACGGCCTGCTCGACACGGCCGCCGCGACGATGCGGGGGCTGGCCCTGCTCGACACGCTGCACCCGGGCGGCGGGCGCAACCGCAGGCAGTGGCCCTATTGCAGGGCGCGGCTGGTGGAGATGTTCGAGCGCGACGCTTCGCCGACCCGCGCCGAGGGCGACTGAGCCGATCCGCCCGCGCCCGCATGTCCGGGCAGACTGTTGCGATGCCGCCGCTGCGCCTGCGCCCCCTGCGAATCGAGGACGAGACGGAAGCGCTCGCCGCCCACAGCGAGCTGGAGCCCGACGGCTTCCCCTTTCTGCTCGGGTGGGAACCGCAGGAACCGTGGGCCCGCTACGTCTCCCGGCTCGGGTGCCGCCGGCGCGGGATCGAGTTGCCAGAGCGCTGGGTGGCCTCGACGTTCCTCGCTGCGGAAGCGGAGGAACGCCTCGTCGGGCGTATTTCGATCCGTCACGAGCTGAACCGGTACCTGGCCGACTTCGGAGGCCACATCGGCTACGGCGTTCGGCCGGCCTTTCGCAGGCGCGGTTACGCGACGGAGATCCTACGCCAGGGCTTGATCCTCGCCCGCGCAGAGGGAGTCGAGGCGGTGCTGGTGACCTGCGATGAGGGGAACCGCGGCTCGATCGCGGTGATCGAACGCCTCGGCGGAGTGCTCGAGGACGTGCGCGTGGACGAGGACGGCGTGCCGAGACGGCGGTACTGGATCGCCTGAGAGAAATCGCAGCGAGCCGTCCGCGGAGAGTGATCGCCGCGGACGGCTCGGTGCATCGCGCCTCCTAGATCGCCGCCTCGACCAGTTTGGCGAACTCTTCCTGGCCTTTGGTGTTGGGGTGGTAGCTTTCGCCCAGCGGATTGGACTCACCGTTCAGCCATTCGACGGACGCGCACACCTCGTGCGATTCAAAGGCGCTCGTCGGGTTGACGAAGGTGAATTTCAACGCTTCGGCCCGCGCCTTGACCGCGGCGTCGAGTTTTTCTGCCGATTCGTTGATTTTCTTCTCGTTGCCCGAGGTGAGTGTGTTGACACCGCACGTCGCGCCTTCCTTCGTGAACAGCTTCGGATAGCCCAGCACGATCACCTGAGCGGTCGTCGCCTTGGCGCGGATGTCTTTGTACGTTGTTTCCAGCGCTTTCGGCAAGCTGTTTTTGATGTATGAATCGGCTTCTTCGATCGCTTCTCCACACCAGAAGTAATACACAGCGCATTCTTCCATGACGTGGCCGAAGCCGGCGTCGTTGCCTCCGATCGTGATCGTCACCAGAGCGGTCGAGCTGCTCAGCGTGCCGAGCTGTTTTTCATCGACTTCATTGGTCTTCGCGCCGGCGCAGGCCTGGAAGCTCAGCGTGTAGCTGTCGGCCTTCGCGACCAGCGGACCGTATGCGTAGGGGCTGCGCTTGCATTCACCTGATTCTTCGTAGAACGTCCTCGACCCCACCCCTGAGGAGTATGAGTCGCCAAGCGCCACGTACTGTGAAGCTGCAGCCGACGCCGCCGGTATCAGCATCCCGGCCATGAGCGCAGCCAGACCTACGATGCGGGTTCGTTTCCCCATTCGATTCCCTCTCCCCTTCCTTGATTACCGCCCAGAGCCCCCGGACGCACCGAGCGGCGGCCCGTCCTCCCTCGGCGCTGTCCGATCCAACCTATCCGCGGTGACTTCGAGGCGTCAAGACCATTTTCCACCTCGATTCGCCCGGCGGCGTAACCTTTGTCGCCAGGGAACACACGATTCTCTGAATCAGGAGAGAATCTTGTTCCGAGGTGACAGTCGCGGGCCGGGGAGCGCAGTCAGGAGGCGGGCCGGCCGGCCGGCAGGACGGCGCCATCGTGTGCCGGAAGAGCCTCGCCGGCGGCGGCCGAGCCGAGATGGCGGTAGAGGAAGTGCAGCTGGTCGGTCACGGCCCGCTCTAAGGGGTCGCCGCGGTAGACGTCGAAGTGGCCGATCGGGTAGGTCCTGACCTCGGCGCGGCCGGTGGCCAGCCAGGCGGCATCCTGGGCCGCCACGGGCGGCGCGACGGCGTCGCGGTCGGCGATCTGCACGAGCAACGGGCAGGGCAGCCGGTCGGCCCGCAGACCGGGGCGGTAGAGCGCCGCGGTGAGGCCGAAGCGAGCGGCGTACACGTTGCGCCAGGTGGGGCCGGCGATCGCACGGTAGCCCGGCTCCGCGTCGGGTGAGCTCATCGCCGCGGTCG
>JBKQOO010000168.1:0-25012 GCA_052145475.1 Solirubrobacteraceae bacterium
CTGATCGACCTGGCGACCGCGCACGGCAGCGGCCACTTCACGGGGAGCGTGTTGCACGCGCGCTCCCCGGGCGACGTGCGCGACATCCTGGTCCGCCGCTACAAGGCGGCCTGGGACGAGCTGCGCAACCACGCGATGCCGGTGGCCACGGCGCTGGCACTGGCATGCGCCGCGCTCGCCCTGCGACGCCGTGAGCGCCTGCTGGCGCCGGTGTCCGGCGACGCGGCTTGGCTGGCGGCGCTCGCGGGCGGTCTCACCGCTGGCGTGGTGGGGGCGCTGGTCGAGGACTCCGGCCCCGAGCTGCTGGTCGTGGCGACCATTGCCCTCGGCTGCGTGGTCAGCTACCTGTGGGCGCCGCCGGCGCAGCCGCTGCCGACCCGCGAGCGGTCTCGGGCGACGCACGCGTTGACGGCCTCGAAGGTCTCCTGAGGGCCGGGCTCCCGCCCGGCACGCGGCGCTGGGGCCGCGGCCGCTCAGTGCAGGGCGCTCAGCAGCGCGCGCGGGTCCCGCACCCACCATGGCAGCAACGACCGACCGGGGTGGGCCTCGAGGCCGTCTGTCGGCGACGGGCCGCGGGAGCAGATGAAGGCCAGCCTGCGCCGGCGCAGGTAGTCGCTCATCCCTGCCCGCTCGCCGATCCGCGGCGCCAGCGCGATCGAGCTGAACCCGAACTGCGCTGCGAGCTGCTCGACAGCCGCGGGGCTCGGCACCATCACGAGCGGGTATTCGACCGAGTCTTCGGCTTTGTAGGGAGCAGCGAGCTCGAAGATGCTGAGACGCGAGCGGGAGACTTCGGTGTCGATCACGATCAGCTCCGGGGCCACCCCGGCCATCACCTCGAACAGCTCGAAGGGCTTGCAGACATGGCTCATCAGCCCCAGGCACAGGACCACGTCGTAGTTCTCGGCGAACTCGTGCTCGAGGATGTTTCCCCGCTCGAAGCGGTAGCGGTCGGGGTCCACCTGCTTGGCCTCGAACACGAGCGCGGCCTGGTCGAGGTAGCTCTGCTGCGCGTCGACGCCGAGCACGAAGTCCGCGCCGGCCTCGGCGGCCGCCAGCGACCAGAACCCCGCGTTGCAGCCCAGGTCGAGCACACGGCGACCGCGCAGCGACCCACCCGTCACCCTCAGAAGAGCCTCGAAGAAGTACCGGTAGCGCTCCTGCTGGCGGTTGACCATCGTGCGGTTCGCCACCGGCGTGCGCACGTCGCCGTCGAACCGGAACTCGTACAGCCAGTCGGGAAACGCGGCCAGGCGCCGCTCTAGCTCCTCTGAATCCAATTCACTCCTCGCGCCGGGAGCCGCACGGTGCTCGCCTCAGTCCCGCACGCGGCGGCGCCTGACCAGGAGCACCACTCCGACGACGATCACGATGACGATCAGGATGCCACCCGCGATGTAGCGGATTTTGTGGTGGACCGGTTTCGCTTTGGCTTCCTTCTCGGCTTCGGCCGGGGTCAGGACCGTCACGGTCACGTGCTTCGCTTTGAGCGCCTGTTCGACCTGCGGCGAGCCCTTCTTGGGGTACTTGTAGAGGAAGTACTGGCCGTTCTTCGTCGTGATGCGCAGGCTGCGGACGCGCTTGTTGAATGTCGCCGAGGCGATTTCGTCTTTGGCCAGCTGCGATTCGTAGGCCGGCTGGCTCTCCTTCGTGTATGTCACGGTGGCCGCTGCCTGGCCTGAGGCCGGCAGCACGAGGGCGATGCACAGCGCGAAGAGGGTCGCGGGGCCAAGCGGTCGCAGCCGCGTCAGTCCGGTCATCTAAAGCTCCTGTTGAGTGCAGGAGGCCAGGCCTCACGGCCGGCACGGTCCTGCTCGGGGGGTGGACGGTGGGTACCCTAACCGCTAGACGCGACCCGTGTCACGCTTGTAGGCGCGCTGCGCGGCCCTCGTGAGGATCAGCGTCCAGGCGGCCATCACGATCCAGCCCTTCGCCGGCCAGGCGGCGCCGCCCAGCGCCACGTGGCTCGCCTGGACGAGCCAGTAGGACGGCAGGAACTGGGCGAACTGATAGAGGAAGCCGCTGTGGCCGAGCGGGAACCAGGTGCCGCCCAACAGCGCCAGCAGCGCGATGCCTCCACCCAGCGCCGGCCCGATCGAGTCCGGCGTCAGCAGGTGGCCGAGCGTGATCCCGAGCGCGGCGAACGGGACCAGGCCGACCAGTATCAGCCCGGTCAGCTCGAGCCATTCGGTCGCGCTCAGCTCGACGCCCAGGGCCACGCCGGCCGTGTACAGGGCGGCGAGGCTGATCAGCGCCATCATGTAACCCGTCAGCACCTTGGCGCGGAAGTAGGCGAGCGGCCGCAGGGGGCTGATCCGCAGCTGGCGGTTCCAGCCCACCGCCCGCTCGGCCGCGATCCGCGCCCCGCTCGAGAGCATCGCGCTCATCGTGCCGAAGGCGGCCAGCCCGACCATGTAGTAGAGAGCCCAGGTGATGGCGGTTCCTTCGACGTGCTCGTGGCGGCGGGGTGCCGCGACGACGAAGTACAGGATCAGCGGGAAGATCAGCGACAGCAGCAGGAAGCGGCGGTTGCGCAGCGTCCGCAGCAGCTCGTAGCGCGTGTAGACGAGCGAGCTCATACTGCGCTGCGCTCCGGCGCCTCTGCCCCGTCGCCCGTCAATGCCAGGAACGCCTGCTCCAGGCCGGCGGCCTCGATCTCGATGTCACGCGCCTGCGGATAGGCCTCGAGCAGGGCGCGGATCGCGGCGTCGGAGTCCGGGCATATGAGCACCGCAGCCTCGCCGCGGCGCTCGACCGCGCTGACTCCCGGCAGGGCCTCGAGCGCGGCCGGCTCGGCCCCCGGCAGGACCGCGCGGATCGTCCGGCTTGCGACCTTCGCCTTGATCTCCGCCGGGGGCCCATCGGCGACGATCCTGCCGTGCGCCATCAGCACGGCTCGATCGGCGTATGCGTCGGCCTCCTCCAGATAGTGCGTCGCGAACAGGATCGTCCGACCGCGAGCGGCGAACCGCCTCATGGTCGTCCAGAAGGCGCGCCGGCTCTCGACGTCCATCGCCACGGTCGGCTCGTCGAGCACCAGCAGCTGCGGGTTGCTCACCATCGCCACCGCAAAGCGGACCCGTTGCGTCTCGCCTCCTGAGAGCTTCTGGGTGCGCTGCTCGGCGAACTCGTCGGTGCCGGTCAGCTCGAGCACCTCCTCGACCGACATCGGCGCGGGGTAGAGCGACGCCATCATCGCGATCAGCTCCCTCACGCTGAGATCGCGGATCAGCGCCCCCGTCTGCAGCATCGCGCCGACCTCGCCCGCCGCCACGGCCGCGGCGGGCGGATGGCCGAACACCTGGACCTGCCCCTGATCGGGCGCCAGCAGTCCCAGCAGCATGTCGATCGTCGTCGACTTCCCGGCTCCGTTGGGCCCCAGCAGCGCGACCGTCTCGCCCGGCTCGATGCTCACGTCGATCCCGCGCACGGCATGGACGGGCCCCCGGTTGCCGTGGAACGACTTGACCAGCCCCTCCAGCACCACGCCCGAGCGCGGGGACGGAGATCCATGCTCGCCCTCGGCGGCGCTCATTTGCGCGCCGTCCGCATCGCCTTCAGGCGCTCGACCTTCGAGATCACCACCTTGCGCACCCGCACCGACGCGGGGGTCACCTCGACGCACTCGTCCTCGCGGACGAACTCGAACGCCTCGTCGAGGCTGGGACGATGGTGTGTGTCCAGCCTGACCAGCACATCAGCCGTGGAGGAGCGCATGTTGGTCAGGTGCTTCTCCTTCGTCGGGTTGACGTCGAGATCCTCCGCGCGGGCGTTCTCGCCGATGATCATGCCCTCGTAGACGTCCTCGCCCGGACCGACGAACAGGATCCCGCGCTCCTGGAGCGTCATCAGCGAGTAGGTGGCCGTCTGTCCGCGCCGGTCGGCGACGAGCGCGCCCGTGCTCCGGGTCAGCAGCTCGCCGGCCCATGGCTCCCACCGGTCGAAGACGTGGTGCATCATGCCCGTGCCGCGTGTTTCGGTCAGGAACTCCGTGCGGAAGCCGATCAGGCCCCGGGCCGGGACGAGGTAGTCCATCCGCACCCAACCGGTGCCGTGGTTGGTCATGTGCTCGATGCGGCCTTTGCGCGCCGCCAACAGCTGGGTGACGGTGCCGACGTGCTCCTCCGGCACGTCGACCGAGAGACGCTCCACGGGCTCGTGGCGCCGACCGTCGATCTCTCGTTCGAGCACGCGGGGCTGGCCGACCGTCATCTCGTACCCCTCCCTGCGCATCATCTCGACGAGCACAGCCAGCTGCAGCTCACCGCGTCCCTGCACCTCGTAGGTGTCCGGCCGCTCGGTCTCGTTGACCCGCAGCGAGACGTTGCCGACCAGCTCCTGGTCGAGGCGGTCCTTGATCTGCCTGGCCGTCAGCTTGTCGCCCTCGAGGCCGGCCAGGGGCGAGGTGTTCACCCCGACCGTGATCGACATCGCCGGCTCGTCGACCGTGATCACGGGCAGTGGCCGCGGGTCCTCCGCATCGGCCAGGGTCTCGCCGATGGTCACCTCGGCGATCCCGGCGACGGCGATGATTTCGCCCGGGCCTGCCTCGGCGGCATCGACCCGGTCCAGCGCCTCGGTCACATACAGCTCTGCGACCTGCGCGCGCTGGATCGACCCGTCGGCGCGGCACCACGCGATCTGCTGCCCCTTGCGGATGCTCCCGTTTCGAACCCGGCAGATCGCCAGCCGGCCGACGTAGGGCGAGGCGTCCAGATTCGTGACGAGCGCCTGCAACGGGTGGTCGGGCTCGTAGGTCGGCGCCGGAATCTGCTCGAGCAGCAGGTCGAGCAGTGGTGACAGGTCGCCGGAGCGCAGCTCATCGCCCGGCTCGTAGCTGAGCGAGGCGGCGCCGGCCTTCGCGTTGCAGTAGACGATCGGGAACTCGATCTGGTGCTCCTCGGCGTCGAGGTCCAGGAACAGCTCATAGACCTCGTCGATGACCTCGGCGACCCGCGCGTCGGGCCGATCGACCTTGTTGACGACCAGGATCACGGGCAGCCCCGCCTCGAGCGCCTTGCGCAACACGAAGCGGGTCTGGGGCAGCGGGCCCTCGGACGCGTCGACCAGCAGCAGCACACCGTCGACCATCGTCAGCCCGCGCTCGACCTCACCGCCGAAGTCGGCGTGCCCGGGCGTGTCGATGATGTTCAGCTTCACGCCCCTGTACTGGAGCGAGGTGTTCTTGGCGAGGATCGTGATCCCCTTCTCACGCTCCAGGTCCATCGAGTCGAGCACCCGGGTCGCGACATCCTGACCCACCCGAAAGGCGCCGGACTGCCACAGCATGGCGTCGACCAGCGTCGTCTTGCCATGGTCGACGTGGGCGACGATCGCGACGTTGCGGATGTCATCTCTTGTACTGAGCACGGCTGGACAGGCTAGCGGCGAGCGGGCCCGGCGCCGGAGCGGCCGCACCGCGGCCTGATCGCGAGCGCCTCGGAATCACAGGATCTTCACGAGCGCACCGGGGCACGCGGGAACCACAACGGCGAGATGCCGCCGGACGAACGCGAGGACCCCACGCCCCAGCCCGGCCATCACGGCCGGCCGCTGACCCGGCGCAGGCTGCTGCGCAACGGGGCCTACGCCGGCGCGGCGCTGTACGGCGCGGGAGGCCTACTGCGAGCGGGCGGGGCGCTTGCCAGGCCGGTACGCCTCCCGGACAGCCTGCCGAACCCGAAGCGCCCGGCGGGCACCGTCGAGGAATCGTTGCCATTCGACCACATCGTGGTCGTGATGATGGAGAACCACTCCTTCGACAACCTGCTCGGGGCGCTGGCGCTGTCGGGGCAGACCGGGGCGCACGGTCTGCGCTTCGACCGTGCTGGAGATGCGCGCAACGAGAACCCGGGGCCGGACGGCCCGGTGCAGTCCTTCGTGATCCCCACGACCGCCCAGGCGCCTTCGGTCACCCAGACCTGGAACGCGACGCATGAGCAGATCGATGGAGGGCGCATGAACGGGTTCGTCCGCTCGGTCGAATCCGACGAGCCGATGGGCTACTGGACCGAGGAGGTGCTGCCGTTCGCCTACTCCTTCGCGCGCACCTTCACGATCGCCAACAAGTGGTTCTGCTCGGCCCCTTGCCAGACCTACCCCAACCGCCGCTTCCTGATGGCCGGCACCGCCTATGGCGACATCGCCACGAGCGACGAAAGCCTCGAAGACCCGCCGCCGCCCAACGGCACGATCTTCGACCGGCTGCACGCATATGGGATCAGCTGGCGCAACTACTTCACCGACCTGCCCCAGACGGCGATCATCCCCTCGATCATCGAGAAATACCCGACCAACCTCGCCCCGGTCGCCCAGTTCTTCGCTGACTGCGCCGCCGGGTCGCTGCCGGCGGTGAGCTTCGTGGACCCCGAGTTCGGCGCGCTCTCGGACATCGGCTCGCCGCTCACGCAGGTTCCCGGCCTGGCCGCCCTGGGAGCCAAGCTCGAATCCACGGGCGGCGACGAGGAGAGCAGCCAGGACATGGCCTACGGCGAGTATTGGGCCTACCAGGCCGTCCAGGCGGTGCTGCGCTCGCCGGCCTGGCCGCGGACGCTGCTCGTCTACACATACGACGAGCACGGCGGCTACTACGACCACGTCCCGCCGCCGCCGGCGATCGAACCGGACTCGATCCAGCCGCAACTCGGGCCCGAAGACGTGCCCGGCAAATACGACCTTTACGGCCCGCGGGTGCCCGCAATCGTCGCGTCCCCCTACTCCAGGCCCAACGGCGTCACCAACGTCGTGCACGACCACACCTCCGTGCTGGCCACGATCGAGGCGAAGTGGAACCTGCCAGCGCTGAGCTACCGGGACGCCAACGCGCGGACGGTCGCCGACTTCCTCGACCTCGGCCAGGCGAGCTTCCCGGAACCGCCGTCGACGATCGTCGAGCCCCCCGTCCCGACCGAAGCGGTGATCGAATCATGACGGCGGCGGGAAGCAGCGACTCGGGCGCTCGCCGGCGCGGGCGCATCGCGCTCGCCACGGCTGCGCTGTGCGCGCTGCTGACGGCGCTGCTCCTCTCGGGCGCCCCCAGCGACGGAGCCGCGGCGAAGACGCCGCCCTACAAGCAGCCCAAGATCAAGCACGTCTTCGTGATCATGCTCGAGAACGAGGACTACGCGAGCACGTTCGGCGAACCCGAAGCCGATCCCTACCTGGCGCAGACGCTGCCCGCCGAGGGGGCGCTGCTGGAGAACTACCACGCCACCGGCCACGAGAGCAATGACAACTACATCTCGATCGTCTCCGGTCAGCCGCCCAACCCCGAGAACCAGGCCGACTGCCAGGACTTCGACGAATTCGCCGGCGCGAGCACGGAACCGGACGGGGTCGAGGCCGGTGTCGGCTGCGTATACCCCACCGCCATCGCCAATATCGGCACGCAGCTGTCGGCGGCGGGCCGCAGGTGGAAGGCGTACATGCAGGACATGGGCAACGATCCCAACCGCGAGGCGGCGGCCTGCGGACACCCGGCGCTGAACTCGAGGGACGAAACGCAGGAAGCGGTCGAAGGCGACGGCTATGCCGCCCGTCACGACCCGTTCGTCTACTTCCAGTCGGTGATCGGCGAACAGTCCTACTGCGACGCCCACGTCGTGGCCCTCGGCTCGCCGACCGGGGCGATGCCCACCGCGGCACTGCACGGCGAGACGGGCCTGGCGACGGACTTGCTGCACGCCGGGCGCACGCCCACCTTCTCCTTCATCACGCCCAACCTCTGCGAAGACGGGCACGACTATCCCTGCAAGAACGAGCCCAGCGGCCCCTCGGCCCTGGCCGACATGGACCGCTTCCTGGAAACGTGGGTGCCGCTCATCACCTCCTCGCCTGCCTTCCAGCATGGAGGCCTGCTGGAGATCACCTTCGACGAGTCCGACGGGCCGCAGTCCGACGCCTCCTCCTGCTGCGGGGAGCAGCCGGGACCGAGCTCGCCGCTGCCGGGAATCACCGGCCCGGGCGGAGGGCTGGTCGGCGCCGTGCTGATCTCGCCGTTCATCAAGCCGGGCACGATCAGCACGACCCCGTACGACCACTACTCCTCGCTTGCGAGCTGGGAGTCGCTGCTGGGACTCCCGGCGCTGGCCGAGGCGGCGGGCGCGCCGAAGTTCGGGGCCGACGTGTTCACCGCCTCGCGCTAGGCGCCGTTGGCGCCAAGGGCCACTCCAGGGCTGGAGCGCCCAGCGCCTAGTGCCGTGGCAGCGCGCTCCTGATGCCGGTGCGCAGCCCGAAGCGGGCCAGCGCGGCAGGGTAGCGCTCGGCGGCGGCGATCGTCTCGCGCAGCGCAGCGGCGAAGCGCCTGATCTCCTCCTCCTCGACGGTCAGGGCCGGTAGCGCCTTGATCACGTTCATGTGGTGGCCGGCGACCTGACAGAGGATCCTGTGCCGGTGAAAGAGGGGCACCGTTATCAGCTGCGAGAACAGGCCGGGCTGGCGGCGCTCGACCGTATCCCACAGCCGCCGCCCCATCGCGCCGGCGGGCGGGCCGAACTCGATCGCCCACATCAGGCCGAGGCCACGGACCTCGCGGACCACCTCGAACTCGTCGACGAGCGGCCGGGTCAGCTCGAGCAGCAGCTCACCGAGGCGCTCGGAGCGCTCGATGAGCCGCTCGTTGTCGAGCACGCGCAGCGTCGCCAGGGCGGCCGCCGCAGCGAGATCGTTGCCGCCGAAGGTCGAGCCGTGGCGGACGGCGCGCTCCATGCCGTCGAAGACACGGTCGAAGGCCGCACGGGAGACCAGCACGGCGCCGATCGGCACGAGGCCACCAGAGAGCGCCTTCGCCACGCAGATCATGTCCGGCTCCAGCTCCCAGTGCTCGAGCGCCAGGAACCGGCCGGTGCGCCCGATCCCCGTCTGCACCTCGTCGCACACGAACAGCGCCCCGCTGTCCCGGCACAGACGCTGAGCCGCCGGCAGGTAGTCGCGGGGAGGCAGGATCACCCCCTTGCCCTGCACCGGCTCGAGCACCAGCGCGGCGACGTCGCCGCGTTGCAGCTCGGCCGCCAGCGCGTCGGCATCCCCGAACGGAACGGCGTCGCAGCCCGGCAGCAGCGGACCGAAGCCCTGGCGGAACTCATCGTTGCCGTTGATCGACAGCGACCCCAGGGTCAGGCCGTGGAATGCGTGCTCGGCGTAGAGGACGCGGTGGCGCCCGGTCGCCGCGCGGGCGATCTTGATCGCCGCCTCGACAGCCTCGGTGCCGGTGTTCGCCGGCACCATCGCACCGACGCTGGCGGGGGCGCGAGCCAGCAGCGCTTCGGCCAGCACACCATTGAGCAGGGTGACGCCGAGCTGGGGCATGTTGCCTGTGTTGGCGTCCATCACCTCCCGCACCGCCGCGAGCGCCTCGGGGTGGTTGCGCCCGATCGCGAACACTCCGTACCCTCCGAACAGATCGAGGTACCGCTCGCCTTCGGCGTCGATCAGGTGCGCTCCCTGCCCGCCGGTCCAGGTCTTCCCGAACCCGAGCGTCCGCAGGATCCGGCCCATCTGCGGGTTCAGATAGCGATCGTTGAGCGCCATCTCCTCCCCCGTCCTGTCGGCGAGGATCTCGCCGATCGGCGGCGGCGTGTCCCTGGGCATGGGCTGAGCCTAGCTCGCGGGCGGTGGGCCGGCGCGACCGGGGCGGAGAGCCCCGGGCGCGGATGCCATGCGCGTCAGGAAAGCCGGAGGGCGCGGGACTCGGGGCGCCGCCGGTCCGAATGCTGACAGCGAAGCATTCGCGCGGACACGTGATCGCTTAGAATGCTCCTCAGCACCGGTGGGGAGGCCGAGTGCTCGAGCCTTGCAAAGGAACCGAGGAAGGGAGTTGGAGATGCCCGCTCAGGCATGCACCCCAGGTATCGGACCACACGCAGGATCGCTCGCCGACCTCGAGGTCGGTCCGCTTTTCACGCGCTGGCAGCTTCACGGCGAGGAGGCGGCCCGCGAGGAGCTGGTTCGCCGCTTCATGCCACTGGCACGCAGCCTGGCACGGCGCTACGGACGCTCCTCCGAGCCGTTCGAGGACCTGCTCCAGGTCGCGTCGCTCGGGCTGTTGAAGGCGATCGACCGCTTCGACGGCGAGCGCGGGCACCCGTTCCAGTCTTACGCCGTGCCGACGATCCTCGGCGAGATGCGCCGCTACTTCCGCGACGCAGGATGGGCGATCCACGTTCCCCGCGGGGCGCAGGAGCGGGCGCTGAAGGTGCGCGACGCGCAGGAGCGCCTGTCCAACGAGTCCGGCCGTCCCCCCACGGTCAACCAGCTCGCCGAGTATCTGGAGATCGACGTCGAGGACGTCATCGACGCGCTGCAGGCGATCAGGGCCTACGAGACGGTCTCACTCGATGCTCCTCGCGGCGGTGGTGACGAGGACATCGTCCCCTATGGCGACACGATCGGACGCGACGACGACCGCTACGAGCTGGTCGAGCTGGACGCGACGGTCACCGCGGCGCTGGGACACCTCCCCGCGCGGGACCGCCTGGTGCTTCAGCTGCGGTTCGTCGAGGACCTCACCCAGACCGAGATCGCCGAGCGGGTGGGAATCTCCCAGATGCAGGTCTCGCGCTTGCTGCGCCGCTCCCTCGAGCAGCTCAGGACCCTGACCGGCGCGCCGGGAGAGGCGCGCTGAGAGCGCTTCGACAATGGGGTGGGGATCGCCTCGGGGAGCCGGCCCGGAGCCAAGCGTGAGCTCTGGGTGGAACCGGCCGACACGTCCATGGCCGGAACTCCCAACGTAAGGCTGAGACTCTCGAATCGGGCAGAGAACGTGCTGCTCGTCCGCCAGGCTCTGGCCGGCCTGGCGGAGGCGATCGACTTGGATGCGGTGGCTCTGAACGACGTCAGCACGGCCGTCACGGAGGCCTGCAACAACGTCGTGCTGCACGCCTACGCCGCCGGCGAGGGTCCGCTCGAGGTCGAGTTCTCCGCGGACGCGAGTGGCCTCGACGCGGTCGTGCGCGACCACGGAGGCGGCATCCTTCCGGGCGTCGAGGCCGCCGAGGAGATCTCCGGAGGGATCGGACTGCCCGTGATCGGAGCGCTCAGCGATCGCGTCGAGTTCCGGGAGGTGCCCGGTGGCGGGACCGAGGTGGCGATGCACTTCGAGGCGAGGTGCTCGTTGCCTGGGGAGGTGCCGACGGGCGAGGAGGGAGCCGAGCTGGAGGCGATCGACCACGGCTCTCAGGACGACGTCACGCTGATGACGGTCGGCCCGACCTCGATCGCCCGAGCGGTGGTGCCGCGTGTGCTCTCGACGCTGGCCGCACGGGCGTACTTCACGACCGACAGGATCTCCGATACCCAACTGCTGGCAGACGCGCTGGTGGCGCACACGGACGGTGCCGTGAGCGCCAGTCACCTCAGCGTCGGCGTCAGCGTGGCGCCCCGCCACCTCGACATCCGCGTCGGCCCGCTGCGCACCGGTCGCGCCGACGCGCTGGTGGGCGCGAGAACCCAGGACGGTCTCGGGTCGGTGCTGGAACGCCTCACCGACGGACACGCCGTGTCGGCCTCGGGGTCCTCGGAGATGCTGGACCTGACGCTGGCTCAGCGCGGCTGAGACGGCGCGCTCCAGGGCGGACGAGCTCGGCCGCGGACCACGCGAGACGACGCGGCATGCCGGCAGGCCCGCGTCGGGGCGGGCCGGCCGACATGCCATTCACTGCCACCCCCGAAGAGACAGCGACCGCAGGGGGCGCGCGGCCGACCGTCCGCAGGGCGACACTGGTAATCGTTTGATTGCCCCCTCTGCTCGGCTCTAAACACGCATCGAGGAATGTTCCGCGGGCCACTCCCGAGCCCGTCTGCCACGCCTTGTCGGGCCGGCCGACAGGCGGCCGTCGGATGCGTTTGCCATCTGCACCGTTCGGGCACCACTGTTGGTGCGCCGGCCGGAACGGACCGTGTCCGGGTCATCAGAAAACGAAAGCGAGGTGCCGGGTGGTTGCTCTGATCGCACTGGTCCTGATTCTGCTGATCTTCGGGGGTCTGGGATTCGCGGTGCATGTGCTGTGGTACGTGCTGATAGTCGCGATCCTGCTGTGGCTGATCGGGTTCTTCGTCGGCGGTGTCTCCGAAGGCGCGGGCCGACGACGGTGGTATGGCCGGCGGTAGCGCCGATGCGCTGAACGCGGCTCCGCGCGGACCCCGCGCCGGCAGCCCCGCGCCGCTCGACGCGGGCGGGTTCCGACACGAGGCGATCTTCCAGGCCGATGGCGACGAGGGGTTCCTGCGCGAGACCCTGCCGCTGATCAGACAGGCGACGAAGGCCGGCACCCCGGTGATGGCCTTGGTCGGCGAGGAGCGCAGCGTGGCGCTCCGGGAAGCGCTGGGCGCGTCGGCCGCGCGCGTCGGGTTCGCCGACATGCGCCGGCTCGGCAGCAACCCGGCCCGGATCATCCCGGCCTGGAGCGAGTTCCTCGAGCGCCACGGCGCCGGCGGCCCGGCGCCGCTGGGCATCGCCGAACCGGTCTGGGCCGGTCGGGCACGACAGGAGATCGAGGAGGGCGAGCGCCACGAGCACCTGCTCAACATCGCGTTCCACCGCGGGCGTGGCTGGCGCCTGGTCTGCGCCTACGACCTCGACGCGCTCGAGCAGGACGTGCTCGCGCGGGCCCTCCACAGCCACCCGTTCATCCTCGAGCCGGGCGCGGCCGGGCCGAACGAGGGCTACAACCCGAGCGGCGCCCCCCGCCACCCGTTCCACGGCAGCCTGCCCCGCCCGCCGGGCGATGCCTGGGAAATCCCGTTCTCGGCCGAGGACCTGCTCGAGCTGCGGTCGCTGGTCGGAAGCTGGGCGGCGCGCGAGGCGATGGCCTCGCAGCCCGCCGGCGACCTGCTGCTGGCGATCCACGAGATCGCCAGCAACAGCATCCGGCACGGCGGCGGCACCGGCCTGATGCACCTGTGGCGCGCCGGCGAAGCGCTGATCTGCGAGATCGGGGACGCGGGCCAGATCGAGGATCCGATGGCCGGCGTGGTACTGCCCGGCCTCGACCCCCGCTGCGGCCGCGGCATCTGGATCGCGAACCAGCTGTGCGACCTCGTCCAGATCCGCTCTTCGCGATCTGGCACCCAGGTTCGGCTGCACAAGCGCCTGGCATGAATCGCGTCCCTCGAGGCCGACCTGGAATTGGCGGGCCAGGACGGTACGGCTAGAATTGAGCGCATGGGGGCACCCTCCCAGCTGCGCATCGACATCAGGCAGGAGAGCGACCGTGTCGTCCTCACGCTGCAGGGCGAACTCGACATGGCGAACGCCTCGCTGCTGCAGGGTGCGATCGAGGAGGAGAAGCTCCAGGACACCAAGACCGTGGTGCTGGACCTGGAGCAGCTGACCTTCCTCGACTCCACGGGGCTGCGCATCATCCTCTCGGCCCGCGAGATGTGCTGGCGTCGCGGACAGGAGTTCGCCGTCACGCCCGGCTCCCAACAGGTGCAGAGGCTGCTCAGCGTGACCGGCGTGGGTGAGCACCTGCGGACGCTCGCCTCGGCCGACGAAATGTTCGTCTGAGCGCCTCCTCGGCGCTACAGCCCAGCCAGCCGCCGCTGCAGGAAGCGCCGCTCGGGTTCGGAGCGGACGAGCTCCAGGGCCCGGCCGTAGGCGGCTCGGGCCTGCTCGGACCGTCCAAGTCGGCGCAGCAGCTCGGCGCGAGTGGCGTGCAGGTAGTGGTAGTCCTCCAGGTCGAGGCCCTCGATCGCGTCCAGCCCGGCCTGCGGGCCCTCGTGCTCGGCGAGCGCAACCGCGCGGTTCAGCCCGACCACAGGGGAGCCGGTCAGCTCGATCAGCCGCTCGTAGCACTCTGCGATCCGCGCCCAGTCGCTGCTCTCCGCCGCATGCAGGGAGGCGATCGTCGCCTGCAGGACATACGCGCCGCCGACCGCCGGCCCTGAGCCGCCCAGCAGACCCCTGGCTCGCTCCAACGCCCTGCGTCCCGCTTCGATCTCGCCCCGGTCCCACAGCCTGCGGTCCTGATCCGCCAGCAGCACGATCTCGCCATCGCGCAGGCGCGCCTCACGCCGTGAGTCGCTCAGCAGCATCAGCGCGAGCAGCCCGTGCACCTCCGCCTCGTCCGGCATCGTCTCGACCAGGCACACGCCCAGCCGGATCGCCTCGACGGCCAGCTCTCCGCGGCCGTCATAGCCCTCGTTGAAGATCAGGTAGACGACAGCCAGCACGGCGGCCAACCGATCCGGAAGCAGGTGCCGAGGCGGTATCCGGAACGGGATCCCGGCGTCCTTGATCTTGCGCTTGGCCCGCACCAGGCGTTGGGCCATGGTCTTCTCGGAGACGAGGAAGGCGCGAGCGATCTCCTGCGTGCTGAGACCGCCGAGGGCACGGAGGATCAGCGCGACCTGGGCGTCCAGCGACAGCGCGGGATGGGCGCATGTGAAGATCAGCTCGAGGCGTTCGTCAGGGAACGAGGAACTGTCTGGTGGCGGCTCGAACACGGGCTCGGGGACCTCGAGCTGGCGGGTTCGCGCGGCGAGCGTCCGCTCGCGCCGAATGCGGTCGATCGCCCTGTTGCGGGCCGTCACGATCAGCCATGCCCCCGGGTTGGCCGGGAGTCCGTCCCGGGGCCAGCGCTCCGCGGCGATCGCAAATGCCTCCTGGGCGGCCTCCTCGGCCAGATCGATGTCTCCGAGGAAGCCGACCAGTGTGGCCAGGACCCGTCCCCACTGCTCGCGGAAGATCCGCTCGATCAGTGTTCCACCAGCGGTCGCACCTCCACGGCGCCGCCCATCCGTGCGGCGGGGATCCGGGCGGCCAGCTCGATCGCCGCGTCGAGATCCGCGGCCTCGAGCAGGTAGTACCCGCCCAGCGCCTCCTTCGTCTCGGCGAAGGGGCCGTCGGTCGTGAGGGTGCGGCCGTCCTGAACGCGCACGGTCGTCGCCGTGGCGGGAGGCTGCAGCTGAGCCCCGCCGGCGACGCCGGGCGCGCCGGAGATCGCGAAGTACTCCTGGCTGACCGACTGCTGCTCAGCCTCGGAAAGCTGCTCCCAGGCTTCCATCGACTCGCCCGTGAATATCTGGATCAGATACTGCATCGAACTCTCCCTTCTCAGATTATGGACACCCCGAGGACGAAGCACAGGCCCGTGGATCGACACTGGGTGGCCGACATATTCCTTGACGCTTATATAAACATGTGATTACATATTGATATGAGCGTGTTCGCCGTGGTCGCCGAGCCGGCACGCCGCCGTCTCCTGGACCTGCTCGTGGAGGGCCCCCTGCCGGCCGGCGAGCTTGCGAGGCGGGCGGGGCTCAGCCAGCCCAACGCCTCGCGCCACCTGAGGGTGCTCCGCGAGGCTGGGCTGGTGGAGTCGCACGTGGCGGGCCGGCAGCGTCTCTACGGCCTGCGCGGCGAGGGGTTTGCCGAGCTGGCCAGATGGCTGACGCCCTACGTGCTGCTCTGGCAGCGTGGCCTGAAAGCGCTCGAAGAACATCTGGACAGGGAGGAGTAGCGATGCCGGAGGGGCACGCCGTGCTGCTGGATCGGGAGGGCCGCTCGGTGCTTCGCTTCCAGCGCGTGCTGGCGCAGCGACCCGAGCGCGTCTGGCGCGCGCTGACCGACCCGGGCGAGTTGCAGGCCTGGCACCCCACGCCGTTCCGGTTCGAGCCGACCGACGGAGGAGCCGTGACGTTCATTCCCACGCCGGGCGCCCCGGAGATGCCGCCGGGTCGCGTGCTCGCCTACCGGCCGCCGGGCCTGCTGGCCTACACGTGGGGCGATGACCGGCTGCAGTTCACGGTCGAGCCGCAGGAACAGGGCAGCCTGCTGACGCTCGAGCACAGCTTCGAAGATCGCCTCAAGGCGGCCCGTGACGGCGCCGGCTGGCACCTCTGCCTGCGCGCTCTGCAGGCCTCCCTGGACGGGCGCCCGGTGCCCGGCCGGGCCGACGACGGGCGCGTGCCGCGGGATTGGCCGCAGCTCAACGGCGAGTACCAGCAGCGCTTCGGGATCGCGCCCGAGCAGGCCACGCCTCCCCCTCCGCGGTAGGCCGGCCGGCCACAGCAGGCACGCGATCAGGCTGGACTACGCCCTCTCGACGCGCACGGTCGTGTTCGGGATGGCCGGCGGGCGCGGCCGGTGCGACGGCCGCACTAGCGCTTCTGGAACGCCAGGCGGTAGTGGTCGAGCAGCTCGCGTTCGAAGCAGACCTTGTTGGCGCTGACGCCCGATGTGAAGGCGAAACGGAAGTCGGCGCTGGTGAGCCAGCGCGGAACGAGCCTGAGCTTCAAGAGCGACTTGCGCCAGCTCCGCGCGCCGATCCGGGCGTTCCACTGCTCGATCGTCTCGATGTAGTCGAGCCGCCCGTTGCTGCTCGAGACGAGGCTGAAGTGAGGAGCCGCGCAACGGAGGATCTGCCCCTCACCGAAGGGCAGCCAGGACCCGGGGAACTGTCGCCCCATCAGCGCGAGGTACCACTCGTCCGTGTCGCGCCGGGGCATCGCCAGCAGTGCATCGACGTCGACACGCTCCGGAGCGGGCATGTTGCGACCGAACACCATCGTCTGCAGGTAGAAGCGACCACCGTCGGGCAGCAGGTCGGCGACCCGCGCGAACAGCTCGCGGTAGATCGCCTCTTGTCGGCCGGCTCTGAAATCCTCGGGAGAGCAGAAGTGCTCGAAGGCGCCGAGGCTGGCGACCGAGTCGAAGCCGCCGAAGGAGTCCCGCCCGATCGTCCGTGCATCGCAGAGATGGACGTCGAGGCCGTGCCGGCGGCAGGCGGCAAGCTGCGCCGAGGACAGCGTCACCCCCACGCCGACGGCGCCCTGTCCGCGCACGAAGTCCAGCAGCGCGCCCCAGCCGCAGCCGAGGTCGAGCATGCGCGTGCCCGGTGCGATCCCGATCTGCGCGGCGACGTACTCGTGCTTGCGCCTCTGAGCCTCCTCGAGGCCGAGCGAGAAGTCGCCGTCGTACTTCGCGCCGCTGAAGTCCGCCAGCTCGCCCATGCTGAGCCGGAAGACCCGGTCGGTCAGCGAGTAGGTGAAGTCGAGGTCGTCCCTGTCAGCCACCGCAGCTACCTTCGCAGACCACGGCGGTCCCGGCCCATGCCGGCCACGGGCGGGAGTACAATCCACGCGCGGCGTCGCTGCGGTGGGTAGACATCCGCTCGGGGGAGCGGCCGTAGCGCGGCCCCAACCGTTCTCCACCCATCGCCACAGCTCAGACACCCGCGATCGTCCATCCCGCGCAGCGACGTGCGGAACGGCTCGATTACATCGCCAACATCGCGGCGATGACGCTGCCGCTCGGTCTGCTGGGCTTCGCCGCCTGGCGGGCCTGGGGAGGCGCGTTGCGCTGGAGCGACCTGGTCGTGCTGGCGATCGTGTACTCGCTGACCGGGCTCGGCATCACGGTCGGCTTCCACCGTCTGTTCACGCACCGCAGCTTCAAGACGGGCCCCACGCTGCGCTTCCTGCTCGCCGCACTGGGCTCTGCCGCGATCGAGGGCCCGCTGATCGAGTGGGTCTCCAACCACCGCAAGCATCATCAGTTCTCCGACGATGACGGCGACCCCCACAGCCCTCACCACCACGGCCAGGGCGTGCGGGGCGCGGTACGGGGCCTCTGCCACGCTCACGTCGGATGGATTTTGGGCGGCGACGCCCTGGCCGTTCCGGAGCGCTATGCCAAGGACCTGCTCGACGATCCCGTCGCGCGGATGGTGGACCGCACCTTCCTGCTGTGGCTGCTCGCGGGCCTCGCCCTGCCGTTCGGCCTGGGCTGGCTGCTCTCCGGCACGATCGCCGGCGCGCTGACGGCGCTGCTGTGGGGCGGGGCGGTGCGCATCTTCCTGCTCCATCACGCGACCTTCTCGATCAACTCCCTGTGCCACTTCTTCGGCCGCCGCCCGTTCGAGACTGGCGATCAGTCGCGCAACCTGGCATGGCTGGCGCTGCCGACACTGGGCGAGGCGTGGCACAACAACCATCACGCCTTCCCCAGCTCCGCTCGGCACGGGCAGGGGCGCTGGCAGCTGGATCCCTCCTGGTGGGTGATCGGCGGGCTCGCCCGCTGCGGCCTTGCCTGGGACCTCGTCGGCGTCTCGCCGTCGCGCCGGCTGGCCAAGCGCGCCTAGGCGGGACGCCGCGCGAGCACCTGGTAGACGGCGGTGAAGCCGTCTTCGAAGCCGGCCCTTGCTCCACGCAGGTACAGGCGCCACACGCGGGTGCGTTCCGCTCCGGCCAGGCGGCGCGCGTCCTCGAGGCGCTCATCGAGGCGCCGCGCCCAGTGGTCGAGCGTCACGGCGTAGTCGTGGGCGAAGCCCTCGACGTGCTCGCTGACCAGCCCGGCCCGCTCGACGGCGAGCTGGACTCGCGAGAGGTGCAGCGGCTCCCCGTCGGGAAAGACGTAGCGGTTCGTGAACGCGTCACCGCTCGCGTCCTCACCGGCCGGCAGCGCGGCGATACCGTGGTTCAGAAGGGCGCCACCGGGTGCCAGCAAGGAGGCCAGTCTACGGGCGTACTCGTCGATCCGGCGCTCACCGACATGCTCGACCATGCCGATGCTGGCGATCGCGTCGAACCGTCCCGCCCGGAGATCGCGGTAGTCCGAGACGCGAATCTCGACGCGGTCGGCCAGGCCCTCCTCGGCGACCCGCCGCCTGGCGAAGGCGGCCTGCTCCTCGGAGAGCGTCACGCCGAGCACCGAGACGCCGTGGTGGCGTGCTGCGTGGATCGCGAAGCTCCCCCAGCCGCAGCCGACGTCGAGCACGCGCTGGCCGGGTTGCAGGCCGAGCTTCGCCGTGACCAGGCTGAGCTTCGCCTCCTGCGCCTCCTCGAGCGTGCGCGCGCCGCGCGAGAAAAGCGCGCAGCTGTAGGTCATCGAGGGATCGAGGAACAGCGCGAAGAAGTCGTTGCCGACGTCGTAGTGGTAGCGAACGGCAGCGGCATCGCGCTCGCGGCTGTGGCGCTCACCCGCCAGCACCAGCTCCAGCGCCGGGCGGCGGGCGGCGGGCGCCCTGCTCGCCGCGACCGCCGCCGCGGCCAGCAGCCGCACGCGATCGAGAAGGTGCACGGGCGGCGGTGTCCACGAGTCGACGACAGCGAAGGCGCCGTCCAGGTCGTCGGCGTCGAGCGACCCCTCCACGTAGGCGCGGCCGAGGCCGAGCCGGCTGGGGGAACGCAGTACCTGCGCCAACGCACTGGGCGCGCGCAGCTCGAACGTCGGCGCCGGGTCCCGAGTGGCGGCGAGGACGGTGCCGTCCCAGAAGCGGATCCGGAAAGGACGCGATGGCAGGACGCGGTCCAACTCGCTCCGAAGCGGGGCGGTGAACAGGCTCATGCACCTACTTAACCACCTGGTGCTACGGTTGAGCTATCAGGTCGGGCCCAGTGGTCCGGCACCGCAGTGCATGCGCTCGTAGCCTTTGCTTAGCAATCTCCGCGTTCGTTGCACTAGAGAACGCAGGAGGAAGACGATGGCAACAGGCACAGTGAAGTGGTTCAGCGACGACAAGGGCTTCGGGTTCATCACGCCCGACGACCAGTCGAAGGACCTGTTCGTGCATCACAGCGCGATCGTCGGCGAGGGCTACCGCTCGCTCGCCGAAGGCGCAAAGGTCTCCTACGACGCCGAACCCGGCGACAAGGGACCCAAGGCCGCGAACGTCCAGGTCGTATAGCGCCCTGCGCAACGGCCGGCCGTCAGCGGCCGGCCGTCTGCAGCGAGGGTGAGCCGGGCCGGGACGCGCGCCTGGGGCTCATGACGTCGAGGACGTCTGCGTGGACGTGCTCAAAACTCCACAAGAGGGGACGGACAGAGATGGCCTCGAACGGCAAGAAGAAGACCACGATGGCGAAGCTGAGTCGCGAAAGCAGGCTGCGCGAGCGTCGCGCCCACAAGCAGGCCAAGAAGGAGGCGCGCAAGAACGCGCCGGCCCAGGACCCCGAGGGGCCGCACGAGGCGATCGCCCACACAGCCCCGGTGCTGGACGGCGAGCCCGCCGGGCAGACGGTCGTCCACTCAGCCCCGGTGCTGGACGGCGAGCCCGCCGCGGAGAGCGCCGTGCGGTAGCTCCCCGACGCCTGATCGAGAGCCGGGCGCCTACCGGCAGGGACGAACGAGCGCTACGGTTTGAGCCGTGGCTCCTCGACACCGAGCCGTCGCGTTTGGCACAGCCGCGCTGCTGGTCGTCGCGGGCGGGGTGTGCGCCGCGGTCGTGGGTGGCCTGGCCGGCGAAATCCTGACGATCGTCCTGATCTCCGGCGGTCTCGCGGGCGCCCTCTTGCTGGTCTTCCTGGAAATCGGGCTGGGCGAGGAAAGCGATCTGGCAGAGGAAGACGAACGCCGTCGCGAGCGGGAGGCACGCGCTGTGCAGACGGGCAGGCGACCGCGGCTGACACGGCGCCCCAGGCGCCCGGAATAGGGCGGACTCTCAGAGGCGCCGTCGGCGTCGTTGGTCTGGATGGCTAGAACGCGGGCGCGACCGCGTACTCGTCGTCGGTCACGTGATCGCCCCAGCTCGCCGCGTTGCCCTGGTCGTCCACCTCGAGCATCGCGATGTGGGTCATGAAGCGCTCAGGCGCCGCTCCGTGCCAGTGATCCTCTCCCGGCTCGAAGAAGACACGGTCGCCGGGCCGGAGCGCCTCGACCGGCCCGCCGCGGCGCTGACAGCGGCCGACTCCTTCGGTTACGAAGATCGTCTGTCCGTGCGGGTGGGTGTGCCAGGCGGTCCGCGCTCCGGGCGTGAAGTGGACGCTGCTGGCCGACAGGCGTGCCCCATCTGCCGGGGCGGCCACCGTGTCGATGTAGACCTCGCCGGTGAACCATGCGCTCGGCCCGGTGGCGGTCTCGATCGAGTTCCTGGTCATCTGCATGTCCTTCTCCCTGGTTCGTGGCTGAGAGGGCTGGGCATCGTGCTGATCATGCCGTGTCTGCCTGGAACCCGAAGGATGAGTACGGTGCTGATCGCTATCGCTGCCCGGTGCTCCATCCCCCCCTTGGCGCTGCTGGCCGGCGCACTCGTGGTCGCGCTGGCCGGGTGCGGCGCCGGGAGGACGTCGAGCACCGCCGCGGCCTCGCGCGCAGAATCCCAGCCCGCCCCGGACTTCACGCCGCAGCAGAAGCGGGTCGAACAGGGCGCGCCGCTGATCGTCGCCTACGGCTGTGCGGCCTGCCACCTGTCGAGCACGGGCCGGCGGATCGCTCCCAGCTTCCTGACCTTCGCCGGCCACGAGGTGACGCTGGCCGACGGTCACAGAACGCTGGTCGACGAAGCGTTCCTGCGCAAAGGGCTGCTGCTCCCGGGCAGGTACGCTATCAGTGGCTACGATCCAGCGCCGAGGGTCGATGCGGTGCGGCGCCTGCATCTGGCCCGCCACCCTCAGCAGGTCGCCGCGCTGGTGGCGTTCATCGAGCAGGTCGGGCCCGAAACGGAATGATCGACGTCCAGAGCAGCACGAGACTCGAGGGGCGCTCACCCGGGACGATGCGCGTGGGGCTGCGCCGGCTGCCCATGCGACTCGCGGCTCTGTCACGGCTGGGAGGACCGGTCGCGCTCTGCGGCTGCGTCCTGGCGATGGCCGGCTGCCAGGCGGCGAGCTCTCCACAGGACGCCACCGGCGTACGAGCCCTCTATCGGGGGATAGGGATAGCGGCAAGCTCCGGCAACGTGATGGAAATCTGCGACACCGACCTGGACGAACGCTTGCGCCACGAGCTCGAGCCGCTCGGCAAGAGCTGCCTCTCGCGCACCTTCGAACGCTGGTCCGAAGCCGTGCGCCTGTCCAAGATCAGAACGGGAACCCGCATCGTCGTCAAAGGCGACGAAGCTCTCGTCTACGCGGGCGCCAAGCCCGAACGGGCGATCTACCTCGACGGCCGCTGGCTGATGGACGAAGCGCCTGAACTGCTCCCGCTGGAGCGAGCCGCCAAGTGACCCTAGCGACTGCCGGCGCCGGGCCTGCGGGGCCTGAGCTCCGGTGAGGAGGCCGCGCGATCGCCGCGGGGCAGGCGAATCGTGGCGCTGCCGATCAGGAGTTCACCCGGCGTCCTTCCGTATGAGCGTTTGGCGTCTGGGCCCGAGGAGTCGTAGACGACTTCGATCGAGACCGAGGGGCGGGCGCAACGCGCCCCGAACGGATAGGCGAGCGTCAGGTGAACCGCTGCGCCCTGCGCGACGTTGTGGTCGAGGACGTCCACTCCCCCGCCTTCCCGCCCGTTCCGGCACGGCCTCGCCAGGAGCGAGTAGTCCTCGGCCGCGCTGGTCACGGCGAAGGGGGCCGAGAACGAGGCGTCTGCCGCGACCACCTTGCCTGCCCTGACTCTCAGAGAGACGTCCAGATGGCGGACGAAGCCGCCGGGCGGCGTGACGCGGAGGGATTGCGGATAGGGGTTGGGGGCGGGGCAGGGATGCAGGATCCGCGCGTGACCGCCCGTTGCGGCGTTGTAGCCGTTTTCGCAGATCTTGCCATGGAGGTCATAGGTGATGACGGTGAGCACGCCCGACGTGCCGGGACCTTCGCCAGGAGTGTCGGTCCCGGGCGCCTCGCCCTGTCCCTGCTGCGAGGAGCCGACCGGCGCCTTCTGCACGATCAGGTAAGCGCCGACTCCCGGCGCGACGTGCTCGGTGTGGATCGCATCGCCGTCGCGATAGCTGACGCTGAGGGCGTGCGGGCCGAGGATCCCGTAGGCGATGTCGCGCCTGTCCTGCGCGGCGCCAGGCCCGCCCCTCAGCCCGAACGCCGCGTTCTCGCTGACGCCGGTGAATTCGGCGGCGACCGCACTGCCCCAGGCTTCCCCGTTGCCGGTCACGTCGCCGTCGGCCAGGACGCAGCTGCCGCGTTCGCTGGTCACCCCGCCCTCCGATGCTCCCCCCGCGTACGCCGGCAGCACGCCCGGACCGACGGGGTGGAATCTGCCGTCGTCGTGGTAGGCGCCGTCGATCCCCAGCTCCCCCAGCTGGCCGTCCTGGACGCGGCCGATCTGCACGCAGACGAGCCCACGGGTGGTGTGAACGACGCGCATGCCCCACGGCAGCCCGCCCTCCGGATCGGCGACCTGCAGTGGCAGCAGCTTCGACTGCCCGGGCAGCGGCAGCCCGGCGCCCGCGTACGGGCCGAGTCCGGCCGTCGGCGGCACCGAGGAGCCCGTGAGGATCACGCCGGTCGCTGCCAGCGCGATCGTGCTGGCCACCAGCAGCAGGACGACGGCGGGCAGCACCGCCGCCAGGCGGCCGGCCCGGAGCGCGCGGGCGAAACGCCCGCCGAGACCGGGCCCGCGCTCTGCCGGGCGCTGCTGCGTGGTGACGCGGGCGAGCTCGGCCTCGAGCTCCTCCAGCGCGCGGAAGCGGTGGCTCACGAGACACCTCCGCCCGCGACACCCGCCGCGGCCAGCGAGCGCTGCAGCGTCCTGAGCCCACGGGAGACACGGGCCCGCGCGGCCTGCTCGGACACGCCGAGACGCCGCGCCACCTCCTCGTAGGGCATCTCTTCGACGACGCGCAACTGCAGCGCCTCGCGCTGCTCACCGCTCAGGCGCTCCAGCTCCACCTTCAGGCCGAGGCGCACATCGTCGAGGCCGGCCGCCTCCTCGATCGCGCCCAGATCGTCTTCGTGCATGCTCGGCGTGCGAATCCCGAGACGACGGAGCGCCGTTCGCTGGGCATGGCCCCGCCGCAGGTAGTGGCCGAGCTGGCGTCGCGCGATCGTGAACAGCCACGCGCGCATCTCCTCAGGGCTGTCCTCGCGGACCCGCGGCCAGCCGCGCCACGCCTGGGCGAACGTCTCCGCCGTGAGTTCGAGCGCCACCTCACCATCGAGAGTGCGCCGCGTCAAGAACAAAAGCACCGCCTCGGCCTCCTGCCGGTAGAAAGGGACGAAGCCCTCGGGATCAGCCATCACCCCTAGATTGTCGGCACGGTCATCGCTGTGACGCGAGGCCGGCTGAGAGACCGGTCGGATCTGAGGCGCGCACGGAGTGCGGGATCGGGCTCGGGGTCGTGCGAAACAAATCTCCACACGCAGGCGGGAAACGATTATGTTATGCCGACTGCGAGGACGTCGCCGGAGACGGCGATCGAAGATGACGGCTGCGGCAGGGCGTCCTTCGCATCGACAATCTCCAACTCGGAAGGAATGTGATCGTATGACTGGAGGTCCAAGGCTACGACTGCCCAGAAACCGTGGCGGTAGGGCGATCGGCCCGCTCGTGGCGCTGTCCGCGGTGCTGTTCGCACTGGTGGGCGCTTCCGCCGCGTCGGCGGCGCCGAAAGGCAACTTCGCGGTGTTCGGGGACTGCCCGACGACGTCCGCGGAAAGCTGCCTGTACGCCAAGACCGAAAGCGGCAAGATCGTGATCGGCAAAGAAGACGTGCCGATCGAAAAAGCGATCGTCCTGCAGGGCGGTCTCAACGAAAACGCCGAACACACGTTCAACTTCGTGGCGGCGACCGACGGGAACACGCTGTCGAGATCGCCGCAGAAGGTCCCGGGCGGCCTGTCCGGTCTCGTGAAGTGCGACGAAATCTCCAACTTCATGGAGCGGGCATCGTGCGAACTGTTCTTCGAAAACGGAGCGACGGGCGTGACCGCAACGACCGAACTCGCTGCGCCGGCGAGCTCGATCAAGGTCAACCTGGTCGGCCTGCTCGAAGGCACCGGTACTGCACTTTCGCTGCCCGTCAAGGTCAAGCTCGAAAACCCGCTCCTCGGCAACAGCTGCTACGTCGGCTCGAACTCGAACCCGATCGTCCTCGAGCTGACGACCGGCAAAAGCGGGGCATTCACGGGGGAGATCGGCGAATTCCAGTTCGTCGAAGAAGCGATCGCGCTCATCACGCACAACTCGCTCGTCAACGGCACGTTCTCGGCGCCGGCGGCCAGCGGCTGCGGCGGGGTCTTCTCGTTCCTGGTCGACCCGATCATCGACTCGCGGCTGGGGCTGCCCTCGGCCTCCGGGAAGAACGCCGCGGTGCTGAATGGCACCCTCGAGGCCGGGGCGTCCCTTTGATCGGGGGACGCCCCGGGTGCTTAACCGGCCATCAGCCGGGTTCGAGCGGGAGGGCTCGCC
>JBKQOO010000169.1:0-24924 GCA_052145475.1 Solirubrobacteraceae bacterium
GCGTCCCCGCGTCGACCCGGCGGCCATCCTCGCCGACCGCCGTGCGGCTCCCGTCGTGCTGCTCGAGGATCCGCGCGACCTGGGCAATCTGGGCGCCTGCGTGCGCGTGGCGGCGGCGGCCGACATAGCGGGGGTGCTCACGACGGGCAGCCATGACCCCTGGCACCCCGACGCGCTGCGCGGCGCCGCCGGCCTCCATTTCGCGCTGCCCGTCGCCCGCCTGCCCGACCTCGCGCCGCTGCGCGAGCACCGACGGCCCGTGCTGGCGCTCGACCCCGAAGGCGAGCAGCTCGACCCCGCCGAGATCGACCCTCGCGCCGTGCTCCTGTTCGGGACCGAGCGCCTCGGGCTCAGCCGTGAGGCGCTCGCCGCCGCCGACCGGCGGGTGGCCATCCCGATGCGGCCCGGTGTCTCGAGCCTGAACCTCGCCACCTCGGTGGCGGCCGTGCTGTTCGCCTGGCGGCTCTCCGGCCCGCGCGCTCGGGCCTAGTCCACGGCTTCGACGCTGTCCAGCAGGCGCCAGTTGCCGCGCAGGGCCGCTTCGGCTCGCCTCACCATCCGCTCGGCCTGCTGCTCGCGGTCCTCCACGCCTGCCAACAGCTCCGTGATCAGCGCGGCCGCAGCGGCCGCGTGCTCGAGGTCCCGGACCTGATGGACGCTGAAGTAGTCCGTCGCGGGACCCTCCTCGACGTAGCCGTAATGCTGCCGCAGGCCCGCCAGCTTCGTGCCCGAGATCTCGGGCTGGCCGGCCTCGATCGCGTACAGCACGGCGAGGCTCTCCAGCAGGTCGGTGCCGGCCGTCCAGGCCGCGACGCAGCCGCGCGTGCCCTCGAGCGGCGGAAGCTGCTCCCTGCACCCGCACGCATCGGCGAAGCGCTCCCAGAGCGCGACGTGCGCGCGCTCCTCCTCGGCATGGCGACGCAGACCCGGGCCGGCCGCGAGCCGTTGCGCGCCGGCCTGCTCGGCGGCGGTCAGCGAGGCGTCGGCCAGCGCGATCACGGCGTGGCGATACTCGCCCGCGTAGCGGCCCAGCTCCTCGCGGCTGAGCCGGCCGTCGGTCCAACGCCGGTAGAAGGGGTGCTCGAGCACGTTGGTCGCGGCGCGTGCCCGATCGAGCCTGGAAAGGACGTCCATCTGCGATCTCCCGTCGGTCGAGGTTTCTGCGGGTCTCGGAAGGACATCGTCCTCCTGACGCAGAAATCTACGGGTACGGCGGACGGAGAGGTCCGAGGGCCGGTTCGTGTCCGTGGCCTGTGGGACAGTGGAGCAGGGGGAGGAACCGCCCGCCGAGGGTCAAATGAGCGTGATCACCGTCATCCTCATCGTGGGGCTCACCGTGCTGGTGTCCGGTGCGACGCTGGTGATCGCGATGAGCCGGCTGGCCGCACGCGCCGATGAGGAGCTCGACGAGCTGCTCGCGCGGCGCCTGGGTGCCGGCCCGGCCCGCCGGCAGCACGAGAGCTATGCCGGGTTGGCGGTCGCCCAGTCGACGATCTCGCTGGAGCCGTCCACGACCGTGCCGTCATCGAGCACGAGCGTGGGCACCCAGCGGTTGCCCGTCAGCTCCTGCACCTCGCGCCGTCCCCGCGTCTGGTTGAACACGCCCGGCAGCAGCGCAAGCCCGTAGGACTTGATCACCTCCGGGTCGTGACCTGCGTCGCGCAGGGCGTGATGGGCGTTGGCGCAGGGATGGCCGCCGGGTCGCGGGGTGGGGAACGTGCCCCAGCAGACGTACAGCTTCACGAGCTCACCGTCAGCGTGCCTTCCATGCCGGCCTGACGGTGGCCCGGAACGGAGCAGTAGAAGGTGTAGACGCCGGGCTTCAGCTTCAGGGTCAGCGTCTTCGTGCCGCCGATGAACGTCGGGGTCGCGCCCAGGACCGTGGTGCCCTGCGCGATCGTCAGGTTGTGTTCGAGCGGCGACATGTTGGTCATCGCGATCGAGACCGTGCCGGCCTTCGCCTGCAGCGTCTTGGCCGTGTAGGCGAGCTGCCCACCCGGGTCGGCCGCGATCGACAGCTTGCTCGCGGCGGCGGCCGGCGAGGAGGGCGGCGCCGGTGTCCCCGTCGTGGCGGCGGGCGTCGTCGCGGGGGCCGTGGTTTCGGCGGGCGGGGTCGGCGTCACGGAGGCGCTCGCTTCGGACTTCTTCTCGGGCGTTCCGGAGGTCACGACCGCCATCGAGACGGTCGCGAGGACCAGCACGACGCTGATCGCCATCACCGCGCGCTGCTGACCGAGCGTCTCGGGAAAGTTCGGGCGGCGCATCCCGACCGCCATCGAGATGAACAGCGCCCAGGCGACCAGGAGGCCACCGGCGATGAAGAACGGGACCTTGCTCTTCTCGGCCGCCAGAACCGGCGCCAGCTGGAGGGCGGTGTGCACGGGCGCGAGCCTAGCCGATGAGGCGCCGGGTATGCTGCGCCGCGAGGTGACCGACGTGGTACGCACTCCCGACGAGGCGCTGCAGGGGCTTCCCGACTTCCCGTTCGAGTCGAACTACCGCGATCGGGACGGCCTGCGCCTCGCCCATCTCGACGAGGGCGAAGGTCCGCCGGTCGTGTTCTTCCACGGGGAGCCGACCTGGTCGTTCCTGTGGCGCAAGGTGATGCCGCCCGTGATGGCTGCGGGCTTTCGCTGCATCGCCCCCGACCTGGCCGGGTTCGGGCGCTCCGACAAGCCGACCGACATCGGCTTCTACAGCTACGACCGCCACACCGCGCTGGCCGGCTCGCTGCTCGAGGACCTGGACGTGACAGGGGCAACCGTCGTGGTCCACGACTGGGGCGGCCCGATCGGGCTGCGCCTGGCGATCGAGCAGCACGAGCGGGTCGACCGCCTCGTGATCCTCGACACCGGCCTGTTCACCGGTCATCAGCGGATGACCGAGGCCTGGACCGCCTTCCGGGACTTCGTCGAGCGCACCGAGGACCTGCCCGTCGGCTTCCTGGTCAGGGGCGCCTGCAAGAACGATCCCGGCGAGGAGGTGATCGCAGCCTACGACGCGCCCTATCCCGACGCGGCCTCGAAGGCCGGCGCGCGGGCCTTCCCGCTGATGCTGCCTCGCTCCCCCGATGCGCCGGGCGCCGAGGCCGGGCAGCGGGTGCACGAGGCGCTCAAGCAGGACAGCCGCCCGACGCTGATGCTGTGGGCCGACGCCGACCCGGTGCTGCCGCTCTCGACGGGGGAGCGCTTCGCCTCCTCGATCGGGCGCCCGACGCCGCGCACGATCCCCGACGCGAGCCATTTCCTGCAGGAGGATCAGGGGCCGCTGATCGGCAGCCTGATCGCCGACTGGCTGACGGCCTGACGCGAGGCCCGCGGGCGCAGCGCCCGGCGGCGCCGCCCTACTCCTCGGGGGCGGCGGCGATCTGCACCGGGGCGGGGGCGGGCTCGAGTCCCGGCTCCGAGCGGGCCGCTCGCAGCTCGTAGTCGCGGCGGCGTGCCAGGTCGGCACCGGCCAGCACCCGGTCGGCCTTCATCGCCCGAGCCATGCCCTCCGAAAGCGAGCGCGGCAGGACTGCGCCGAGCACGTTCGTTCGCTTCGCCGACTTCGGCACCCATACGTCGACGATCCGGTTCTGGAGCGCGTCGACGATTGCGTCGGCCACGTCGCCGGGCTCCAGGTTGGTCATCCCGCGTGCCTCGCCCAGGCCCGAGCCGAGCTCGGTGTTGACGACGAACGGCATCACGTAGCTGACGTCGATCCGGGCCCCCATCAGGCGCAGCTCGCCGCGGATCGCCTCGGTCAGGCCGACGACGGCGTGCTTCGTCGCCGAGTAGGTCGCGCCGCCCGGGGCGCCGAACTTGCCCGCCTGCGAGGAGATGTTGACGATGTGACCGCGATCCCTGGGGATCATCCGCGCGAGGGCGAGCTTCATGCCGAGGATCACGCCGTGCAGGTTGATGTCGATCATCCGCCTGGCCGTCAGGTCGTCCTCGTCGATGAAGCGGCCCACCTGCATGATGCCGGCGTTGTTGACGAGCACGTCGAGCGGGCCGAGCTGCTCCTCGGTGGCGTCGAGAAAGGCCTCGAAGGAGTCGCGGTCGGTCACGTCCAGCGGCAGCGCGATCGCGCTTCCGCCGAGCTCGCCGGCGGTCCGCCGCGCGGCCTCCAGGTCGACGTCCCCGATCGCGACCTTCATGCCACGGCCCAGGAACGCCTGGGCGGTCGCGCGCCCGATCCCACGAGCGCCGCCGGTGACCGCCGCGATCTCTCCCGCAAGGATGCGAGGCTGCTTTGCCATTTGTTCCCTCCTGGTCGCTGGCTGTTCGCCGATCTCCCGCAAAGCTACCGAGGCGGCGCAGCCGCCGCCCTGCTGGGAGCTCGCCCTCCACGCGGTAGGGTGCGGGCATGCCGTTCTTCAAGGTCGAGGGACAGCGGCTCGCCTACACCGAGTACGGCGGCGGGCCGGCGGCGGTGACGGGAGCCGGGGTCCGCGGCCGGACCGCTCGCAGCGCGCAGGCCTCGACGCGCCCTGTGATCCTGCTGCACGGGCTGCTGCTCTCCCAGGAGATGCACCGTCCACTGGCCGAAGACCTGGCAGCCCGCGGCAACCGCGTGATCACGCTCGACCTGCTCGGGCACGGCCAGTCTGACCGCCCCCGCGACATGTGGCGTTACTCGATGGCGACCTACGGCCGCCAGGCGGTCGCGCTGATGGACCACCTCGGTCTCGAGGAAGCGGTCGTGATGGGCACTTCGCTCGGCGCCAACGCGGCGCTCGAGATCGCGGCGAGCAGCCCCGAGCGGCTGCGCGGGTTGATCCTGGAGATGCCCGTGCTCGACAACGGGCTGCTCGGCAGCGCGCTCGCCTTCACCCCGCTGCTGGTGGCCCTGACCTTCGGCGAGCCGGTGATGAAGCTCTTGGCGCGTGCGACCGGGGCGGTGCCCCGGCGCCTGCTCCCCCACTACGGCAACGTGATGCTCGACGTGGTTCGCCAGGAACCCGGGCCGGGCGGCGCACTGCTGCAGGGGCTGTTCTTCGGCCGCATCGCCCCGCCGCGCAGCGAGCGGCGGACGTTCACCACGCCTACGCTGGTGCTGGGCCACGGCCGCGACCCGATCCACCCCTTCTCCGACGCCGGGATGCTGGCCGCTGAGATGCCCAATGCCCGGCTGCTCGAGGCCGACTCGCTGGTCGAGCTGCGGCTTCGCCCCGAACGCCTGACCGGTGAGATCGCCGACTTCCTCGACGAGTGCTGGCGCCCTCGGCGGGCCCGCGCTTCGACGCGGGCGCCCCGCGCCGCAAAAGCTCGCGCGCCCGGGCGCCGGTCCGCCAGCCCCGGCTAGCTCGCCGGGAACACTTCGAGTTCGTTGACCGTGACCCGGGCCGGTGCCTGGGGCGTGCCGACGGGAGAGGCGGGCGCCTTGCTGATCCACAGGACGAGGAACCTGTATGCCTTCTTCTGGTTGCGCAGTCCGATGCGGGCCTGGCGCTTCTTGATGACGATCGAGCGGCTCAGGGGCACCCACGCCGGAGCGGTGATCGACGCCGGCAGGGTCTTGCCGTTTGCGCCGTAGACCTGCACCGTCATGCCGGGCGTGGTCGTGACGAGCTTCACCGCCGAGAGCTTCTGGGGCGTGTCGAGATCGAGCACAACGCCCTCCGCCATGGCGGGAGCGCTCGCCGGGTTGACCTGCGCCGTCCATCCCGTCGACGTGTCGCCGTCGATCGCCAGGCTCGGATCGCCGAAGGTCGAGGCCGGGTAGCTGTAGGGGTTGTAGGTCGTTGCGGCGTCGGTGTCGAGCACGATCGCTTCCTGCTTCGGTTCGCCGCCGGCTCCGGTCGTGGAGGTCGTCTGCGTACCCGCGCCGGTGGTCCCTTCTGCCGCTTTCGTGGTCGTCGTGGGTACGGTCGCCGGAGCCGTCACGGCCGGCGCGGGGGTGACGGCTTTGAGCGGGATCTTGGGTGGTTTCACGATCGCGCCGGGCACGGTGGTGGTGGGCGGCGCGACTCCGGTCGTCGGCGCCGACGTGGCCCCGGGCGTTGCTGCAGGCGGTGTCGCCTGGGCGACCGTCCTCGTCACGACGACCGCTTTGGGGCGATTGTGGGAGAGCGCGGCGTAGCCCGCCCCGGCGGCTGCGAGCACGAGCAGCAGGGTTGCCGCTGCGATCGCCGCGGCGGGCCGCCAGCTGCCCGACGAGACGCTGCCGGGCGCGCCGCTGCCGCACTGCAGGCACCAGTCCTGGCCCGGCGCCATCTGTGCCCCGCACTTCGGGCACGCCGCCGGGTCGCCTGCCGCCGAGGGGGGCGTCGGTGCGGAGCCGACGGGAGTCTCGGCCTCCGCGTTCCCGTCCTGCTGGGCGGGCCGCGAATCAGAGAGCGCTGTGGCCACGGACAGGGATTCTACCCGGCCGGCACCCCCGATATCGCGGGTTGGCCGCGCTGCCGGGCCGCTCAGGCCGGCCGCGGCGGGCCGCCCGGCACGATGTCGCGACCGGTCGGACGCAACTCCCCGTCCAGCTCGAGCTGCCAGTAGTAGCGGCTGAAGGTCATCCCCGAGCGGAACTCGCCGACATGGGGCTCCACCGTCGCTCCGGCCGCCATCGCGACGATCAGCTCCGGATAGCTGCGCCCGGGCAGGGCCGCGTAGATCGGCCCGGGGAAGGCGCCACCGAAACGGGTGTTGACGTCGGTGATCCCGAGACCCACGTCGGGGTCGCGGAAGACCTGGATCGTCGCCGGTCCGCGCACCCCCAGCGCCTCGACCACCCGCCGGCCCAGCTCGATCATCTCCGGGTCGTCGATCACCTGTCCCTTGATCGACTCTCCGCCACGCGACTCGAGCATCGTGCGGGGGATCGCGTTGAGGCAGCGGCCATCCAGGTCGCCGAGGCAGTCGATCGAGATCTCGGGCCCGTTCATCGCACGCTGCACCATCACCGGCTCCTGCACGTACTCGACGAAGAAGCGCGTCTGCGCCGCGTCGCGGGCGAGGTGGATCGAGCGCGCCCCCGACCCGCGCCGCGGCTTGATCATCACGGGGAACTCGATCGCCTCGAGGTCCGCGTCGGGCAGCACGGTCGGCGGTGAGGGCAGCGACAGGCGCGCCAGCAACCGATGCGCCTCGTACTTGTCGTAGGTCGCCCTGGCGACCTCTGCGGCGGGGACCATCGCCGGGAGCAGCCCGGACTCGCGGGCCTGGGCGAGGATCTCGATGTCGAGGTCGGTCAAGGGGAGCACCGCGCCCACCCCGTGGCGCTCGCACAGCCGCTGCAGGGCGGGGACGTAGCCCGGGTCGTCCATCCTCGGCACCGCCTCGCGGACCTGCGCGGCGTACTGGGCCGGCGCCAGCGGCGCGGGGTCGGCGACGACGGTGGTGGTCAGACGGGCGAAGCAGGAGACGATGTCGTAACGCTTGCCCGCGCCGGTCAGCAGGATCGCCGGCGGCTCGGCGCGGGGCCCGCTCACAGCTGCTCCTCCCAGCCGCCCGAGCTGCCCTTGTACAACCCGGATCCGCCCAGCACCATGCCGGCGGTGCGGGCCAGGATCCTGAGGTCGAGCGCCAGGGAGCGGTGTTCGATGTAGTAGAGGTCGAGCTCGATCCGCTCGGCCCAGGGCAGCGCGGCGCGCCCGTTGACCTGCGCCCAGCCGGTTATCCCCGGCCGTACCGCCAGGCGGCCACGCTGCCGCGCCGTGTACTGCTCGACCTGCGCCGGCAGCGTCGGGCGTGGCCCGATCAGCGACATCTCCCCCCGCAGCACGTTGACCAGGTTGGGCAGCTCGTCCAGCGAGGTCCTGCGCAGCAGGCCGCCGACCCGTGTCACGCGGGGGTCGCCCGCGTTGATCGCAAGCCCCGCGCCCACGTGCTCGGCCCCCTGCACCATCGTGCGCAGTTTCAGCACGTCGAAGCGCCGACCGTCCAGGCCGACCCGCTGCTGGCGGAAGATCGCCCCGCCGCGGCTCTCGATCCTCACGGCGAGCATCGCTGCGAGCAGCACGGGCGAGCTCAGCAGCAATGCGATCGAGGAGACGGCGATGTCGACGGCGCGGCGAACCACGGGCCGGACAATACGCAGTGCCCGACCCTCAGCGGGTTCCCTCGGCCGCCTCCCAGGACGCCTCGGTGCCGTGCCGGAGCCAGTCCCAGAGGCCGGCCGCGGGGGAGGCCGTGGTGAGCACGTAGTAACGGGCCAGCAGCAGCGGGCGCACCCGCACCGGCCCCGCGAGCGCCGCCGCGGCGAGCAGCGCCAGCTGGGCGAGCAGCGTCGCGAGGTAGAGGGCTCGTTCCGAGCCGCCGCCCGACAGCGCCAGCAGCGCGACGTTGGCGGCCAGCGCGACGGCGTGCAGGATCGGGGTCAGGTAGCGCAGCACGCGGTGCGAGAGGATCATCAGCGCATAGCCGGGTGTGTAGCCGCGGGGCGAGAGCATCCCGCCCCGCACCAGGATCGGCCAGGTGTGACTCATCATCCGGCGCTTGCGGGCGAACTCGCCGCCGATCGTCGGCACCATCTTCTCGGTCGCCCGCGCCTCGGGCGCGTACACGGCGCGGAGGCCGCGCTTGACCATGTTGAACGGCAGCGAGAGATCATGGCCCATGACCGGGTCGACGACGATGTAGGAGCCTCGGCGAGTCGCGTAGATCGCCCCGTTGCCAGCCGTGATCGAGGACAGGCGCGACTCGAGGTCGCGCAGGGCCAGCTCGTAGCGCCAGTACAGACCCTCCTGGTTGGGGGCCGCGGCGGCGAGCGCGGGGGCGAGGAAGCGGACCTGCCCGCAGGCGTAGCCGACGCGCGGATCCTGGAAGGCGGCGGCCAGCATCGCGGCCGAGTCGGGCTCCCACATCGCGTTGGCGTCCGAGAAGGCGAGCAGCTCCCCGGCGCTGGCCTGCACGGCGGCGTCCTGGGCCCTGATCTTTCCCCCGCGGGGCAGCTCGAGCACGAGGTCCGCGCCGGCCCGGCGGGCAGCGAGGGCGGTGCCGTCGCCGCAGCCGTCGCAGGCGACGACGATCTCCAGCAGCTCGCGCGGGTAGTCGAGCTCGAGCAGGTTCGCGACCTTGGCGGCGATCACGGTCTCCTCGTCGTGCGCCGCCACGATCAGCGACAGCGAGGGCGGCCTGCCGCGCAGCACGGTCTGGGGACGACGCGCCGCGCCGCCCCGCAGCCGAGCGAACAGTGCCAGCGCCAGGCCGTATCCGAGCTGCGTCCACAGGATCAGCGCGATGCAAAGCCAGAACAGGATCGCCAGGGCGCTCACGCCGCTGATTCTCTCTGACCGCGCCGCGCGCGGCGCGGTCGAGGAATCGGGCGCGAGGACCGGGCCGATCGAATCAGACCCGTCGCAGCCGCTCGTACAGGTCGAGCGTGCGCCGGGCGATCGAGGCCCAGGAGTACTCGCCCGTGGCGGCGTCCCGCGCGCGGCGGGCCATCGCAGCGAGCGCGCCAGGGTCGGCGATCAGCGCCGCGAGCTCCGCCCGCAGTGCTGCCGCGTCGCCCGCGGGCACGGTCCGAGCGGCACCGGTCGCGGCGATCTCGGGGAAGCCGCCCACGTCGCTCAGCAGCAGCGGCTTGCCGAAGGCGAGGGCAGTGAACAGGACGCCGGACTGGTCGATCTCGCGGTAGGGCAGCACCACCAGGCTTGCCGCGCGGAAATAGGCCGGGAGCTCCGTGTCGCCGATGAAGCGCGGCACGAAGCGCACGCCCGGCGGGGCGGCGGCGAGCAGCGGGGCGATGTCCATGCGGGGCATGCCCGCGACCCACAGCTCTGCTCCCTCGATCCCCCGCCACGCCTCGAGCAGCACGTCGATGCCCTTGGAGGGACGCATCAACCCGAAGCACAGCACGACGGGCTTGTCGGTCGCGAAGGGCGGCCGCTCGCCCGGCAGCGGCGCCTGGGCGGCGAGGTGCTCCAGGACGCCATGCGGAATCACGTGGACCCGCTCGGGGTCGACGCCCAGCTCGCCGATCAGCCGCGCCCGGCCGTGCCGGGAGTGCGCGACGATCGCGTCGAAGCGCTCATACAGCCGCCGCTGGGCCGCGCGCTGGCCCGGCCGCGGCTCGCGAGGCAGGATGTCGTGGGCGGTCAGGACCAACGGGCGATGAGGGCCGCCGGCAGGGAGCAGCAGGCCGTCCAGGTGCTGCACGGTCAGCCACTGGAAGTGCACCACCTCGGCGTCCCTCGCCAGCCGCCGGTAGCGCAGCATGTCGGGGATGTGCTCGGCCAGCTTGGCCAGCCGCCGGGCGCGAGCCCCGTCCAGGCGCGCAGCCCGACGGTAGAAGAGCTCGCGGCGTCGGTAGCCGTCCTGCTCGGCGACCGGACCGTAGGCGAAGTGACTGGTGAAGAGCTCGACGTCGGCTCCCGCGCCGGCGAGTGCGCTGCAGAGGGCATGGTCGTATGGCGGGGTGAAGGCGGAGGGGTCTACGACGTGGACGCGCACGGGGACGGACAATAGGCGCGCCTGCGACGACAATGGGGGGATGAGCGCCGACGACACCGCCGCGCGGCAGGTCGAGATCAGCTTCTGCGTGGTCAACACATCCCAGCGCGAGCTGCTGTTGCGCGGGCTCGACGCGATCGGCGCAGAGCGCCGCACGCTGCCCTTCGCCAGCGAGGTGCTCGTGCTCGACAACGGGTCGCGTGACGGCTCGGCCGAGGCCGCCAGAGAGCACCCCGACGTCGATGAGACGATCGCCGTGGATCAGCGGCGGGGGAAGGCGCTGAACGACAGCGAGCTGCTGCGCCGCGCCCGCGGCCGCTACTGCCTGCTGCTGAACGAGGACAGCGAGCTGCTCGAGGGGGCCACGCTGGCGCTCTGGAAGGCGCTCGAGGAGTGCCCCGGCGCCGCTTGCGCAGGCGCGCAGCTGCTGCGCCCCGACGGCACCCTCCAGGCCTGTGCCTGGCGCTTCCCCTCCCCTGCGACCGCGCTGGCCGGTGCGCTCTTCCTGCACCGCCTGCTGACGGTGCAGAGCCGCGGCCGGCGGGTCCGCCCGGTCGACTGGTGCCAGTCCGCCGCGCTGCTGGTCCGCTCCGAGGCGGCCGCCCAGGTCGGTTACCTGGACCCGGACTTCTTCGTCTACTCCGACGAGGTCGACTTCGCCCGCCGTCTGCGCGACGTGGGATGGTCGAGCCTCTACGTTCCCCGGGCGCGCGCGATCCACCACGAGCAGCTCTCGACCTCGGCCGTGCCGGAGCGGCGAATCGTCGAGATGGCGCGCAACCGCGATCTGTACATGCGCAAGCACCATTCCCCCGCCGCCGCCCTGGCGGTGCGCTGGTTGACAGCCTTCCCGTACGCCGTGCGGGCACTGGCCGCGCTCGCGCTCCCCGGCCGCGACGCGCGCCGCTTCTGGCGGCACGTCACCGCCAGCATCCGGCCCGAGCGCGGCGAGGGCCTGCGCGAGGCGGCCTTGGAGTACAACCGGGCCGGCGGGCCGGCGGGCGCCGCTGCGCTGTCTCAGACGTCGCGCAGAGGGTCCTCGGCGTAGGCCTCCACCTCTCCGTGGCCCGCCCTGAAGGCGGTCACGCGCCGCCTTCCGTCGGCCACCAGCCGCTTGGCCTCGGCGCGCTCGTGCGGATGGAAGAAACGGGTGAGCAGCAGGGCGGCGGGCACGAGCGCCAGCCAGGCGGCCCGGGCGAGCAGTCCGCCCAGTCCCTTCGTCGGCAGCAGCAGCTCGCCCGACACCGCCACACCGACGAGGATCGCGGTCAGCTGTGCCAGGCGCCGCCATTCGAACCCGACCCTGAACAGGCTGCGAGTGAGCAGGTACATCGCGACGAGCATCCCCGCATAGGCGCCGCACAAAGCGAGGCCGGCCCCCGCGATCCCCAGTCCGGCGCCGCTGGCCGGCACGAGCAGCAGCAGCAGCGCGATGTTCAGCGCCAGCCCGAGCGCGGCCGCGGGGAGGTTGCGCGAGGTGACCCGGGCGCGGCCGGCGATCGCCAGGAACACCAGGTAGAGGCCATACAGCGCCCAGCCCAGCGCGAGCCAGGGCAGCGCCTTGTAGGCATCGAAGTAGTTGGGCGCCGCCAGCAGCCGCACCATCCAACGACCCAGCAGCGCGACGCCGCACACGACCACGCCGGTCGCCAGCGCGTAGTAGGTCGTGACGAGCGAGTACAGGCGGGCCGCCTGGTCGTCGTCCTCGATCGAGTAGGCCAACGGCGGCCACGCGTACTGGAAGCCCCGCACCGCGACGAACACGACCGTGGCCAGCTTTATCGCGACCGAGTAGAGGCCGGCGGCCGCGTGCGAGTAGGACCGGAACAGGTAGAGCCGGTCGACGACCTGGAGGGCGTAGACGCTCGCATCGGCCGGTACGGTCGGCAGGCCGAAGCGGAGCATCGCCCGCACGTCGCCGGTCCTGATGCGCAGCGAGAAGCGCCGTCGCAGCACCCACCACAGCCCCAGCACGACGAGCGCCGACGCGCCGAAGTTGCCCAGCAGCAGGCCGCGCGCGCCCTGCCCGGCGAACACGACCAGGATGATCGTGAACGTGACCGTCAGCAAGACGTTGATCCCCGAGGCCCATACGTAGACGCGGGTGCGTTCGTCGACGCGCAGCTGCGCGTAGGCCATCTCGAGGTTCGTGAAGGCCCACAGGCCCAGCAGGGAACAGGCGAGCAGGTCCGGGTCGTAGAAGCCGAGGATCAGCTGCGACAGGGGCCCGACGAAGAACAGGCCGACCAGCGCGGCGACGGTCGTGGTCCAGGCGACGGTGGCGGTCGCCGTGCGCGCGATCCGGTCACGCCTGACCGGGTCGTCGTCGTCGAAGTAGAAGCGGATGAACGCCTCGCCCACTCCGACGCGGAGCAGGATGCTGGCGAGGATCACGGCCGTCAGCAGGGATTCGGCCGCGCCGTAGGCTTCGGGCGAGAGGTGATGCGTGTAGAGCGGCAGGGTCAGCAGCGCCAGACCCTTGGCCAGGATGTCCCCGAACTGGTAGGCCGCGCCGGTCGTCACCAGACGCCTGAGGTAGCCGAGCACGGCCCAGAAGCTACTGTCCGGCCCGACCGGCCGCCCGCCTGCCCGGCGTCTGCTGCGCGCCGATGGCGAGCGCGACGCCGATCCCCAGCAGCGCCCAGGTGAACGGGTCCTCGAGGAAGTCGGCGTATGTCCAGGTGTGAAGGACCAGCGCGGCGAAGCAGGCTGCCAGCGCGATCCGGGGCGGCGAGCGTCCGGCCCCGCTGAACAGGACGACCAGGGCGAGCGTCACCAGCGCCACGTACATGGCCAGCCCGATCAGGCCCTGCTCGGCGGCGATCGTCACGGGGATCGTGTGCGACGCCGAGGTCGCGTTCTGCTGTGTCGCCTGGCTGCCCGTGCTGTGCCGCTTGTACTCCGTTTCGAACGAGCCCGAGCCGAAGCCCTGGAGCGGCCGGTCCGCGAACAGTTCGAGGCCGCCCGAGATCAGGCTTGTGCGTCCGCTGGTGGCGTTGCTGGTCGATCCGCTCTTGCCCTTCAGCCCGAAGTGAAGGCTGCTGGGCGCGAGCAGCAGCACGGCGGCGCCGAGGACCAGCAGGCCCCCCGACACGTAGAGCGTGCGGCGCAGGTCCCATCGCCACGCTGCCAGCACCGCGAGTCCCAGCAGCAGCGCCGCGATGCTCGACTGGGAGAAGCTCGTGATCAGGCCGGCCATCAGCCAGGCCAGCACGACCGCGCCGAGCTTGACCTCGCGGCGCCGCCCCCACAGCACGACGGTCGTCACGGCGATCATCACCAGGATCAGGAAGCGGCCGTAGATGCTCGGGTCGAAGAAGACCGAGTTGACCCGGAAGTAGTTGTCGTACTGGTTGGCCGCGACCAGCTTCGGGTTCAGGAAGAGGCTCTTGCGGTAGTACTCGACGAAGCCGACGCCGGCGAGCAGTACCGCGACCGCGACGAGCAGCCCGAGGCAGCGCAGCAGCAGCTCCCGGGTCCAGCGAACGTCGCGCAGGAGCAGGAAAAGCAAGCCGAAGGGCACGTAGAAGAAGAGCAGGTTCTCGAGTCCCTTGGTCCGATCCGCCGAATAGGAGATCTGCAGCGTGTAGAGCACCACCGAGCCGAGCAGCGCCCACTGCAGGTAGCGGATCGCAGGGTCGCCCCGTGCCTGCCGGCCGACCTGCTCGTCCGCATCCCCGCGCCGGCTCCGCAGGCGGGCCGGGAGCTGCGCGATCGCCCCGGCGGCCACGACCAGGTAGAGCGGGATCAGCAGGTTGACCGTGCGCCCGTCGGTCGCGATCGGCACCCGGAACGGCAGCGCGAGCATCGCGAGCAGCGGAAAGGCTTCGGCGTTGCGCCGCATCAGGACGACCAGCGCCGCGACGATCGCCGCAGCCACTGCGAGCAGCAGCACGATCGTGCCTGCCGAGGGCAGGCTGGTGGCGGCGATCGTCGCGCTCATCTGCGCACCAGCGTGAAGCTGTGGGGCGAGAGCACCGGGCTCGGCTGGCCGCTGAGGTCGAGCCGGACCCGGTATTCGCCGGCGGGGGCAGGGCGGCCCGTGTTGTCGGGCAGCAGGTAGGGATGCCCGTTGGCGGTGGTCTGCGTCGTGTAGGTGAGCGCCGTGCCGCGGCGCCCGTTCCAGCGCAGCGAGAGCCGTTTGTAGCGCGGCACCGGGCGACGGCGCAGCAGCGTCGCGACGGTGTCGCCGCTGGAGTCGATCACCGACACGGTGACCGTTTCGGCATGGGCCAGCTTGAAGGAGATCTGCTCCTGCCTGTGGTGTCCGGTCGGAGTCGGCGAGAAGTAGGGAGTCAGATCGAACTGCTGGACTGCGGTCGGCGTGTGCTTGAGACGCTGGGTGATGAAGAAGGCCAGGAAGCAGGCGACGACCAGCGCCGCGAAGACCGCCGACGCGAGCGGGTCGACGCGCCCGCCGCCCTCACCCGCCCCGGCGTCCTGCGCCCCGGCGGCGGCTGCGCTCAATCCCCGCCGCCCAGAGCGAAGCGCTCGACCGTGTCCGAGCGCAGGCCGAGCCGCAGCGTCTCGAGGGAGAGCACGTCGGCTGGGGCGATGTTGCCGAGGTTGCACTCGGTGCCGAAGTGCTTCAGCAGCCAGACCTGCTGGGCGTGGCGGGGCGCATCGAAGATCAGCTGCTGCGGGTCGATCGAGTGGGCGATCTCCTCGATCAGGCCGGTGCGAGGCTCCCCGTCGGCACGGTAGATGCCGGCCGTGCCGGACTCCCGCGCCTCGGCGATCACCTTCCACGCGCCGGCCTGCAGGTCGCTTTCGATCTGTTCGACCCACACGTACGGCGCCATGATGAAGTCGACGTCCTTGCTGCCGACCTCGGCGAACACGGTGAACTCGCGGGAGAGCGTTTCGATCAGCTCGCGCTTGACCTGCGGCTCGAGCTCGATCGTCCCGTCGGAGACCTCGACGTGACGTAGCCCGAGCTCGCGCAGCCAGGCCACCATGCCGTCGACCCGCCCCTGGCGGATGGCGATCTCGGTCAGGGTTCCGCCCAGGACGACGGGAATGCCGTGGGCTTCGTAGCGGGCCAGCTTCGGCTTCAGGTTGGCGGTCACCAGCGCGGTGCCCCAGCCGAGCTTGACGATGTCGACGCTGTCGCCGGCGACCTCGAGCAGACCGTCCACCTCGGCGATCGAGAGCCCCCGGTCGATCACGTGGGTGATGCCGTGCTCGCGCGGCTTGGCCGAGCGGGAGGGGATGTCCAGAAAGCCGGCTATGGCGCTGAGGTGGTCTGCGAGGCCCTGTCGGCGCCGACGACCACCACCACCTTCGCCGGTCCCGCCAACGCCAACACGGCCTGTTCCATCGGCTCGACGTGGCTCACCGACAGCGACCGCGCCACCTCCTGGGCGTCGGGCTGCTGGCCGGGGGCGTACTCGACGATTGTCACTTCGTTGGCCCCCGGTGGGCGTCCGTACTTCGCGGCGGCCTGGGAGTAGCCGCCCTGCTGGAGTTCGCCGGCGGCCCGGGTCGCCAGACCGGTCGTTTCGGTGCCGTTGAGCACGACCACGCTCAGTTCGGCCGGCGGCGTGGTCGGAACCGGTTTCGGCGCCGGTGCCTTGGTCGAGTGCTTGTGGTGGGACGTCGTCTGCGCGGCTGTGGAGCCCGTCGCGGCCGAGCTTTCGCCCGCCTTGGACCCCGATGACCCGCCGCGCGTCAACAGCACCACAGCGAGGGCAGCGACGACGATCACGCCGAGGGCGATCAGCAGCAGCCGGCGCCTCGATCCCCTGCCGCTCTCCTCGCGGAGCCCCGCCGAGGCAGCGGGACCAGCCGGCCGTCCCGGGGCAGCGGCGGCAGCGGAGCCGGCCACCCGCGATGCAGTCCCTCCCGCACCGGCGGCCTCGCTGCGCGCGGGCGGCCGACGGGCCGCGCTCGGCGGCGGCGGCAGCGGGGGTCGCTGTTGCTCCGCAGCGCCCGGGGGCGCGGCGCCACCGGGCGGAAGTGGAGCGCGCGGCGCAGCTGTCGCTCCTGCAGCCGCGCCGACTGTCGCGCCGGCCGCTGCTGCAGCTGCCGTGGCGGGGGCGGGCTGGCGTGTGGCAGGGGGCGGGGTGCCGTTCGGCGAGACGGGGGCCTGACGGCGCTGGGAGGCGGCGGCCGAGGCGGGGGCACCCAGCGGCGCCGCGGGACGCGCTCCGGCAGGCGCCGGCTGCTGCTGCCAGGGGATCGGCTGAGGGCCTGCGCCTGCGGCCGGTGCGGCGGCCGGGCGGGCGCCGGCGGGGGTCGCGGCCGGAACCGGCCCCGGGGCGCGAGCGGGCTGGCCTGGTGCAGCCGCGGGCCAGGGTGGAGCGGAGGGCTGTGTCCCCGGGGGCTGACTCCCAGGCGTCTGGGTCCCAGGGGGCTGAGCTGGAGCGGGCGACTGTGTCGCGGGGGGCTGCCCGGGCGGGGGAGCCGCGAGAGGTGCGGCCGGAGCGCCCGCCGCGGTGACGGCTGCGGCGGCGGCGGGCGCGGCCGCGGGCTGCCCGGGCGGCGGCGGTGCGCCGGCCGGAGTGGCGGCTCTGGCGTGGAGCGGCTGCGCGCGGGGCACAGCACGGACCGGCTGGGGCTGGGCGGCCGGGGTCCGCTGCTGGACGCGGGCGGCCGCGGCTTCGGAGATGCGCTGCTCGGCGTCGGCGGCGCGCTCGGGGGCGCGACCGGCCCACTCCCGCAGCCGTCTGATCTCCCGCGCCTGGGAGAACACGAGCATCGAGAGAACGGCGATCCCGAGGAGGGCCGCGAAGGCGGCGATCGCCCCGATATCGGTGAGGGTGCTCGAAAGCGAGAACGCGAGCAGCGAGTTGCTCATGAATGGGGGGCGTGTACGAGGGGCTCAGGCGCATCGCGCTGCTCGGCGGGCAGCGGGGCCGCCTCGGCCTCCGCGACGGGGCCATCGGCCTCCACCGGAGCCCCCGTGGCCCGATCCGCGGCCCGCTCGTCGTCCGCGCCGTCCTCCTCGTCGCGCAGCTCCCTCGAGAGCTCCGAGACCTTCGCCGCCAGCCCGGCCGCATCGCCCTCCAGCACCAGCAGGCGGATCTCGGCGAACATCGCGTCGACGGCCTGTACCCCCAGCGGCTGGCGCTCGGCGCGCAGGATCTTCTCGGCTTCGGTCGCCCGGGCCCGCTCATAGCTGTTGAAGAGCTGCTCGGTCAGCTTCTCCCCCGGTCTCGAGCCGATGATCTCGATGTCGATGTCGCGTTCGGGGTCGAGGCCGGAGAGCTCGATCATCGCGCGCGCCAGCTCGACGATCCGGACCGGCTCGCCCATCTCGAGGACGAACACCTCGGCTCCGCCGGCGCTGCTGATCCGCGGCCGGCGGGTCCCGTCGTCGACCGGTCTGGCCGCGCGGGCCAGCGAGCCCGATCGGATGATCAGCTGCACCGCCTCGGGGATCGTCATGAAGTAGCGCGTCATCCGCTCGTCGGTGACCGTCACGGGGCCGCCCCGCTCGATCTGGCGACGGAAGATCGGCACCACGCTGCCGGAGGAGCCGAGCACGTTCCCGAAGCGCACCGCCGCGTAGCGGGTCTCGGGGAAGCGTGCCGTGGCGGCCTCGAGCGCGAACTCTGCCAGCGCCTTGGAGGCGCCCATCACGGTCGCGGGCGCGACCGCCTTGTCGGTCGAGACCAGGACGAAGCGCTGCACCGCGCGCTCGCCGGCGATGTGGGAGACGACCTGTGTCGCGATCGCGTTGTTGCGGATCGCCTCGACCGGGTTGGCCTCCATCAGCCCGACGTGCTTGTAGGCCGCGGCGTGGAAGACGACGGTCGGCCGTTGCTCGGCGAAGACCTCGCGCATGCGCTCCTCTTCCTTGCAGTCGGCCAGCACGGGGGCGAGCATCGACTCGGGGACGTGCCGCTCGTCCTGGAGCTCGCGCAGGATCGAGAACAGGTTGTCCTCGGCGTGGTCCAGCAGCACGATCCTGCGCGGCTCGACCCGGGCGATCTGCCGACACAGCTCCGCGCCGATCGAGCCGCCGGCGCCGGTCACCAGCACGACCTGCCCGGCCAGGTAGGAGCCGACCTGCTCGAGCTGCATCAGCACCGGCTCCCGGCCCAGCACGTCCTCGACGCGCACCTCGCGCACCTGGCGAGCCAGCGCGCCGCGGGTCTGAAGCAGCTCGAAGACGGTCGGCAACGTGCGCACCGGGATCGCTCGCTGCCGGCACTCCCGCACGATCCGGGCCCGCGTGGACCCCGGCGCCGAGGGGATCGCGATGATCACTTCGTCGGGCTCGGCGTCGTCGAGGATCCTGGGCAGATCCGCTTCGGTGTTGCCGCGGACCCGCACGCCGTCGATACGCATGCGCAGCTTCAGCGGATCGTCGTCGAGGAAGCCCACCGGGATCATCCCGAGCTCGCGGTTGCGAAGGATCTCGCGAACCACCATCCGGCCGCCCTCGCCGGCCCCGGCGATCAGCACGGTCCGCTCGCCCTTGCGCGAGGAGCGGAAGGCCGCGAGCGGCCGGCGCTCGTAGATCGTGCGGGCGATCGCCCTGATGCCGATCAGGAAGGCGAGGGCGAGCAGTGCGTAGAGCACGACCACGCCGTTGGGCAGGACCACCGCCACGGTCGCATTGGCCTCGTGGTGGCCGCCGACCAGCTCGGTCGGATAGGCGTGGGTGGGCCGGAAGATCTCGACTGCGACGGCGGTCAGCAGGACGATCAGGACGACCGCCCGCACGACCGCCTCGTAGTCGCGCTGCCCGGCATAGCGCCAGCGGCGCCGGTAGACCCCGGAGAGCACGAGCACGGGCAGGCTGCCCACCAGCACCCACCAGACCGTGTCGGAGCGCAGCTCCGCGTAATGCCGCGGGGGACCGTTGTTGAAGCGGAGCTGGAAAGCGAGGTAGTACGCGAGCGCGACCAGCGCCCCGTCCACTGCGAGCTGCGGCAGCGAGTGGCGGTGGAGCGGGAAGGCCGCCGAGCGGATCCGTCGGCGCATTGTCGGAATTGTATGCGCCTAGGGAGACTCTGTCGCAACAGAGCCACCGGCCGCGGCTTCCCGGCCACGCACCGGAGTCAGCAGCAGCCGGATAAGCGCGGCCGGATCGCGGCGGATCCGCCGCGGCGCGGGCGAATCGCCACGGGCCGGCATGACGAGCTGCGCGGGGTCGGTCAGCATCCGCAGCCGGCCCTCGGCGATCAACCGCTCGTCGACCGCGCCGAGTCGGCCCTGGAAGGTCGTGTACACCGGCGTTCCCAAGGCGACCGCCTCGCGGTTCATGGTCCCGCCCGCCGAGATCACGAGTCGGGCCTGCGCGATCAGCGACTGGGCGTCGATCGCACGCTCGGGGACGAGGAACCCGGGGACGCTGGCGAGCTCCGCCCGCTGGGAGGCGACGCGGGGCAGCACGACGGGCTGCACGCCCTCGAGCTCGGCCGCCTCGCGGAGGCGCTCCAGCACGGCGGCGAAGAGGTCGGAGTGGAAGCGGTGGTACAGGGAGACCTCGGGCGGTGTGCGCACGACGACGATCGGCCGCGACACGTCGAGTCCCAGCTCGCCGGCAACCCTCGGGTCGGGCTCGAAGTCCGAGAGGTAGTACTCCTCCTTCAGTCCCTCGTAGGCCTGCAGCTTGCCTCTTGCGCCGTAGCGGAAGAGCCGCTCGGGCGGGATCGCATCGGGCACGACGACCGCAGCGGCCAGCCGGCAGTTGACGTTGTGCTGCACCGTCGCCCACTCGTAGTCGAACATCGTCGAGCTCGGGATCCGCAGCAGCGCGGCGGCGACCGATATGTCGTTGGAGCCGTGGCCGAGGGCGACGTCGAACGGCCGCCCCCCGCGCCCGTTCCCTTCGCGCCTCGCCCAGCGCACGAGCGCGCCCGAGCGCTGGGCGAGGCCGCCGGCCTTGGCGAGCAGGCCCTCCCCGCGGTGGTGGCCCACGGCCGTGTGGTCGATGCCCAGCCGGGCGCACAGCTCGAGCGTCTGGGCGAAATCGCGAGCGGTCACGCTGACCTCGTGGCCGTCGGCCCGCAGCCGCTCGATCACGGGTCGCATGACCAGCACGTGGGGGCTGTTGGTCAGGTCGATCCAGACGCGCATCAGCGACGGACGGTAACGATCCGCCGCCCGGCCCGGGGGGTGGACGCTATCGTTGGCCGGCCGTGCTGGTCCTGGCCTCGATATCGGAATCCCTCGTCAACGAAACGGCCCACCTGGTGCGTGAAGCCGGGCTGCCGGGGATCTTCGCGCTGATGGCGATCTCGAGCGCCTGCGTCCCGATCCCCTCGGAGGTGGTCATGCTGTTCGCCGGCTTCGCCGTCGCCGACCCCCAGCAGAGCGCCTCCCAGCATCACCTGACGATGGTCGGCATCGTCGTCGCGGGGCTGCTCGGGACGATGGTCGGCTCATGGGTCGCCTATGCGGTCGGCCGCGGCGGCCGCCTCGAGCTGTTCGAACGGCACGGAGCCAAGGTCCACATGGGGCCGGCGCAGGTCGAGAAGGCCGACCGCTGGTTCCAGCGCTACGGCGAGCCGGCCGTGTGCTTCGGACGCGTGATCCCGGTCGTCAGGGCTTTCGTCTCGCTCCCCGCCGGGATCGCCAGGATGCCGCTGGGCCGCTTCACGCTCTTCTCCCTGATCGGGACGGTGCCCTGGGTGCTCGGCCTCGCGCTCGCCGGACACGCGCTGGGGGGCGACTGGAAGACGGTGCGCAAGGGCTTCGAGTACGTCGACTACGCCGTCGTGGTGCTGGTCGTCATCAGCCTCCTCTACTGGGCGGTGCGCCGGCGGCGCGGACGTGGCCAGCCGGCGAGGAATGCTGCCGGCTGAGCGGCGCCCGTCGCTCAGCCAGGCCGTCGTGCTCGGCCTGCTCCAGGGCCCCGCCGAGCTGCTCCCGATCTCCTCCTCCGCCCACACCACGCTGATCCCCTGGCTGGCCGGCAGCCGGTACCCGCAGCTCGGCGCCCGGGGCCGCAAGTCGCTGGAGGTCTCGTTGCACGCCGGCGCCGGGCTCGCCCTGGCGCTCCAGATGCACAGGCCACTGCGGCACGAGCGGGCCGGCCTCGGGACCCGCGGGACGGCGTCGCTGGCACTCGCGATCCTGCCGCCGGCGCTGGCCGGGTTGGCGTTGCGCGGACCGATCGAGCGCCATCTCGGCGGACCGCGGGCGATCGCCGCCGGCCTCGCGGCGGGGGCCCTCGCGATGGCCTGGGCCGACCGTCCCGGGCTGCGGCGCAGGCGCGACAGCGCCGGGTTGGGACCGCTGGACGGACTGAGCCTGGGTGTCGCCCAGGCTCTCGCGCTGGCGCCGGGCGTCTCGCGCAACGGCGCCACGCTCGCGGCGGCGCGGGCGCGCGGCTTCGACGAGCCCTCGGCCGATGCGCTCTCATGGCTGGTGGGACTGCCGGTGCTGCTCGGGGCGAGCGGGCTCGAGGCGGCCAGGATCCTCGCGCAGCCACCGCGCGAGGGCGAGCTCCCCGCGCTGGCCGGCGGCGCCGTCGCCGCGTTCTGCTCGACGACCCTCAGCGCACGGGTGCTGCGGTCGCGCGGGCGCGCGCGCCGGCTGCTGCCGTTCTCGGTCTACCGCTGCCTGCTCGCCGCTCTCGTGCTCGTCCGGGCGCGCCGCGCACAATAGGGTCCGATGAGCACGCTCGGGACTCTGATCGGCGGGCGCTACCGGCTCGACGCCGTGATCGGCCGCGGCGGCATGTCGACGGTCTACCGCGCCTTCGACACGGTGCTGGAACGGCCCGTCGCGATCAAGCTGATGCACCGCGAGATCACGACCGACTCCGACCAGCTCGAGCGCTTCAGGCGCGAGGCCCGGTCGGTCGCGCAGCTGAACCATCCCCATGTCGTGTCCGTGATCGACGCCGGCGAGGAGCCCTCGCCCGACGGCGAGCACCCCGCGGGCGGCACGCCCTACATCGTGCTCGAATTCGTCGACGGCGAGACGCTGAAGAGCATCATCCGTCGCGAGGGGCCGCTCGAGATACCCCAGGCGCTGGCGTACTCGATCGAGATCGCGCGCGCCCTGGGAGCAGCTCACGAGCACCGCATAGTGCACCGTGACGTCAAGCCGCAGAACATCCTGATCGACCCGGAGGGCGGCGCCAAGATCACCGACTTCGGCATCGCCCGCTCGCTCAGCGAGGAGGGCCTGACGATGGCCGGCCGGGTGCTCGGCACGACCGACTACGTCTCGCCCGAGCAGGCGCTCGGCCAGCCGGTCACGCCCCAGTCGGACCTCTACTCGCTGGGCGTCGTGCTCTACGAGATGCTCACGGGCGACGTGCCCTTTCACGGCGACTCGCCGGTGGCCGTCGCGATGAAGCACGTGCGCGAGCAGGTGCCGGACGTCCAGGCCCGCCGACCGCAGCTGTCGGCCGCGACCGCCTCGGTCGTGGATCGCGCGGTCGCCAAGGACCTTGCCACGCGCTACCCGGACGCGGCCGCGATGGCGGCGGAGCTCGAGGATGTCCTCGCCCTGGAGGCGTCCCGCACGGGCCAGACGACCGGAGAGGTCACGAGCGTGCTGCGCACGCTGCCCGGGGGCGCGCGCAGACGCCTCCCCTGGCGGATGCGCCATCCCGTGCGCTGGATCGCATCGCTGCTCCTGGTCGTCGCGGTCGTCGCGATCGCGCTGATCCTCGCGGCTGACCAGACCCATCGCGGCACCGGGATCGCGCCGGGGGCGTCCTCGACCGGCGGCCTCGTGCCGGTACAGCTCGGCCAGGCCTCCGCACACGACTACAACCCGTTCGGCACCGGCCCGGAAAACCGCGACGAGATCGGCAACGTCGTGGACAGCGACCCGAGCACGACCTGGAGCACCGAGACCTACTACGAAGGCAACCTGCGCAAGCCCGGCGGCGTGGGCCTGGGGATATACCTCGACGCGGCACCGGGGGTGGCGGCGCGGGCGCTCGAGATACAGACGCCGACGCCGGGCTTCGCGGTGCAGATCTACGCGGCCGACCACATCGACCTGTCACTGCCCTACGGCGACTCGGCGCCGCTGTCCGAACGGGGCTGGCAGGGCCCGATCGGCACGAGCGCCTATGTCCACGACGGCGAACGGATCCGGCTGCGCCCGACAGGTCGCCACCGCTACTACCTGGTCTGGCTGACCACGCTGCCGCCGCACCAGCAGTCGGCCACGATCGCCGACTTCACGCTGTTCAGGTGAGGCTGCTCAGTGGCGCCTGGCGGCGTGCTGGGCATGCCGTGTCAGCGCCAAGCGGCAGAGCCGGTCGACCAGCTCCGGGTAGGGGACGCCGGTCGCGTCGAGCAGCTTGGCGTAGACGCTGGTCGGCGTGAATCCGGGCATCGTGTTGAGCTCGTTGACCAGCACCCGATCGCCGTCGACGAAGAAGTCGACCCGCGCGAGCCCGGCGCAGCCGACGGCAGCGAAGACATCGACAGCCAGCTCCATCACGCGAGCCCGTGCCGCGGCAGAGACTCGGGCCGGGACCAGCAGCTGCATGCCCCCCTCGGTGTACTTGGCCTCGTAGTCGTAGAACTCGCCCTGGAAGACGATCTCGCCGGGCTCCGACGCGAGCGCTGCAGGCGTCTGGCCGGCGGGCGCCTCGAGCACACCGCACTCGACCTCGAGGCCGGGTGCGGCGGCCTCGACGATCGCGAGGCCGTCGTGGGCGAAGGCGACGCCCAGCGCCGCCCTGAGCCCAGCTCGCTCGAGCACCTTGACGATCCCGACCGACGAGCCCAGGTGCGCCGGCTTCACGAACGACGGCAGCCCGACCGCCTCGGCGCGTGCGAGCTCGCCGGCCGGGTCGCTGCGGAACCGCTGCTCCGTGATCCCGGCGTAATCGACCTGGGGGATCTCGAGGCCTCGCATCAGGTCCTTGAACAGGACCTTGTCCATGCATACCGCCGAGGCCGTGACGCCGGCACCCACGTAGGCGACGTCGAGCGTCTCCAGCAGGCCCTGGATCGAGCCGTCCTCGCCGTAGGGCCCGTGCAGGGCCGGAAACACCACGTCGACGCCGGGCAGCCCGCCGGCGGGCCTGAGGCTCATCGCCGCGCCGTCGTGCCGCCAGACGCCGTCGCGCCCGATCTCGATCCAGCTGACCTCGTGTCCGGCGGCGAGCAGGCCGTCTCGCACCGCGGCCGCCGAGGACAGCGACACCTCGTGCTCGGAGGAGCGGCCTCCGGCCAGGACGGCCACTCGCAGCTGCGCTGCGGCTGGTGCGCCTGCGGGGGGCATGCCGGTCAGGCGCCCGGAGTCGCCGCGGGCGGCGTAGCCGGAGTGGTACCGGTCGTGGTGGTGGGGGTCGTGGGCGGCGCCGCTTGGCCGACGCTGACCGTCACCGTCGAGCCCTTCGGGGCACGCGAGCCGGGGGTCGGGCTCTGATGCAGCACCGTGCCGACCGCGCTGGCTTCGCTGGTCGGAGCGTGGGCCGTCCTGACCTTGAAGCCGGCCTGGGTGAGTTCGCTGCGGGCGAGCGCGATCGTCTCACCCTGGACGTCTGGGACGGACGCTTCGTTGGGCGCCTGTGCGACGACCAGGTTGACATTGCTTTCGGCGCGCACCGCGGTGCCCGTGACGGGCGACTGGGAGAGGACGGTGCCGGGCGACTGGGTCGAGGTGGTCTGCT
>JBKQOO010000170.1:0-12079 GCA_052145475.1 Solirubrobacteraceae bacterium
GCGACCGGGATCGTCTCGCCGAGCAGCCGCTCCGGTGCGCCGGCGTAGTAGCGGAAGGTGTCCTGCACCATCTGCATCTCCCCGCGGGCGTCGACGATCGCCTTGCCGGCGTTGCGCGCCTCCAGCACGGCCAGCTCCTCCGCATGCGCCGCGACGTTCTCCGCCAGCCCGCGCAGCGCGCTCGCCCGCTCCCCGGGAGAGAGCGCGCGCCACCGTGGCAGCGCAGCCCTGGCCGCCGCGACGGCCTCGTCGACCTCCTCCACGCCGGCGCGGGCGACCTCGGCGAGCACCGCCTCGGTCGCCGGCTCCAGCACTGCCAGCTGCGCGCTCAGCGCACGGCTCCTATGGCGCCTCGGCGATCGCCGGCAGCGCCTGTTCGACGTCGAGCTCGTCGATCGTGCGGACCGGGCCCTTGAATGTTCTTTTCGCCCAGCCCGCGTACCAGATCGTCACGACGAGCATCACGCCGATCGTCACCAGGGGTGCGTAGTTGACGAAGTTCCAGCTGAAGCCCTTTTCCCACGGCACGCCTTCAGGGGTCAGCGGTAGGCAGAAGGCGATCACGCAGATCGCCACCCAGATGACTGCGATCAGGTTGTTCCACTTGTACTTGTTCCCCAGCGACCACTTGCCGGGCACGAATTTGTCGCGGGCGCGCCAGCGCAGGTACACGGGGATGGTGTAGGCGATGTAGAGACCGATCACCGAGATCGACGTCACGGCAAAGAACGCAACGGGCGCGCCCAGGTGGTTGGGGAAGTAGGCGGGGATCGTGATGATGATCGCGAAGACCGTCACGAACGCCACCGCCCAGGTGGGCGTCCTGCTCGCGCTCAGGCGCCGCCAGAGGTTGTGACCGGGCACCGCCCCATCGCGTGAGAACGCGAACGTCATCCGCGCGGCGCTCGTGATGCAGGCCATGCCGCAGAACAGCTGGCCCACGGTCGAGATCAGCACCACCGCCTTGTCGGCGGCCGGTGTCAGAGCCGACGAGAAGATCGCCAGCGCGGGAAAGCCCGCTTTGAGAATTTCGCCTTCGTGGCTCTTCTGGATCGCGAACGTGATCCCCAGCAGCACGATCCAGCCGAAGATCGCCGAGTAGATGACCGACCGGTAGATCCCCTGCGGCGCGGATTGTTCGGCTCCGTGCGTCTCCTCCGAGATGTGCGCGGAAGCGTCGTAGCCGGTGATCGTGTACATCGTCAGCAGGAAGCCGATCGGCATCACGTACAGCCAGAATTTCAGTGAGCTGACCGAGCCGGCCCCGAAGCCCGATGCGTTGATGCGGTGGCCGAAGACATAGGAGAAGCCCGCATGGTGGCTGGGGACCAGGACGAGGATCGCGACTATCGCGAGCACACCGACGATGTTCCACCAGACCGAGAAGTTGTAGAGGCGCGAGACCAGGTGCCTGCCGAACACGTTGATCAGTGCGGCGACGACCGCGAAGATCACGAACAGCCAGAAGTTCACGTGCGCCGTGTAGTGCACGTTGGTGCCGGCAGCCGCCTTTTCGAAGTTCCAGATGAAGTTGACGCCGTACTGGCCGAGCAGGTTGATCATGAACGACGCGCTCACGTAGATCACGGACGCCACCACGGCGACCAGGCCGATCAGGTTGAACCAGCCGGTGAACCAGGCCCATCCTGCCCCGCCGAGGCGGTAGGCCCAGTAGTAGATCCCGCCCGCCGTCGGGAACGCCGAGGCGAGCTCCGACATTCCGAACGCGACTGTCAGGATCAGGATGCAGATCAACGGCCAGGCGATCGAGATCGCCACGGGGCCGCCGTGGGTGAACGCTTGACCGTAGGTCGTGAAGCAGCCGGCGAGGATGCAGATGATCGAGAAGGAGATCGCGAAGTTCGAGAACCCGCTCCAACCCCTACGAAGCTCCTGTTTGTACCCGAGTTCCGCGAGTTTCTGCTCGTCCGCTCCCAGGCTCCCCGAGGTCGTGCTCATCTTCCCGCCTCTCTCCAGAAGATCAAATGGTCTGCTTCTCCAACCTTCGATCGTGACAATACGCTCGAATCCGGACGGAAGTCAAGGGGGCCGGGCGTTCGGATTCTCGCTCTGTGCGGGGGAGGGGCAGCTCGAGGCGGCCCCGAACGCTGCTGCCCGGGCTCAGCCGCCGGGCAGCAGCCCGGCCAGGACGTGCTCGGTGCCCTGCAGGTGCTCGGTCATCACCTGCGCCGCCCGCATCGCGTCGCGTTCGCGCACGGCCGCCAGCAGGCGGCGGTGCTGCGAGTTGGAGGACGCGAGCACCTCGGGCGGGTGCGCGATGTAGGCGATCAGGTCGGTCATCGCGCCCTGCACCTCGGTCATCTCACGCACGAGCCGGGTCGAGCCCGCCGCCTCGGCCAGCCCGACGTGCAGGCGGATGTCGGACTGCCGGTAGGCCGCGAAGTCCTCAAGCGCCGCGTCCAGGGCGCCGGCGACCTCGTCGAGCGCGCACAGCTCGGCCGGTTCGGCGCGCTCGGCCGCCAGCACGGCGACGCCGAGCTCGACTGCCAGCCGCTGATCGCAGATCTCGCGCCATTCGGCCAGCATCCGCTTGGACGGCGGCACCGCGGGGGGCTGGGGGTCCGATACGAACGTGCCGCCGCCGCGGCCCCGCGTGGCGAAGACGTGGCCGCTCTGGGTGAGCGCCGTCAAGGCTTGGCGCAGGGTCGAGCGGGCGATGCCGAGCCGGGCGCACAGCTCTCGCTCGGCGGGCAGCTGCGAGCCGGCCGGCAGCAGCCCCAGCTTGATCGCGGTGCCCAGGCGGTCGACGGTCTCCTCGAATGCGGTCTGCGACCGGACGGGGGCGAAGACCGCGTCGGGAGGCGCGAGCGTGCCCGCGGCGTTCCGGCCCTCAGCCGCGCCCGCCATCGATCCTCGGCTCCGCCTTGGTCACAGCCGCTCGAACCCCCGGAAGCGCTCCCAGTCGGTGACGGCCGACTGGAAGGCGTTCAGCTCGACGTCGGCGGCGTTCAGGTAATGGGCCACGACCTCCTCGCCGAACGCCTCGCGAGCGACATCGCTGGTGGCGAACAGCTCGCGGGCCGCATGCAGGGTCCTCGGCACCCGCGGCCGCTCGGCATCCATGTAGGCGTTGCCCGCCAGCGGCGGCTCGAGCTCGAGCCCGGCGTCGACGCCGTGAAGCCCCGAGGCGATGATCGCGCTGAGCGCGAGGTAGGGGTTGAGGTCGGCGCCGCCCACCCTGTTCTCGAACCGCAGCGACGGTCCGTGGCCGACAACGCGCAGCGAGCAGGTCCGGTTGTCCTTGCCCCAGGCGACCGCGGTCGGCGCAAAGCTCGCGGCCGCGTAGCGCTTGTAGGAGTTGACGTTGGGAGCGAGCAACAGCGTCATCTCACGCAGGCAGGCGAGCTGACCCGCCAGGAACGACTCGAACAGGGCCTGGTCACGGGCGAACAGCGGGCTGGATGGGTTCGAGTCGTCGGCCAGCGAGAAGTGGATGTGGCACGAGCTGCCCTCGCGCTCGTCGAACTTCGCCATGAAGCTCAATGCCATGCCCTCCAACGCCGCGATCTCCTTGGCGCCGTTCTTGAAGACCGCGTGCTCGTCGGCCGTACGCAGCGCGTCGGCGTAGCGAAAGTTGATCTCGTGCTGGCCGAAGTTGCACTCGCCCTTGGAGTCCTCGACGACCATGCCCGCTGCCGCCATGCTGTTTCGGATCCGCCGGATCAGCGGCTCCACGCGGGCGGTGCCCAGCAGCGAGTAGTCGACGTTGTAGAGGTTCGCCGGCCGCAGGTCACGGTAGTTCTTGTGCCAGGCCTCCTCGTAGGTGTCGAGGAAGACCATGAACTCCAGCTCGGTGCCCGCATTGGCCGTCCAGCCCCGCTCAGCCAGCCGTGCCAGCTGGCGGCGCAGGATCTGGCGCGGCGAGGCCACGACGTCGGTGCCGTCCAGCCAGGCCAGGTCGGCCAGGCAGACGACGGTGCCCTCCTGCCAGGGCACGGGTCGCAGGGTCTGGATGTCTGGCACCAGCAGCATGTCGCCGTACCCCTGCTCCCATGACGACATCGCGTAGCCGTCGACCGTCGCCATGTCGACGTCGACGGCCAGCAGGTAGTTGCAGCCCTCGGCGCCATGCTCAGCGACCTCGGCCAGGAAGTGGGTCGCCGTCAGGCGCTTGCCCTGGAGGCGCCCCTGCATGTCGGTCAGGGCGAGCAGCACGGTGTCCACCGCGCCCTGCTCCACCGCCTCGGCCAGCTCCTCGAGCGTCACGGGCCTGAAGCTACTGGACAGAGACCTGCCAGGTGAACGCCTGCCGCCGGCCTGGCACTCTCGCCGCCGGCGCCCCGCGCGTCGTGGAGGATCTCGGCTGGTTCAGGTCCGGTCATGGCCGCAGCCTAGTGTGCGGGCGGTGCGCACGGGATAGATTCCCGGCGATGAGGGTCGAGGCATGAGCCTGCTCTCCCAGCCCGAGCCGGTCGCGGCTGTGCTCGAGCGGCCCCACTCCCTGCTCGAGGGGCCGCGGATCGCCGGCGACGGCAGCCTCGTCTACAGCGACGTGATCGCCGGCGGCCTGTGGGCGTGCTCGGAGCAGGGCCTCGTCACCGAGCTGCTGCACGGGCGCCGCGGTATCGGTGGGATCGTGGGGCATGCCGACGGGGGCTGGGTGATCAGTGGCCGGAGCCTCCTCCACCTGGCGGCCGACGGCGCCCAGCGCGAGCTCTTGTCCGACCCGGAGGTGCCGGGCTACAACGACATCTCGAGCACGCCGGGAGGCGAGCTGCTGGCGGGCGAGCTGCGATACAGGCCGATGAGCGGCGAGCCGCCCCGGGAGGGCCGGTTGCTTGCCGTCTCCGCCGCGGGCGGCGCACGGACCATCACCGATCGGGTGCTGTGGCCGAACGGCATCGGCGTCGCGCCCGACGGGATCACGGTCTATGTCAGCGACTACGCTCGCCGCCGTGTGCTCGCATGCCCGCTGTGGGGCGGCGAGCCCGAGGAGCTCGCCGAGTCACCCCGCGGGTCGGCGGACGGGCTCGCGGTCGATGCCGAGGGCGGGATCTGGGTCGCACTGGGTGAGGGCGGCGCGGTGGCGCGGTTCGAGCCGGACGGCCTGCTCGACGAGATCGTGGAGGTCCCGGCCGGCTTCGTCTCGAGCATCTCCTTCGGCGGCCCCGACATGTGCGATGTGCTGATCAGCACGGCCGACAACCGCGTCAGCCCGGAGCTGGGCGGGACGCTGCTGCGGGCACGCAGCGAGGTCGCCGGGCTGCCGATCGCCGCGGTCAGCGTCTGAGCTCGGCGGCGTCGCCCCGCCGCCCCGTCACGCCGGCCTCCCGCGCTGCAGGGCCGAGCGCCGCGTAGGGGGCCAGACGCAGCGCCAGCTCCAGCTCGAAGCGCCCGTCGGGGTCGTCCAGGTCCTCGCCGAACAGCTCCCGCAGGCGCGTCATCCGGTAGCGGACGGTCTGAGGATGGACAGCCAGATCATGGGCGATCGTCTTGCGCTGGCCGGGGGCACGCAGCCAGGCCCGCAGGGTCAGCGCGAGATTGCTCCGCGTCGTCTGGCCGGCAACCTCCTCCAGGGGGGCGAGGCGCCTCGCGGCGAACTCGCCGGCCAGGCGGGGCTGGGCGGCCAGCAGCAGCTCGAGCTCGTGCTGCTCGGCGTCCACCAGCGCGCCCTGCTCGATCAGGCCGCCCAGCATCAGCGCAAGCAGGGCTCGCGCACGGGCCAAGCTGTCGCGCGCCTCCTCGAGCTTCACCGACGGGCCCAGCGCCAGGTGCGCGCCGGCGCGCTCGGCGGCGAGCGCCAGCCGTCGCCGGCGTCCCGTCGCATCGGGATCGAACAGCACTCCGACGAACTCTCCCTCGCGTGGTCCCAGCACGGCCTGTTCGAGCGCCGAGCGGGCGAACGGCTCGTACATCTCACCCGGCCCGATGAACAGGGCCACTCGCGGCGCCAGCTCCACGCCCGCGGTCCGCGCGGCGGGCGCCAGCACCTCCAGGGGCGGCTGGGGGTCGCGCAGCAGCAGGCGGACGAACTCGCTGCGCCGCGAGTGCGAGGCCCCGGAGCGGTGCGACTGCTCCTCGGAGAATCCCGCGGCGGCCCGGGTGGACAGCTCATCGACGCACCCGAAGCCCGTCTCGGCCAGGCGGTACAGATCCTCCGGCCTGGCGCCGCGCGCCGAGCCGAGCTCGGAGACCCGGCGCCAGATCGTCTGCCCGGCGACCCTGTAGAAGCCCATCAGCTCGTCCAGGCTGCGTCCCGCCCGCGCCTGCGCCCGCCCGAGCGCGAAATGCAGGTCCGGCGTGGCTTCCGGGGCGCCCGGCTCGAACCACCTGTCGACGGCGTCGGTCAGTCCCAGCCGGAGGTTGCGTTCGAGCGCGCTCTGGGAGAAGCGCAGATCCTGGCCCCTGCTGCGGATCGCCGCGATCGCCGCGTCGACGATCGCCGGGACTGCCGGGACGAGGGCAGCCCGCAACGCCGGTGGCGGCGCGTCACCGCCGCCGACCCCAGAGTTGTCTACTTGAGACAAGATCGATGCGGACCGGTCCTCCATGACGCTGGCGAGCGTACAAGACTGGCTCGCACGAGGGAAATAGACTTGCGGTGGTGTTTTCGCACTCGGCCTGTGAGGGCCGGGGGGCGGCGGCGCACCCCCCGCGCCGTCGCCCCCGCTTGATACGGCCGACGGCTTGCGTGCCGGCCGCAGCGGCCTAAACTAGTGCCATGGCGCTTGTGACACGCGAGATCCCGCGCGAGGAATGGTTCAGCTACTTCGACGATTTCAGTCGCGATGTGCCGCAGGTGATCGCCCACGTCGAAGTGATCGGCGACGAGGTCGGGGCACAGATCGAGGCGGAGCGGCCCCGCTTGACCGGCATCACCTACGACTACAAGGACGACATCCTGGTGATCGGCCTAGATGCGCAGCGGGACCTGCCCGAGGACCTGGAGCACATCGTCTACCAGCCGAAGAAGATCATGGTCGCCGAGGGCGACGGCGAGACGATCGTCTACGACATCGAGGACGCCGAACAGAACAAGACGCTGTTGCGCCTCGAGCCTGTCGGCTGAGGACGCAGCGACAGAGGACAGAACGCCGCGTCCCGCCGCAAGGCTAGGACGCGGACGCCGCTCCCGCGGGCGCGCGCGCTGCCTGCGCCCCACTGCTCACGGCGGCGGCGACGGCGGCGGGGTCGTCGTAGTAGGGCACATGCCCCGCGCCGAGGCTCAGATGGGTGGCCCAGGGCAGCATCGCTCTGGCACGAGGCGCCTGCAGCCGATATGGCAGCAGCCGGTCGCGCACGCCCCAGGCGATCGTCACCGGGGTGCTGCGCAGCTGCTCGGGTCGCTGGAAGGAGTAGTGGTCGAACGCCTCCAGGGCGCCTGCCAGAGCGGGCGAGCGCCATGCGTCGCGCAGCGTCGCCAGCGCCTCCTCGGCGGGTAGGCGGGACGGATAGCCGAACGTCTGTGAGAACAGCGCGACGCGCCCGGCGCGGGTGCGCGCCGCCGCTTCCAGGACAGGTTGCGCCGCGACTGGAACCCGCGCCAGCGCGCCGAGCGACAGTTGGCAGAAGCGCCTCTCCGAGGCGGTCCAGAAACCGGCTGGGGAGAACGCCGTGACGGAGCTGACGGCGCGCCGGCGCGCCAGCTCGAGCCCGATCGCCCCGCCCATCGAGTTTCCGGCCAGGTGGGGACGTTCGAGGCCCAGCTCGGCCAGGAACCACTCGAAGGCGTCGGCATAGGAGGTGATGGTGGGCTCCATCGCCGAGGGCAGCGGCGCGGAGCGCCCGAAGCCGGGCGAGTCGCACGCGATCACGTCGAAGTCGGCACTCAGGCGCTCGATCACCGGCTGCCAGCCCTGCCAGTGGTGCCCGACCCCGTGCAGCAGCAGGAGCGGCGGTCCGGAGCCCTCGCGGTGGTAGTTGATCGAGATGCTCATGCGCGCTCGCGGATCAGGTCCGCCCCTCGCTCGGCGATCATGATCGTGGGGGCGTTGGTGTTGCCGCCGACGATCGTCGGCATGATCGAGGCATCGATCACGCGCAGTCCCCGCAGCCCGTGGAGGCGCAGTCGCGAGTCGACGACGGCGAGCTCGTGCGTGTCGCTCATCCGCGCCGTGCCGACGGGGTGGTAGATCAGCATCAGCCGTCGGCGCAGGTCCGCTTCCAGCTCCTGGCGGTCCGCGGTGTCCGCGCCCGGCTTGAGCTCCTTCACGACGATCTCGCGAAGCGGCCCCTGCGCGGCGATCTCCCGCGCCAGCTGCATCCCTGCGACCATCGACTCGACGTCGTCCGGCTCGGACAGTGCGTTGGTGAGGATCCGCGGCTTGGCGGACGGGTCGCTCGAGCGCAGCCAGACCTGCCCGCGGGCCTTTGGCGAGACGAGCACGGGGGCGATCACCATGCAGTGGCCGTCATAGGTCTCCGCACCGTGATCTTCGAAGTAGGCGGCCCCCATGTGAAACTGGATGTCCGCCGCGGGCAGACCGCCGCGCGTGCGCGTGAATGCGCATACCTCCGCGACCGTCGAGCTGAGCTTGCCGGAGCGTCGCAGCAGCCACTCGGCCAGCGGCTTGGGCCGATCGGCGCCGTACAGGGTCTGCTGATCGGAGACCTCCCAGATGACCGTCACGAACGGGTGGTCCTGCAGGTTGCGTCCGACGCCAGGGAGCTCGTGGCGAGGCATGACCCCGGCCGCTCGCAGCTCCTCGGCGGCGCCGATGCCCGAGAGCAGCAGCAGCTGAGGCGAGCCGATCGCGCCGGCCGAGAGGATCACCTCGCGCCCGGCCCGGACGAGCTCGGAACCGCTGCGCCCTCTGCGCAGGCGCACGCCCACGGCCCGTTCGCCTTCGAGCTCCACGGCCTGGACCTCGACGCCCGTGCGGATCTCGAGGTTGGGTCTGCTCATCACGGGGCGCAGGAAGGCGTCGGCGGCGCTGAAGCGCCGCCCGTTTCGCTGCGTCACCTGGAACATCGAGACGCCGTCCTGCTCCGGTCCGTTGTAGTCGGCGATCCGCGGGATCCCGGCGGCCTCGCTCGCGTTCAGCAGCCGCCTGTTGAGCGGCCGCGGCGAGCGCTGCTCGCTGACCCGCAACGGCCCGCCGGCGCCGTGGAACTCGGACGCACCACGCACGTTGTCCTCGGAGCGGATGAAGTAGGGCAGGACGTCGCGGTAGCCCCAGCCCGGAGCCCCCTGGGCCTCCCAGCCGTCGTAATCGAGCGGCCGACCGCGCACGTAGAGCATCGCGTTCATCGAGCTCGAGCCGCCCAGCATCTTCCCGCGCGGGACGAACAGCTCCCGCCCGTCCACGTGCGGCTCGGGCTCGGTCTGGAAGTCCCAGTCGAGCTTGGTGTGGAACTGCTGGGGGAAGGCCGCAGGGATCTTGACCTTCAGCGAGCGGTCGCCCCGGCCGGCCTCGAGCAGCAGCACCTTCACGGCGGGATCCTCGGAGAGCCGGTTGGCCAGCACGCAGCCGGCTGACCCGGCGCCGACGATCACGTAGTCGTGCAAGTCGCTCCCCGCGATCCCTCAGGCACCCGCGACGGCCGCTCGCTGGGGCAGCGGCGCGAAGTCGAACTCGGTCGCGTCCAGCGAGGCTGCCCGCTGCCGGTACTCGCGCATGTAGCCCGGCCAGTTGGCCACGATCCTGCCCTGGCTGTCCCGGTACCAGGAGTCGCAGCGCGTCCAGGCGGTCCCGCCGAAGCGATGCTGCACCGCGCGGTCCGAGGCGGCCTCGACCTCCGCGCGCACCTCGATCGCCCCTGCGCCCCGCGCACGCAACTGCTGCAGCGCCTGGCGCAGGTAGGCGGCCTGGGTCTCCAGGTAGAAGATGATCGAGCCGCCCGAGGTGTTCGTGTTGGGTCCGTACAGGACGAACATGTTGGGGAAGCCCGGGACGCACATGCCCAGATGGGCGTGCGCGCCGCCGGACCAGCTCTCGTCGAGGGCCAGCCCGTCGCGGCCGGTTATCTCCATCGGCAGCATGAAGTCGTTGGTCTTGAACCCGGTCGCCCAGATGATGCAGTCCAGCTCGTGCAGCCGACCGTCATCGGTCGCGACGCCGTTCGCCTGCACGGCGGCGATCCTGTCGGTCGCGAGCTCCACGTTGGGGCGGGCGAGAGCCGGAAGGAAGTAGGAGCTGAACAGGATCCGCTTGCAGCCGAACGTGTAGTCGGGCCAGACCTTGCGCCGCAGCTCGGGATCCGCGAGCTGCGAGCGCATGAACGCGGCAGAGCGTGCGGCACCGATCCGTCCGGCCGTATCGGGGTGGCGGATCATGAAGGTCAGAAACTCTCCGTAGTCGAACACGAACCGCCGGCGCGCCGCCTGCAGGCCGGGCAGCGTCTCGAAGGCCAGCCTGGCCAGCGTGGGGTAGGGCCGGTTCTTGCGGGGCAGAAACCAGTTGCCGGTGCGCTGGAAGACGGTCATGTGGGAGACCCGCGGAGCGATCTCGGGGACGAACTGGACCGCGCTCGCGCCGGTGCCCACGACGCCGACCCGCTTCCCGGCCAGCTGATACGCGTGGTCCCATTCGGCCGAGTGGAAGCTGTGCCCGCCGAAGCTCGAGGTGCCCTCGATCTCGGGCACCTGGGGCTGATGCAGCTGGCCGGTGGCCAGGATCAGCGCGTCGGCCTCGTAGACCCTGCCCTCGGCGGTCTCGACGGTCCAGCTGCAGTCGTCCTCGTCCCAGCGGCATGAGCTGACCGTCTCGCCGGTGCGGATCAGGCCGTCGACCTGGTTGGCCCGTGCCACTTCGTGCAGGTAGGAGTGGATCTCCTGCTGGGGCGAGCACAGCCGCGACCAGTCGCGGCGCTGCGCGTAGGAGAACGAGTACAGGTGGCTGGGCACGTCGCAGGCCGCCCCGGGGTAGCTGTTGTGGTACCAGGTCCCGCCCAGGTCGGGCGCCTTCTCGAGAATCGTGACGTCGTCGATGCCGTGTCTGCGCAGCTCGATCGCGGACGCGATCCCGCCAAAGCCGGCGCCGACGATCAGCACCCGCATGCTTCGCCTCTTCGTCGCCTGTGAGGCCATGGCTGTGACGGACACGCGACTCCCCTCTGGACATGGCGTCCTGCCACGCGAACCTTATGCTCTCGACTCGATGGTTGCTAGGGGGCAGCGCGCGCCGGCAGCGTCTGCGCCAGCCAGCTCGTCGCGCTGGCCAGCAGCGCGGGGTCGATGTTGTGGCCGGCGTCGGACTCCAGGTACTCGACAGCGAGGCCGCCCTCCTGCAGAGCTCGGGCCGCCTCCCGTGCGAACTGCACCGGAATGACCGGGTCGCGCCGACCGTGTCCGATCAGCACGGGCATTCCCCTACGGCCGGCCAGGTCGGGCTCCCAGCCCGGGACGGTGGGAACGAATCCCGACAGTGCGAGGATCCCGGCCGGCCTGGGGCGTGAGCGATCGAGCCCCATCGCGTAGCTCATGACGCAGCCCATCGAGAAGCCGCCCAGCACCGTCTCGGCCGGTGCCAGACCTGTGCGCGCCCACAGCTCGTCGTGCAACGCCGCCAGGGCCTCCTGTGCGGCCGCGAAGCTTGCCGGATCGGGATAGCCGACGCGCGGCACCAGGTACCAGTGGAACCCCGGCGATCCCTCCAGCTCGAGGGGCGCGCGCGGCGTCACGACGTGCAGCCTTCGCCGGGGGTCCAGCGCGTCGGCGAGCCCCAGCAGGTCGCGCTCGTCGGTTCCGCGGCCGTGGTGGAGGATCAGCAGACCCTGAGGCTCGCCGGCTGCCGGACGCTCCTGGTACTCGAGCGGGCTCATTGCCGCCGCGCCTGCGCCAGCAGTCGCGTCGCGACGCCTTCGATCGTCTGCTCGCCGTAGCTCATCGAGGGGTCGCCGTCGGTGAACACCGCGATGGTGAACCTGACGCCGGGCCGTTCGAGCCGGGCAACCTCGTTGAACAGGCCCTCCGAGGGAAGCGCGCCGGTCTTGAAGTAGACCTGCCAGCGGGGACGGGCGACGGCAGGCACGCCCCAGCTCTGGGACGGCTCGATGCCGGTCATCAGCGAGCGCGCGTACCCGTAGAAGCGGGGTCCGATCAGGCGTTCGAGCTGGGAGAGGAAGCGCGCCTGGTCGGCAGCGGAGGTCTGCGAGTAGGCCCACCAGCCGATTCCGG
>JBKQOO010000171.1:0-4029 GCA_052145475.1 Solirubrobacteraceae bacterium
TGCTGGCGGAGGTCAAGGCCTCCGAGGGCCGGATCCTGCTGTTCATCGACGAGCTGCACACGGTCGTCGGGGCGGGTGCGGCCGAAGGCGCCATGGACGCGGGCAACATGCTCAAGCCGATGCTGGCCCGTGGCGAGCTGCATTGCATCGGTGCCACGACCCTGGCCGAGTACCGCAGCCACATCGAGAAGGACGCCGCGCTGGAGCGCCGCTTCCAGCCTGTGCTCGTCGACGAGCCGAGCGTCGAGGACACGATCTCGATCCTGCGCGGGCTGCGGGAGCGCTTCGAGGTCCATCACGGCGTGCGCATCCAGGACGCGGCTCTCGTCGCGGCGGCCACGCTGGCCCACCGTTACATCAGCGACCGCTTCCTGCCCGACAAGGCGATCGACCTCGTCGACGAGGCGTGTGCGGTGATCCGCACCGAGATCGACTCGATGCCCCAGGAGCTCGATGCGATCACCCGCCGCGTGATGCAGCTGGAGATCGAGGAGGCTGCGCTGACCAAGGAGACGGACAAAGCCAGCCAGGACCGCCTCGAGGGGTTGCGCCGGGAGCTTGCCGACCTGCGCGCCCAGGCCGACGCCATGACCGCCCAGTGGGAGGCCGAGCGGAACGCGATCCACAAGCTCCAGACGCTGCGCGGGGAGCTCGAGCAGGTGCGCCGGGAAGTCGAGGAGGCCGAGCGCAACTACGACCTCAACCGCGCAGCCGAGCTGCGCCACGGGCGGCTGCCCGAACTCGAGCGCCGCCTGCACGCCGAGGAGGAGCGTCTGGGCGAGAAGCAGGGAGGAACGCGCCTGCTGCGCGAGGAGGTGACCGAGGAGGAGATCGCCGAGATCGTCGCCCGCTGGACGGGCATACCCGTCGCGCGGCTGATGGAGGGCGAGCGCGAAAAGCTGCTGCGGCTGGACGAGGTCCTGCACGAACGGGTGATCGGCCAGGATGAGGCGGTGCGGCTGGTGGCCGACGCGGTCATCCGTGCCCGCGCGGGCATCAAGGATCCGCGCCGTCCGATCGGCTCCTTCATCTTCCTGGGGCCGACCGGCGTGGGCAAGACCGAGCTCTCCCGGGCTCTCGCCCAGGCGCTGTTCGACTCCGAGGAGAACATGGTGCGCCTGGACATGTCCGAGTACCAGGAGCGCCACACGGTCAGCCGCCTGATGGGGGCGCCCCCCGGCTACGTCGGCTACGAGGAGGGGGGACAGCTGACCGAGGCGGTGCGCCGCCGGCCCTACTCGGTCGTCCTCTTCGACGAGATCGAGAAGGCGCACCCGGACGTCTTCAACACGCTCCTGCAGATCCTGGACGAGGGGAGGCTGACCGAGGCCCAGGGGCGCACGGTCAACTTCCGCAACACGGTCATCATCATGACCTCGAACATCGGCTCTCTGTACCTGCTGGACGCGCTCACCGACAACGGCGAGATCAGCGACGAGACCCGGGATCGCGTGATGGCCGAGCTGCGCGGGCAGTTCCGCCCGGAGTTCCTCAACAGGGTCGACGACATCGTCCTGTTCAAGCCGCTCACGCTGGCGGAGATCGAGCGCATCGTCGACCTGCAGATCGACGACGTGCGCAGGCGCCTGGCCGACCGCCAGCTGACGCTGGAGCTGACCGAGGCGGCCCGAGCGTTGATCGCGCGCGAGGGCTATGACCCGGTCTACGGTGCCCGCCCGCTGCGGCGCTTCGTCCAGCGCGAGGTCGAGACGCGGATCGGTCGGGCCCTGATCGCGGGCCAGATCACGGAGAGCGCCCGCATCAGCATCGACGTCGAGAACGAGCAACTGGTCGTGCACTGGACCGAGGCGGAGGCCGAGTCCCAACGGCCAGCCGCCGTGGCGGCCTGACAGCGGGTCACGAGCGCAACGTCCGGCCAGCGGCTCGCCGAGGCGCCCGACCGCGATGGGCCTTTCCCCGCCTCGGCAGCGACCAGCTCGCCAAGCCGGAGCCGTAGGGCACGACGCACGGAGGTCGGCGAGGTCCTCATCGGTGAGGGCGAAGCCGGCTGTCCGTTCCACGTCCTCCTGGAGGGCATGGTCAGAGCCGCAGGCGGATGAGCCGCAGTTCTGGGCGTTGGGAGCCCGGGCTCGGCGTCGCGAGGAGGCCGATTTCTCCATCGCCAACTTCAAAGGCTTCGAGCGTGGGAGGGAGTTCCCCGTTGCCCTGCGGGAGGCGAATCTCTGCTCGCCCGCGGCTCGCGAACCGGCGATCGAGCGAACCGTCGGGATGAAGCGCCGTGATCGTCACGGGTGTCCGGTCGAAGTACGGGAACTCGACGAGGAACGTGTCGCCACTGGCGTGGAAGGCCTTGACGGTTCCGTACATTCGGGAGGTGAAACGGATCGTCGGACCGGATGGTTCGCCGCTTACCCTGAATCGGGCTAGGAGGCCGGTCGCCGTTGCTGTGGAGCCGGGGGGCTGGTCGTAGCACGGCTTCTGTCCTGTCCCGGCCAGGGTGAACCCTCCGCGATCGACGTACACGTCCCCGACGAACGCGTGCAGGCCGAGGCGGTGCCAGAACCGAGCGAGCCTCGCCGCGAACCCAGCAACCGGCTGTCCGGAGGCAGTGAGCATCGCCAGTGAGGTTCCCCAGCAGCCCATGTTCCCGTGGCCCACGTCCGCGAGGATCTCGCCGCCCGGCTCGAGGGCCAGCCGCTGGATTCCGGAATCCTCGCCCGTGGGGAGCTCGGCACGGCCGTGCGTGCCGAAAGTCGGTTCGAGCCTTCCGCGTGCCGATAGGGCTGCCGCCCAGTTGGTGGTGCAGCAGCCGCTGGCATCGTGGTTCCCGGCCAGGATGATCCGTCCCGACGGTTCCTGAAGCACGGCCGTCACTTCCCCTTCGAATGGGAGCACGCTCCAACCACCGTGCGCGAAGCTCGGGTCGGGCTGCCCCTGGCCGGTGACCTCACCGACCATCCAGGAGCCTGCGTAGCTGCCCGCGATGATCGCGCCGCCGCCAGTGCTCGCAGCCCCGGCGTCCACTACGAGCCCTTCGGGGCCGTGCGCTGGTGGATGTGCAGGCGCCAGGCTGGAGGGGATCGTGATCTCCGCTGCACCGTCGCCTCCGAACAGCGGTTCAGGTTCGCAGCGGCCGGTGAGCGACTCGAGCACCGTGAAGCTCTTCCCCGGGGAGTAGGAGCTGAACGCGATCAGCGTGGAGGAGCCCGCGATCGTGGCGCTTGCGACAGTCGGGATCTCTTCTTCCCCGCTCCCGAACGGATTGCTGAGGCGGATGCCATGCCCGCCGTTGCACACCGGGTCGGAGATGTCGGGCCGGAGCAGGAATTCGCTCGACGCCGGCGTACCCGCCGCGCTCAAAGCATCAGCGACGACTGCGCCAGCACGCGGGCCATCGCTGGCGCCGTAACCGGCAAGCAGCGCCCCAGCGATCAATAGTGAAAGGACACGAGCGTGACGCATCGGAGGAATGCCGGACCGCGGTCAGGCTCCGCGGACGTGACCGGCGGCGAGCCGCCCTAGCTCGAATGCCGCAGTTCCGCTCGTCACGACTGGGTCCTGCGCGGCGAACTGGCGCAGCGCCTGCTCGTCGTTCGTCTCGAGAACCGCCAGGCCGTACGAGTCCCCGTCGGTGAGGACGGGCCCGAACACGACCATCTCGCCCCGCTCGATGTACGGGCGCCAATGGGCAGCGTGGCTGCTCATGATCTCGCGCTCTGAGTCGGTCAGGGTCTGGGCGAAGTTCGGCCGCGGAGCGATGAGCCGCAGGACGAAAGTGGGCATGCGCCGGACTCTACGCCAGATCGAGTTCCGCCCCTTCGGAGTCGACGCTCGCTCCCAGGAAGGCAGTGGTACCGCAAGGTGGTGGCCCGTGGAGCAACGCGCGGGGTAGGATGGCGGCCGTGAGGCGAGGCGCCCTCTCCGCCGCGCTCGGTGCCGGCCTTCTGCTGCTCGCAGGCGAGGCCATCGCCGAGCGTTCCCCGTCGGGCCTGCTCTACTCGACCGCCTGCAACACCGTCGTGCAGGTGCAGCCTTCGGCGGGGTCGTGCCGCGCGATCGGGTCCGGGC
>JBKQOO010000172.1:0-6506 GCA_052145475.1 Solirubrobacteraceae bacterium
GGCTGGCCCTGGGCCCGCGCTTCTTCACCGACCTGCTCGCAGAGCTCGACGCCGCCCCCGAGGCGTTGCGGGAGGCGCTGTGGGACCACGTCTGGGCGGGCCAGGTGACCAACGACGCCTGGGCCCCCCTGCGGGCTCCGCGCCTGGCGCTGGCACGCGGGGAGGCGCCCGGCGGCCGCGGACGGGCGGGCACGCAGAGCACGGCCCGGTCGCGCTTCGCCTCCCGTCGCGTCAGCGGGGCCCGGTCGCAGGTGCAGGGGCGCTGGTCTCTGACCGCTGCCGTGTTCGGGACCGACCCGGACGCCGCGGGCGCGGTCGAGCGGCGCCGGGTGGTGGCCGAGCTGCTGCTCGAGCGTTACGGGATCGTCACCCGCGAGCAGGTGCTGGCCGAGGGCGTGAAGGGCGGGTTCGCGACGCTGTACGACACGTTCGCCAGGCTCGAGACCTTGGGCGTCTGCCGTCGCGGCTACTTCATCGAGGGCATGGGCGGCGCGCAGTTCGCGCTGCCGGGGGCGGTCGAGCGCCTGCGCGCCGCGCCGATCCGCGACAGCGAGCGCCCGCGCACGATGGTGCTCGCCGCGGCCGACCCGGCCCAACCCTTCGGGGCGGCGCTGCCCTGGCCCAAGCGCGAGAAGCAGGAGCGCCGGCCGGCCCGCGTCGCGGGCGCCTACGTGGTGACGGTGCGCGAGGAGCCCGTCCTCTACGTGGAGCGTGGCGGGCGTGGGCTGATCACGTTGGTGGACGCGGCCCACTCCTCATCGGTCCCCGGCGAGGATCTGATCGGCGAGGCGCTCGCCGCGCTGGCCGACGCGGTCCGTGGCGGGCGCATCGGCAAGCTGTCGCTCGAGCGGATCGACGGTGAGCCGTCGATCGCGTCGCCGTTCGCCGGCGCGCTGATCGAGCTGGGCTTCCAGACGAGCCCGCGCCGCCTGACCCTGAGCGCCTGACCGCCGCCACCGCGAATCGCCGGTCGAGAGCACCCTGGGCGCTCGGGTGTGCCGGCCGCTCCGGCGGGCCGAATCGACCGATTCGTGAGAGTATTCGAATAGATGATTATTTCGGGCACGGAATAGTGGGCCGCAGGCCGATCTTGCCGTCCACTGTCTCAGACCATGGGAACCGATCGAACGCAAAGTCAGCTCAAGCCGCTGTACCGCCGCCTGCCCCACGGGCCCAACGGGATGGGCAGGGAGGAGGTCGCGCGCAACCAGCGCAGCCGGCTGTACGGAGCGATGATCGAGGCGGTGTCGCGCAACGGCTACGAGCGGACGAGGGTCGCCGACGTGATCGCGCTGGCCGGAGTGTCGCGGCGAGCCTTCTACGAGCTGTTCGCCAACAAGCAGGAGTGCTTCCTGGGGACCCACGACGTGGTCGTCGCGCAGTCCCGCAACCAGCTGCTGCAGGCGTGGCTCTCCGAGCAGGGCTGGCAGAATCGGATGCACGCCGCCTGCAAGAGCCTGCTCGATGGCACGGCCCGGGCGCCCAAGGGGCCGCACCTGGTGCTGGTCGACTCGCTCGGCATCGGGCCGCGGGCCAGGGAACGGCTGCACCTGTCCGGGCTCGTGTTCGAGCGGACCCTCGCCACCGCCCTGCAGCTCGCTCCAGCCCGGCGGAGCTACCCGCAGCTGACCTCGCGGACGCTCGTCACCGGCGTGCGACACCTGATCTTCACGCGACTGCTCGAGCGCAGGCACGGCGAGCTGGCCGGACTGACCGACGAAGTGCTCGACTGGCTCGAGGCCTACCGGACCCCGCCGGGCGTCCGCCTTCGCACCCTCGCGCTGGCCGGGCCGCCCCACCTGCCGCCTGCACCCGCCGCCTTCCTGTGCGGCGAGGACGAGCGCGCCCGGATGCTCGGCTCGGTGGTCCACCTGACGCTGGACGGCGGGTACGCCCGCCTGAGCGATCCCCAGATCGCCGAGTTCGCGGGCGTCTCCACCGAGGCCTTTCATCGTCGCTTCGCCGGCAAGGAGGCGTGCTTCCTGGCCGTGCTCGACGAATTCGTCACCGAAACGATCGAGTCGATCCGTCCTGTCATGCGGAGCTGCGACTCGTGGGAGGAGGCGGTATGCCGGACGATGGGAGCGTTCCTGGCCCACCTGATCGCCCACCAGGCGCTGCTGCGAATCGCCTTCATCAACCTGTTCGAAGTCGGCTCAGGGATGATCGGGCGCATGACCCGCTCGGTCGCCGAGCTGACAGCGCTGCTCACCGAGTCCGGGCCGGCGCCCCGGCGGGGGCCGCAGATCGCCTCGGAGGCGATCACCGGCGCCGTCTGGGGGATCATCTCGACCTACGTCTTCAACGACCGGCTGTCGCGACTGCCGGCGCTGGTCGACCACCTCGCCTTCGTCGTCCTGGCCCCCCATGTCGGCGCGCGCCGGGCCGTCGAGTCGATCGCGGCGTGCCGGCGACTCGAGCCGGCCTGAGCGATTCCGGCTGCGCCGCCGGGCCTTGCCGGCGGAGCGGCCCCACCCGCCGGGAACTCTGCGAAGGTGGGCAGCGATGAGCGAGACCGAGTCGCGACGCCCCCGCAGGGTGGGCCACAAGGGAGCCGCCCACATCGAGCCGGGCAACACCGTGGCCAGCTTCGACGCAGCGCTTCGCCACGACGTCGACATGATCGAGCTCGACGTGCTGTCCGAGCGATCCGACGGCAGCGGCGCTCTGCTGGTCGCCCACGACTACGAGGACATGCACTCGCGCACGCCCCTCTCCTTCGAGGAGGCGCTGGCGCACCTCACCGGCCCCGAGTTCGCCGGCATCGAGCTCGACGTGGACGTGAAGCTGCCCGGCTACGAGCTGCGCGTCCTCGAGGCGCTGCGCGAGCACGAGCTGGTGCAGCGAACCCTGATCAGCGGCATGTTCCCGGCCGGGCTCGCGCAGATTCGTGCCGCCGAGCCGTCTCTGCGCCTGGGCTGGTCGGTGCCGCGGGTGCGGCGGGACTACACGACCGACATGCTCACCGCGATCCCCGCCCTGGCGATGCTGACGGGGTATCGGGCGATGCTGCCCCGGCGCGCTCGCGCGGCCCTGCTCGAGGGCCGCTTCGACGCGATCATGGCGCACTGGCGCGTGGTCACCCCGGCGCTGGTGCGAGCGGTGCGGGAAGGGGGTGGCCAGCTCTACGTGTGGACCGTCGACGACGCCCGCGCGATCGAGCGCCTCACCGCGATGGGTGTCGACGGCATCATCACGAACGACCCGAGGCTGTTCAGCCGATCTGACAGCTAGCGCTGCTGAAGCCGGCCGGGTCGGCGCCGGCGAGGCTGTGGTGCCCCGCCTCGGTCGTGCGGCTGGCCGACTGCATGATCCTCGTGCCGCGTCGCCACTGATAGTCGACCACGCCGCGCAGCGTCGAGGCCGGCTTGCCCGTCCTGGGCACGAGTTGGAAGCTGCGCCCGCCCTGGCGGACCGTGCTGCCCGGTCCCACGTACACGTAGGCCGGGCTCGCACCGCTGGCGAGGTCGACCCACTGCTTGGTGGCCGCGTCCATGTACTGCAGCCGGAAGCTCATGTACATCTTGTCGTGGACCTTCTTGTCTCCGGGCATCGAGCCGCGGATGCCGACGTAATCGGGCTGGTCCTTCGGGCTGCAGACGTCGATCGTGGCCCACAGTTCGCGCGAGTGCACCAGCGCTCTCAGCAGCGCGGCTTCGGAGCTCGCGCCCGACGCGGCAGGGGAGGCCGAGGCCAGGGCCAGCGGCACGGATCCGGCCAGCAGAGCCGCCGCGACCGCGGCCCGCAGGTGCCTGGCGAGGGACATTGGGTGGACGATAGCGTCGCGGCCGTCCGCCTTCGCCGGTTGTGGTATCTCCTGCTGCGATGGATCCGCGCTCAGGCGACGTCGTCGATCTCCTCGGGCGCGTGCCCGTGTTCTCAACCCTCGAGCGCAGCGACCTCGAACGGATCGCCGAGGTGTCGGTGCCGCGCGCCTTCGAGCCCGGCCAGGCCGTCTTCCGCGAGGGCGACTCGAGCGACACCTGCTACGTGGTCCGCGAGGGGCACGCCCGCGCGATCCGCACGCACGGCGACGGGCGCACCATCACGCTGGCCACCTTCGGCCCCGGCGACATCTTCGGGGAGCTGGCGATGTTCGAGGACGAGCGCCGCTCGGCGACGGTGGAGGCGGTCGACGCAATGCGTGTGATCGGCGTCCTGGGTCCGGACATGAGGCGTCTGATGAGCGAGCACCCCGGGATCTCCACCCGTCTCGTGATCGCCCTGGGAAGGCGGCTGCGCGAGACCAACGAGCGTCTCTCCCGACAGTCCTTCCAGACCGTCCAGAGCCGGGTCGCCGTCGTGCTGGGAAACCTCGTCGAGCAGTCGATCGCCGCGGGCGAGCCCGGGGAGGACGTGCTGGTCACGGCAACCCAGGCCGATCTGGCCCAGCTGGCCGGGTCCTCGCGCGAGTCGGCCAGCCGCTTCCTTGCGGTGCTGGAGCGCGCCGGCGTGATCACGCAGGGAAGGGGACGGCTCGTCGTCCACGACCCCCAGGCCCTGAAGCAGTATGTCTTCTAAGCCGCCGCCGGGCGAGCCGGCTCGCCCCAGCCGCAGCCAGGCGCGCGAGTTCTCCGCCGGGGGAGTGGTGGTACGGGACGGCGAGGTGGTCGTGATCGTCCCGACCCGACGCGCCGCCGACGGCTCACGCGTGGTGGCGCTGCCCAAGGGCCACGTCGACCCGGGGGAGACGACCGTCGAGGCCGCCCGCCGGGAGGTGCGCGAGGAGACCGGGATCGTCGCCGAGCCTGTCAGCGAGCTGGGTGAAACGCGCTACTGGTATCGCCGCGACGGACGCACAATCGGCAAGGCGGTCGCCTTCTTCCTGTTCGACTACGTCGAAGGCGACACGGCCGATCACGACGACGAGGTCGAAGACGTCCGCTGGATCCCGCTCGAGCAGGCCGAGCGGGAGCTGAGCCACGCGGCCGAGCGCGAGATGGTCACCCTGGCCGCTGCCTACCTGCGTAAAGACCGGTAGCCTGCCCGCTGATGCAGGTCCTGAACTTCTACTCGACGATCTTCGCCGACGAGCTCAAGCGAGGACGCAAGACGGCCACGATCCGGCTCGGCGACAAGTCGGGCAAGTACCGCAAGAACCAGGCCGTGCTGGTCACGATCGGCTACCAGTACTCCCCCCGCCAGCGGATCTTCGAAGCCGTGATCGACCAGGTCGAGGTGATGCGCCTGGCCGAGCTCTCGCCGCGCGACATCAAGCACGACAACCCGGAGTTCCGTCGCCACGAGGAACTGATCAACTTCCTCGAACAGATCTACGGGCGCTCCGTCTCACCCGAAGACATCGTGACGGTCGTGCGCTTCTCCCAGATCCTCGACACCCCCTCCGCCATGACCGAGGCCATCAAGGGCTTCGGCGGCGCCCAGAACTAGCCGCGCGAGGCCGCCGTCGCCGGGCCCCGACCGCTGCCGAGTGGTGGCAGTCGGACGACGAGACTGCCAAAATACTCGGGAAAGCTCCCGAATGTCCTATATATTGAGGTGAGCATTGGCAGTCTCCCCCCGAGAGTGCCAAAAGAGGGCGGCTCGGGCTCGCGAGGGCTCGGCGTCGCAGCCGCGTTTTCTAAACGGAGGTTCTGAATATGTCGTTGAAGCCCCTGGGCGATCGCCTGATCGTGCGGGCAATCGAGGAGGAGCAGACAACCGCGAGCGGGCTCGTGCTCCCCGATACCGCCAAGGAGAAGCCCGTGATCGGAGAGGTACTCGCCGCCGGCGAGGGCAAACTCGATGACGGCGGCAAGCGAATCCCGCTGGATGTCAAGAAGGGGGACAAGATCCTCTACAGCAAGTACGGCGGGACCGAGACAAAAGACCCGAAGACTGGAGAGGACCTGCTCGTGCTGCGCGAGTCTGACGTCCTCGCCATCGTCGCCTAGCACCTAAGGAGATCTGGAAAGACATGGCACACAAGGAGCTGCAGTACGACGCCGAGGCGCGCAAGTCGCTGGAGGCAGGGGTCGACGCGGTCGCGAATGCGGTCAAGGTCACCCTCGGGCCCAAGGGCCGCTACGTGGTGCTCGACAAGAAATTCGGCGCGCCCACGATCACCAACGACGGCGTGACCATCGCTCGCGAGATCGAGGTCGAGGACGTCTTCGAGAACCAGGGCGCACAGCTGGTCCGCGAGGTGGCTACCGCCACCAACGACGTGGCCGGCGACGGCACCACCACCGCCACCGTGCTGGCCCAGGCGATCGTTCGCCAGGGCCTGAAGAACGTCGCCGCCGGGGCGAACCCGCTGGCGCTGAAGCGGGGCATCGAGAAGTCGGTCGACGAGGTCGTCGGCAACATCGCAAGCCAGTCCAAGGAGGTCTCCGGCAAGGACCAGATCGCCCGCGTGGCGACGATCTCGGCCGGCGACGACGAGATCGGCGACGTGATCGCCGACGCGATCGAGAAGGTCGGCAAGGACGGCGTGGTCAACGTCGAGGAGGGCCAGACGTTCGGCATGGACCTCGAGTTCACCGAGGGCATGCAGTTCGACAAGG
>JBKQOO010000173.1:0-18748 GCA_052145475.1 Solirubrobacteraceae bacterium
CGAACCCGACGTTTCAGGACAACGCCAACGAGGCCATCCACCGCTTCATCGCGTAAAGGACATCCGCGTGATTTTCAGGCCGGCTCGGCCTAGCGGCGTGGGCCGAGAGTGTTCCATCCCAGCTGAGCTGCTCGAGCTCAACTGGCCGCTCATCGACGCGATACAGGATGCGCTCGGGCTGCTCGAACGCGATCCGCTTGCCGGCCACGTGCTACGGGGGCGCCTGAGAGGACTGCGCTCGCTTCGCGTCGGCAGCTACCGCATCATCTATCAGCTCGCCGAGGCTGAGCAGACGGTTCGCGTTGTCGCGATGAGACACCGCTCCATCGCCTACGGTCGCGATCCCCGGTGACCAGTGCGCCTGCCCACTCGCCTGAACTACCGCTCACCGTGTGGCCGCTCGGCTCTTTCTTCTTCCTGGCCCGAGCCCGCAACTGCTCACCCGCCAGCTTGCCGAGCAGGCCGATGTGGTCGTGACGATGGGCAGCGGCGATGCCTGCCCGTACATCGCGGGCCGCAGCCGTCGGTACTTCGATGCGCTCCAAGTCAACAGCCTGAGCTGACGTGGGGGCTCACATCTCGGGTCGTGATAGCCGATGAACAGAGGTGTGCAGCCGAGTGCGGCCGCTACTTCGGCACTTCGCGTCTCAGCCAGCCGCGGTAGAAGCCCTCGACGTCGGGGAGGAACTCGTGGACGACGGGGTAGCCCGGCTGTAGCGCCTCGACCTCGAGTTGGCGCGCGCACAGGGGGCAGTAGTACTCGCGGATCTGTTGGAGCTTCGGGTCTGGCCCGGCCATCTTGGGGTAGACCTCGAGCAGCGCCTGGTCGCTGTCGCGCACGTAGATCACTGCGTCCATCTTCCAGTTGCGGTTGTGCGTACAGAAGTCGTGTCCGCAGTCACAGCGGTAGACGAGCTGCCCGTCGGTGCGGCGGCGGACGATGTTCAGCCCCTCGCCAGCGGGCAGAACGATCGGGTCCTCGTAGGTGACGCGCGCCTGGAGCACCCTCACCCACTTCTCGAAGCGGTCCGCGTCCTTGTAGCCGGACTGGATGTCCTTGACCTCGCGCCGCGAGAGCTTCTCCTCGAGCAGCGCCGCGAGCGTCTCCACCTCCAGGCGCCCCCCGCTTGCCCGCGCGGCGGTATCCTCGCCTGACTGCGGGTCGGATTCGTCCAGGAAGGCGTCGGCCGCGTCGTCGGGGTGCAGCTTGCCGGGCTGCGAGCGCTCCGCAGCGACGGTGGGCGTGGCGACCTCATACTCGAAGTCCGCCGGCAGGTCCCAGAAGCCGCGGTACTCCGCCGCCCAGCGGGGCGACAGGCGCATCGACTCCGCGTACATCGCCTTGACCGGCTCGACGAAGTCCTGGGCCAGGATCCGCTCGCGCTCGCTTGCCACCCAGTCTCCTACCGGAATCGCCCGCTGCAGGCGACGCCGGCGGAACTCCTCGCGGTCGGAGAGCCCGTAGATCGACTCGGCGAAGCGCGGGAGCAGGTGACCTTCCTCGACGTCGTGCCGGACTGCCTCAGGCGCTCGCAGCAGCGGGTCGCCGAGGCCGGCGCCGCCCTTCATCACGCTGAGATAGAGATCGCCGTTGACGAACGGCTCGAGCAGCGTGAGCCCGTCGTTCTTGTAGTCACGGGAGCTGCCCTGGATCTCCATCAGCGCGGGACTCTCGAAATCGCCGTCAGCGACCGGGTAAGCCTCGCCGCGGCGGGCGCGCTCGATCAGGTCGGCGCCGTGGATGTTGTGGATGTACGCGGTCGCGCCTGGGTAGCCGCCGAACAGTCCCGGCGAGGACAGCACGCGCCCGGTGCCGATGTTCTGCAGCTCCCAGAACGGCGTCTTGTTGACCATGAACAGCGATTCGAAGCTCGACCCGCCGCGGTGGCGTCCAGCTCCACCCGAGGATGCCTTCACGCGCCGGGAGAGGTAGACGAACGGGGAGATCAGCTCCCACATCTCCACATCGCCCATGTCGCCCTCGGGATTGAACATCGCCGCGCAGTAGTCGGTCCCGTCGAGCACGTACTTCGCGCCCATGCCCTGCGCGGAGACCTCGAAGTTCATGATCGCCGAGGAGCTTCCGTACTGGTCGATGCCGCCGCCCTGCTGCACATTGCCGGACACCGAATAGGCGGCCAGCACCTCCTCGATGAAGCCGCGGGCCTGCAGTGCCCGCGAGATCGTGCGCGGGAAACCTGTGAAGGAGGGCTGCAGGAACGCCCACGCGATCGCCGTCGAGCCCTCGGCGTCGCCGAGGTTGGCGATCGTCCCCTCCGGGAAGTTCGTCTTGATCGCGAAGTACGCTCCGTCGTTGATCTTGTCGTTACAGATCAGCGTCTGCGTGAACATCACCCAGATCGCGCCCTGCATACCTGACGGGGTGCAGTTCATCGAGTGCCAGCCCCACGCCGAGCAGCCGTCGTAGTCAAGCTCGTAGGTGCCGTCGCCGCCGATCCGCACCTCGAAGGGAGAGTGCATGATGATGTCTCGTCGCGCGCGCGCCGGCAACTGTGGCTTGTCGGCGAACTCTGCGTCGAAGCCCGCCGGTGAGCGGTAGCGGCCCGGGACGGTCATCTCGCGGATGCGGGACTTGAACGATCGCCTGCCCTCCTCGATCACCTCGCGGCTGAAGCGCTTGAAGCGATCGACGCCCTCTTCCTGGAGGACACGCTCGACCGACTGGCGCACCATGTGGCAGCCGGCGAGCCGGGTGCGCTCGTCGAGCATGTAGTAGACCGATGCGCGGGTCCGCTTCTTGCAGCGCTCGAGGTGCCATCTGGCGAGCTCGTCGTGCTCGCCAATCTTCATGCACGGCAGGTCGATGCCATCCTCGTAGCGCATCGTTGGGCCGACCGGGACGCCGCCGGGTGTGCTCGCGCCGATGTCGAGCACGTGCGTCACACCGCCTGCCCAGGCCATGAGCTCGCCCTCCCAGAAGATCGGCACAAAAGTCTGCACGTCAGCGTTGTGAACATCGCCGATCGTGGGATCGTTGTTCGCGAATATGTCGCCCGGCCGGATCCCGGGGTTGTCCTCATAGCCATTGCGGACCATCCACTTGATCGCGTCGGACATCGTGTGGACGTGGACGATGATCCCCGTCGAGAGCGCGATCGAGTCGCCCTCGGGCGTATACAGCGCGAAGCACAGCTCGCCCAGCTCACGCACGATCGGCGAGGCCGAGATGTTGAGCGCCGTCTCGCGCGCTGACACCAGCCCGCCGCGGATCCTGGAGAAGAGCTTCTCGTAGCCAATCGGGTCGCCCGACATCAGGTCGAGCTGATGCAGGCCGTCGTAGTGACCGGTGTCAGCGAACAGGCGCTCGGACTCGGCGAGCATCTCATCCAGACGCCTGCCGTCCCAGCCGATAGCCGGGGATTGCGGCTCGAGTCCGCGGTCGATTTCAATCGTTGCCATTGCTCGAGCCCTCCATGTCGGTGAGGTGGAAGATATGATGCCCGTCGAGCTCGGCTCGGCGGCCCGGAGGTATCGCGAAAGTGGTCGCCGAGTGCTCGATGATCGCCGGTCCGTGGATAGAGTTGCCCGCCTTCACCGACTCGAGCTGGAAGATCTCGGTCTCGACGAACTGCTCGCGACTGGCGCGACCCCAGTGGACCGGCCTGAGCGCCTTGACCGGCGGCTTGCCCGGCCCCTCCAACAGCTGTGGCAGCGCTGGCTTCTCGACGTCGACGGTGCCATGCACGATCACATGGGTGACCAGGTAGCCGAACTCGGGGGATCTGGCCGAGGAGGCGAACATCTTCGCGTAGGCGTCCTCGAACGTCGCGATCAGATCCTCGACATGTGAGGCATCGACCAGCGCGGCGTGCGGAGAGACGAACTCGATGTCGTTGAGCTGGCCGTAGTACTGCATGCGCACAGCGTGGGCGAAGCGGATGCTCTGACGGTCGATCCCCGACTTCTGGAACTCGCGCGCCACGCGATCCTGGAGCCCGAGCCAGGCGCCCGTGATCATCGCGCCGATTCCTGCCCGTTCGCCGTCGCCGAAGCTCGGCAGGAGCGGCATGTCCACCGTCTGGTCGAAGCGGTAGTCGAAGTCGGCGCACGCGCAGCCGAACGCCGAGAAGCCGGCCGCCCACGCGGGCACGAGCACCTCGCGGTAGCTGACCCCGTCGGTGTAGCCGGCGACGTGTAGCGGGCCGCCGCCGCCGTAGCACAGCAGCGTGTAGTCGGCAGGGGAGTAGCCCTTGCCGAGGATTCGCCCGACCGCCTCGTTCTTGAGCGTCTGCTCGAACAACTCGATCACGCCCGCTGCCGCCGCCTCGACGGACAGGCCGAGCGGTCGCGCGACCTGTCGCTCGATCGCCGCCCGAGCGCGCTCGACGTCCAGCTCGACTTCGCCGCCGAGGAAGTAGTCGGCGTTCAGACGGCCCAGCACGAGGTTCAGGTCGGTAACCGAGACGGTCTCCAGGCCACCCTGCGCCCAGCACACCCCGATGCGCGAGCCCGCCGAGTCAGGACCCAGCTCGGGCCTGTTCGAGTTGGGATTCACGCGCACGAACGACCCCGTGCCGGCGCCGATCGAGTCGATCCGCACGAGCGGTATGTTCAGGACAAATTTCGCGATGTCAGGCGTCTGGGTGATCTCAAAGAGTCCGTCGGTGATCAACGCGATGTCGAACGAGGTGCCGCCAATGTCCGTGCACAGCACGTTCCGCAGCTCCATCGTGCGCGCCAGCGCCTGTCCGCCGACCACACCGCCGACCGGGCCGGAGACAAGCGTACGGCCCAGCTCCTTGGCCTCGATCGAGATCGTGCCGCCGTGCGCGGCCATCACCCGCAGCTCGAACGGTGCGCCGTGCTCCTTGGTCACGTCTCGCACGGCCTTCAGGGTGCTGCGCGACGGCTCGGCGGCGTAGGCCTCGATCACCGTCGAGTTCAGGCGCGGCAAGTCACGCCGCATCGGATACAGCTCCGAGGAGACGAAGACGGGCACAGAGCCGGTGAGTCCGCGGCTTGCCTTCTCGTGCTCCACGATCTCGGCGACGCGCTGCTCATGCGCTGGGTTGCGATAGGAGAACAGCAGCGAGACGACGATCCCTTCCACGCCTTCCTCGAGCAGCTCGATCGCCGCCTCGCGGACATCCTGCTCGCGCAGCGGCAGGACCTCGTCCCCGAAGACGTCGATGCGACCGCGAACCCCCTTCATGCTTCCGCGCGCCACGAGCGGCTCGTTGTGGAAGTGGGTCGCCAGGTGCAGGCGGTCGGAGTAGGAGTAGCCCAGGTGCGTCTGGATGCCGCGCTCGAGGCGCAGGTAGTCCTCGTGGCCGCTGTTTACGATGCAGCCGATCCTCAGGCCCTGGCGCTGGAGCAGCCGGTTGAGCATCGCCGTTCCCGAGTAGATGCCCGAGACGATCGCCGGAAAAGCCTCCTGTGGTGTGGAGTCCCACTGCCCCAGCGCGTCGCGTGCCGAGGCCATGAAGCCGATCGACTCGTCCGCCGGCGTCGTCTGCGCCTTGCCGACGACGAAGGCACCGTGCTCATCGACGATGAACGTGTCGGTCATCGTGCCCCCGGCGTCGATCGCGAGGACACGCGGGATTCGTGCGCCGTCGTCGGACATCCGGTCTCCTCCCTGCCGCCGTGGCAGTCTCTAGCTGGCTGTGATGTAGCCGCTCATGTAGCCGACGTGTGTCATCGCCCATTCGTCGCATCGGAAGGCGCAGAACCAGAGAAACGTGCCCGCGTGCTTTACGAGCAGCGTGTAGGTGTGAGTGCCGGGCATGGCGATGATATTGACACCGGCCCCCGGCGAGGTGATGCTGTGTGGCTGGGTATCGGTGTTGTCGATTCTCAGCTCTTGGGGCTGGCCCACATGGACGGTGAATTCCGTTTGGGTGAACTCATCGTGCTTTTCGCCTTCAGGACCGAGCTTGCCTTCCGGGATGACCTTCAGAACGACCAGGCTGGCGACTGGCGGCAGCGCCGTGGCGGCGGCGGCCTCGGATGCGGCGCGTGCTTCCTGCCTTTCGCTGGTCTGGACGAGCGCGACCATCGACATTGCCAGTGCCGCCGCGATCCCTACACCAGCGAGTGCCTTCAGGCCGAACTTCCTGGCAGCTGCGTCACCGTGCTCCTGCTGATATCTGGCCTCGGTCTCCTTGTCAGGCTCCCGCATGGCGGCGCCGGGCTCGAAGACGAGATGACGAACGGGCACGGCGAATCGCTCGCGCACGAGACCGGCGAGTCGTGGCTCGAGCCCGTTCGCGCTCCGCTCCCAGCCGGTGGAGATGATGACTTCGTCCGGCACGAACGTGGCGAAGGCGTCCTCGACGGCTTCGAGAGGATCAGCCTCTGAGATCTGGCCCGCAACGACGGCGTGGTGACCGACGCGGTCAAGGGCCGTCTGCAGGCGCGCGTGCGCCTGATCGGAGACGCTGTCGACCGCGCCCGTCAAGCGGGCTGCTGGGGGAATCAGCGCGGGCACGAGCAGGAGCACATGCGTACGAGGTACGGATGCCAGGCGCTCGATCTCGCTGAGGAGTGCCTCTTCGCCAAGCGTGTCGTTGGCAACGACTAGGACGCGGCGCTCGGCCGACGAGCCCAGGTGTGGAGGGGCCATCTTCACCGGCAGGTCGTGGCCGCGGAGCTTGCGCATGCGCAGCAGCGCCATGCGGACAGCGACAGCGCTGAGCACGACCGCAATCACAACGAGAGCGAGCCATGTCGGGCCGAGCGCGGCGGCGAGCACCACCGGGATCAGGGCGACTGCCACCAGCACGACGAAGCGGAATGCCTCCTGCTCGCTGTGAAAGGGGCTACGCACCGGCGGGGCTCCCTTCGGGGGTCTGCTCGGACAGGCCCTGCACGGCGGCAACGATCTGCTCGGGGCTCGCAGGTGCTGGCAACCGGTGGCAGCCGTCCAACAGTTCGCACAGCCCCGTGTCTGGCTCGGACGGCGCCTCGACTACCAGTGGCGTGTCCGGATAGCGAGTGCGCAGTTCGCGCAAGACCTCCCGCGCCGCCACGTTCTCGTACCCCAAGGAGCCCACAACGAGATCGGCGTCGTGGGCAGGCGCGCATCCCTCGGGGCCGGTGAGCGGACAGCGCCCGTGCCCGGCCGGGCCGGGACAGACCGCCACCGCGAAGCCTGCGTAGCGCAGTCCCGACGCGATCGCGAGGCCGGCCGCCTCGTCCGGGTGCTCGACAAGCACACGCGGGTGGCTCCAGCGCCAAGGCTGCGGTTTCAGGCCTACTCCTGCTCGCGCTTGCGCCGCGGATTCTCTGGAGAGCATGCGGTCAAAGTTAGATCGCGTCTAATTCGCAGCCATCCGGGTCAACCCGCGTCCCACTCCGTAGGAAACCGTCACCGGTGCTGCCGCGCGGCCGGGGGTGTTACCTTCGTCGCTCCCGGGCCTGGTGTAACTTCCCGATGTTGGGCGCGATGGTGCATCTGGATGGTTGCGGGTGAGAATATGCTCAGACATGTCGAGGGCGACTTGCCGAGGCCGATCAGGTGAGCCCGATCCAATCAGAAGGAGTGCCGTGAGCATCGGCGCAATTGGGGACGTACGCCCTGTTGTGATCCGGCGCCTCGCGGACGCCGAGAAGAGGATGCGGGCTGGAGACGTTTCGCAGTGTGGATCACGGACCTTCAATCGGGGTCTTCTACCGATGCGTCGACGCAGCGCTGCGGCGAGCCTGCCCGTCGAGCATCATCAACCGATCGGGAGGTTCTCTGGATGTCAGCGGCGGACGGGGCAAGCGACGCGAGCGTCGTGCCCTCAGGCAAGTGGTCGGTTGACACTCAGCGCTCGAGCGTCTCATTCACCTTGAAGCACATGACGTTCGCAAGGGTCAATGGTCGCTTCCGCGAGTTCGACGGGACACTCGAAACAGGATCGGGCGCCCAGCGGGCGATTGGAGTGGTCAAGGCCGCGTCGGTCGACACGAACGAGGCCGTGCGCGACGAGCACCTACGCAGCTCCCCCGACTTCTTTGATGTCGAACGCTATCCGGAGATCAGCTTCAACTCGACCCGGATCGAGCATTCCAACGACCGGCGATTGCATATCCTCGGAGAGCTGACGATGCGCGGAATCACCCGGGAGGTCGAGCTCGACGCTCAGGTGGGTGCCACAACACGCGAGCCCGGTGGCGTCGAGCGGATCGAGCTCAAGCTGCGCGGCCAGCTCAACCGCAGGGATTTCGGCCTCACCTGGAATCAGGCGCTCGAGACAGGTGGAGCGCTCCTCGGCAACCGGGTCAAGATCGCGCTTGACATCTCGGCGGTAAGGAGCGAAGCGGCGCGCGGCTGAGAACGTCGTGCTTTCGCGCGCGGACTTGGACGCGATGCCGATCCACGAGCCGTGACTGCCGCACCTGGCATTCCGAGGGTGGTGATCTGTGGCGGTGGCGTCGCGTCTGGACCGGCGTAGGCCACGCCCTGGCCGCATTCGGGCCGCTTCTTGCCGTTCGCCCAGGTCATCCCAAAGCACCTGACCGAGGTCAGCCTCACCCGTGCGGGCCTTCTCGGACAACTCGACCCGGCCGATGTCGAAACCACGATCCGTACCGATCGTCGGCCTCGGTTGTGTAGTCTCGACAAGCAAATGCGTTCAACCGTCGAGACTCTGACTTGCGTAGTTCAGTCGTTCCCCGAGTTCGAGGCTTCCGTCGCTCACGCTGTCGTGACGAACGCAACCGTGCAGCCGTCGACGTCGCGGCAGCTCACGTCGTCTGAGCGCGCCCCAGGCCCCTCACACGCAGAAGAAGAGATGGAACGGCACCAGGACGTGATTCGAGGTCCATCGCCGGGAAGCTGGTGGCTCTGTCTCTCGTCGACCGCAGTCCATCGTCCTACCGGGGTGACCGAGCAGGCTATGACGGGCGGACTATGAGATCTTGTCCCGTGGTGTGAGCGTCGAGTCGCTAGAGGGCAGGTCGTAGAGGATGACCGAGCCGCCGGATCGTGACGAGCCGCAGCCCCGTTTTGCGGGTGGAGTCCGAACTACCCTCGGTGCGATCGAGGAGACCCTCTACGTCATCGTTGGCGTGCTACTGCTTGCAGCCGCAGTTCTGGTGGTCGTGGGCACCGTCAGCGGGCTTGTCAGCTCCATCCGCGCGCATCAGAGCGCTGTGAGTATCGGCGTTGTTCTACTCGATCGCGTCTTGCTGATCCTAATCGTGGCGGAGCTGCTTCACACGCTGCGCCTGGCGGTGCTGCGCGGCGAGATCGTGGTCGAGCCGTTCTTGTACGTCGGTCTAATCGCTGTGGTGCGGCGGATTCTCATCATCACGGCTGAGCTTGAGGGCTTGGCGCCTGGGGGCCGCGCGCTCACAAACCAGCTACTCGAGCTCGGGCTGCTCGGGATCCTCACTCTGGCGCTCGCCGTGGCGGTCTACCTGGTGCGACGAAGCGGCCGCCTGATTGGGGCGTCGACCGCTTCACCGATGTAATCGGTGGGTCGGCAGTCGCGCGTCGAGCGAGTGTGAGCTCGGAGGAGGGGGGACGCGGTAGCGTCCGCGAGCCGCCCGTCGGCGAGCCACCCGAACCGATCTGGCGGCCGCGGCAACGGTTGGCTGGGATGCGATGTACACCATCGCCGGGTGGAGGCTCCTGCACGGTGACCTGGCTGATGGTGAGCGTCTCGCCGAGCAGGCGTTTCAGATCGGGCAGGAGGCAGCGCCGTCCGATGCCGCCCAGATCTACGGCGGCCAGCTCCTGTTCATTCGTCGCCACCAGGGCCGCGTAAACGAGCTCATCGAGATGCGGGAGCAGGCCGTCGGCGCGAGCCTGGCATCGTGGCTTGACGCGCTGGACCGGCCGCTTCACTGTGCTGGCTCGACCGGCACGACGAGGCCAGCTCGATGCTCGACGACGCGGCAAGCGACGGCTTCGCGCACGTAGTTCCGAATGTCGCCATGCGCGCGAGCACGGCTACGGGGGTTTTGAAAGCCGGCCAGCGGCGCTCATCCAGGCGCAGCCGGCGCCGTGAGTTTCCCGGCGAGCGTCGCCTTGACGGACGCCCCCGCGCCTCGCGGGCACGGCGTCAGCCGAAGAGCGCGCCGAGCCCGTTCTCGAGGGCATCGCGGGCAGCGGTGCGCCCGGCCTCGCGCGCCGCGTCGAGCTGATGGAACTCGAACAGGCCGACGCCCTCTGCGCGCGGTTTGATGACGACGTCGGCATGACGACGCGCTGAATCGGACGTGTTCGCGCTCCCCAGCAGCAGGACCCGCGTCAGCGTCTCGCCGAGGCTCGGGGGCCGTCCTGCCCGCTTCGCACCGCGCGCCGGCTTGTCCCCGGCATCGGAGGGCCCGAAGCTCGCCTTGACGTCGACGGCGATGATCGGCCCCTCGCCAAGATCGGCCATGGTCTCCACCGGGAGATTGTCGACGAGCGAGCCGTCGACGAACAGCTCGCGTCCGCGCACCTGCGGCGGCGCGACGACCGGGATGCAGATGCTGAAACCGACGCCCTCCCACAGCGGACCCGCCCGCACGACGACGAGTCGCCCGCTGCGCAGCTCCGCGCACCCGCACATGAAGCTGCGCGGCAGCTCCTCGATCGCCGCTTCGCCGAAGGTACGTCGGAGCATCGCTTCGGCGCGCTGACCGCGAATGAGGGCCTTGCGCGGCACGGTGTAGTCCTTGAGCGGCCGGTGCTGCACCCACTCCTCGAAGCAGCGCGCGTCCATTTCCTCGCCGTCCAGGCCCATGGCGAAGAGAGCGCCGACGAATGCGCCCATGCTGACGCCCGCGACGCGATCGAGCATCACCCCGGCGGCCGTCAGCTCCTCGAGCACGCCGATGTGCGCGAACGCTCGCGCACCGCCGCCGGAGAGCACGATGCCGATCGAACGCCCACTGAGGCGCCTGGCGGCGCGCGCGATGTCGGCGTCCATGTCCTCCTCTCGCACGACGTGCGACTCGATCGGCTCCAGGACAGTCGCCCACCCGTCCAGCCGACCGGAGCCCGGTGCGACGTCGTAGACCACGAGGTCGCATCCGCGCAGCTCCGGCCGGTCGCGAAGCTCCTCTGGGACCGGGCCGCCGGCGGTCACCGCCAGGATCCGATCGGCCTGCTGCAGGCAGTACTCCGTCCACGCTCCTCGCGACAGGACCGAGCCACCGGACAGGATCACGAGGTCGTGCCCCGCCTCGGCACGATCGAGCAGCGGCCCATAGACGCTCGCCGTATCGGCCCCGGCGACCGGCGGGTCGGTCTCGCTGCCATCGAGCAGCGCTGCGGACAGGTGGCCGTCCAGAGACTGTGCCAGCCGGCGCGCGAGCGCTGCGAGCGGCAGGCCATCGCCGAGACCCACGATCGCCACAGTGGTGGGCCGCGGGCGGGTGGCCCGCGCCGGAGCGCGGTTGTCGCGCAGCTGCTCGGCGAGCACGCGGTTGAGCGCCAGCGACAGCGCCAGCGAGTCGTGCAGGTGTTCCTCGAAGTCGCTCCGGTCGACGGCGAGCACGTCGCTCGCGCGCGCAGCCCGCACCGACGCCGAGCGCGGCGAGGCGCTGAGCAGCGCGAGCTCGCCCAGGGCGTCGCCACGACCGAGTTCGCGGATCACCACGCCGGCAGCCTCGTCAACGATCTCGAGACGCCCGGCGCGCACGACGTACATGGCGTCGCCCGGGTCACCCTCGCGAAACAGCCATTCGCCGGCATCGAGTCGTATCGCTCTCGCCCGCGAGGCGAGCGACTCGCGCAGCGGGGCATCGAGACCCGAGAACAGTGGCGCGTGCGCGAGGAAGTCCGCCGCCGACTCCGGTCGCGGCGGTGCGGACTCGAGCGGATCGATTACGATCGCCCGTCGCACGCCCGGAGGCGGCGGTCCGGCGGGTGCCTCGCCCAACACGGTGCGCGCGGCAACGTTCAGCGATGTGGTGCTCTGGTTCTGCAGGCTCCCGACGAGCAGGCAGCCCAGGCCAGCCACGAACAGGCAGACGGCTCCGAACGTCCAGGCGTGGTCGAACGCCGTCAGCGCTTCCAGCGGTGACGGCGTGCCGATGATCGCCACCGCGAAGGCGACGCCGAACGCAGCTCCGACCTGGCGAGAGACGGCGTTGAGGCCAGTCGCCGTGCCGAAGCTCTCGCCCGGCGCCGAGGCGACCGCGGCACCGCTGAGGTTGGGGAACAACGTGCCGGCCCCGACACCGAGCAGCACGATCCCGGGCAGCCACTCGCTGAGAAAGGCCGGCGTCGCGCCGACCCGCTCGACGAACCAGAGCACGGCGCCGCCCCAGATGAGGCCCCCGGCGACCAGCACTGGCCGGTGGCCGATCCTCTGCGCGAGCCTGCTCGTTGGACCCGCGACGGCGGCGGCGACGAACGGTCCGGGCGTGAGTGCCAGGCCCGCCTGGAGCGCGGAGTACCTCCACACGCCGGTGAGGAACAGGACGTTGGTCAGCGTGTAGCCGTAGAACCCTGCTGCGGCGATGATCGTCATGCCGTTGGCGACGCTGAACGTGCGGATCCTCAACAGCGAGAGCTCGACGATCGGCGAGCGATGCCAGGAGCAGCGCCACACGAAGAGCGCGAGCAGCGCGGCGCTGATCACGAACGTGCCGATCTCGCGGGCACTGGTCCAACCCCATTCCTGACCCTTGACGACGGCGAGCACGCACGCCGAGATGGCGAGGGCGAACAGCAGCGCGCCGAGGAGGTCCGGCATCCGCCGGCGACCAGGCGCGCGGCTCTCGACGAGATGGCGGCGCGCCAGCACGACCGCCGCGAGGCCGATCGGGAGGTTGACGAGGAAGACCAGCCGCCAGTTGGCGGCGGTGACCAGTAGGCCCCCCAGGGACGGTCCGAGTCCGGCTGCCGCCGCCGCTACCGCGGAGAGCAGTGCGACACCGTGCGAGCGCTGATGGGGCGGGAACGCGTTGAGCACGAGCGCAAGCGAGGCAGGCACGAGAAAGGCGGCGCCGAGCGCCTGGATGACCCGGAATCCAACGAGCGCGCCGACCGAGGGGGCCAAGGCACAGAGCAGCGAGGCGAAGGTGAACAGCTCGAGCCCGAAAATGAACATCCGCCGGCGCCCGAGCAGATCGGCGATCCGGCCCGCGGCGACAAGAAAGGCCGCGAACACGATGTTGTAGACGTTGAGAACCCACGAGAGCGACGAGATCGGTGTTCCGGGAAAGGACAGCCTGATGTTGGGGAAGGCGATGTTGACGATCGTCGCGTCGACGAACGCCACGCTGGCCCCGAGCGAGGCGATCGCGAGCACCGTGCGTGGCGCAGGCCCCCGACGAGGCGCGTGCCCCCCGGCATCGAGCGTCGGCTCAACGCCCGACGGAGGCTCGCTGGGGATTGTTGCCGCCGGTCCTGCCACGTTCTAGATCGTCAGCCGGCTCGCGAGGGCGGGGTTGGCGGCGAGCGCCTCGCGTGCCGCGCGCCGTCCCAGCTCGGCCACGCGCGGAAGTGCCTTCCAGTCCATCAGCCCGATGCCATCCACCTCCGGAGTGATGACGAGGTCGGCGTGCAGGCGCGCGGCGGCGACCGTATCGATGCTGCCCACGGTGACCGTGCGTACGATCGTCTCGCCGAGGTGGGGGATCTCTGTGTCGTCCCCAGTCAGCACGCGGCGGACCGAGCGCCCCATGCGTGCCATCCCCGGCCGTTCCGCATGGCGGAAATGCCCCATTCGGCCGGTGACGTCGACCGCGATTATCGGGCCCTCGCCCGTGCGAGCCATCGTCCCGACCGGGAGGTTGTCCAGCACCCCGCCGTCGACGAGCAGCTGGCCATCCTCGGTCGCCACGGGCGGGAACACGCCCGGGATCGCGAGGCTCGGATAGACCGCGTCGACCACCGGCCCGATGCGGTGGACCACCGCCTCGCGTGCGATGAGGTCGCAGCTGACACAGAAGAAGCGACCCGGCAATTCCTCGATTCGCCGGTCTCCGAACGCCTCCTGGAGCAGGCGGCGAGCTTTGGAGCCGCGGATGAGCGAGTAGGCCGGCGGGACGAAGTCGTTGCTCGGGTTGGCCTCGACGAAGCCACGCTCGAAGGACTCGCGCATCTCCTCTGTGGTGAAGCCTGCTGCGGTCGCCGCTGCGACGAGCGAGCCAAGGCTCACGCCTGCGACGCGGTCGAAGTGCAGTCCGGCTGAGCGGAGCTCCTCGAGCACACCGACGTGGGCCAGCGCTCGCGCACCACCTCCGGACAGAACCAGTCCTAGCGAACGGCCCGCTATTCGCCGCGCCAGCGCCTCGATGGCTGGGGTGCGTGCCGCGCGACTACCAAGCACCTGGACCTCGCGCGGCTGCAGGGCTTCGAGCACGAGGTCCGAAACCGTCGGCGCGAAGGTCAGCAGCTCGCATCCCTGCAGCGCCATCGCGCGCCCCCACCATGCCGGCGATGGAGCGCCTGTGCTGAGAGCGACGATCAGCTGGGCCTCTCGGAGGCACAGCTCGGTCCACTCTCCGCCGGGCGCGTCTTCGCAGCGCATCACGACCCGGTCGACATCGTGCTCTGCTCGGTCGATCGTCGCAAGCTCGCCCGCGCTCAGCCTGGCCACCGACCCGTGGGCGCTCAGCGCGTCGGCCAGCTGCTCGGCCACGTCAGCGGCCGGCGCCCCCTGATCGAGGCCGACCACCGCGATCGTCCGGGGCGGCGTGGCCGCGACCATCGCCATGCGGCTCGCTGCGAGCTGCGCGCCCATCGCACGCGTGAGCCCGAGCGCGAAGCTGGGCGCTTCCTGGATCAGGGCCTCGAACGCGTCTCGCCCGAGCTCGAGCAGTTGGGCGTCGCGCCGCGCGCGGACCGATGCCGAACGCGTGCCTTCGCGCAGCAATGCCAACTCGCCGAGAACGTCTCCGCGGCGCAGGATGCGAATGAGCGCCTCCGGCGGGCCCTCGTCCACGACCTCCACGCGTCCGCTGCGCACGATGAAGAGGCTCTCCGCCTCTTCGCCCTCGCGCACGACCCAATCGCCGGCCCGCACATGGACCTCCTGCACCTGATCGGCGAGCCGTCCCAGCAGCTCGTCCGACAGGCCGAGGAGGACGGGCACGTTGCGCAGGAACCTGATTCGGTGTGTGACGGAATCACGGTCCCTCCCTGCCGCAAGCTGCCTTTCCCGCGCGGTCGCGTCCGACCCGCCTGGTCGCGGGTCGCGATCACGAGTGCCCGTCGACGCGAAAGCGTCAGGGTTTCGGCCACCATCCAACGAGCTGCCCCCCGGTGCGTTTCACAGCGGCGCTCCCTGCTGCCCGATCTCGAACGCTGCGCACATTTGACAAGAGCGCACTCCCCCCATAGCCGCTGAGCCTACAGCTTTTCAAGAGGAACGGTGGGGCTGTAAAAGCCACGCTACCGGTCCCATACGCAACGCTTATGGCAGACAGCCAAGTTAATCTCCCGACTGGATGCGCAGGCCGACGCAGCGGGGCCGCGCTGGTGTGGCCTTGGCCACCGGACCCGCGCGATAAGCGCCATATCACGGAGGCAACGAAATTCGAATAGCCAGTGGCGTGGCGCTTTGCTACAGTCGCGAAGCGGCAAGTCAGGCGGGCGCGAAGGCAGGGCGAATGCGCTGTCGGTGGGCTGGGCGGAGCGAGAGTCGGGAGGGGTGCCTGATGTCGGAGTTTGTTGTGCATGTGCGCGGCGAGTTGCACCGTCTCCGGCTGGCTCGACAGCCCAGTGAGGGGCTTGCGGCAAGCTGGTGTCGGCTCGCTCGGATCGTCTGTCTGGGTCTGGTCATCGCGTGCGCGAGCCCGGCGGCGGCCAGCGCGACGACCGGCGGGACGCTCTACTGGACGAGCCCGAGCACGGGCGCGATCATGCGCGCCGAAGCCGGCGGCTCGACGCCGCAGACGGTCCTGAAAGCCGAAAAACTGGACAGCGGCATCGCCGTGGCAGCCGGCAAGATCTACTGGTCCTGGGCCGAGGGAATCGGCCGCGCCAACCTCGACGGCTCCGAAGCCGATCCGTCGTTCATCAAAGGCGGCGAAGGCATCACCGGCCTCGCGGTGGCGGGCGAACACATCTACTGGGGCGGGCCGGGCGGCAAGATCGGGCGGGCGAACCTCAACGGCACGGGAGTCGAAGCCGAATTCATCAAAGAAATCGCCGGCGGTACGGTGATCGGCCTCGCGGCCAACTCGGAATACCTCTACTGGACGAACTTCTGGCACAGCGCGATCGGCCGAGCCAAGCTCAACGGCTCGTCCGTCGAACAGGAATTCATCCAGAAAACGCATACGCCGATGGGATTGACGCTGAACGAAGAATATCTCTATTGGGCCATCACCTACGAAAACCACATCGGCCGCGCTCTCCTCGGCGGCTCGGAAGCCAACGTCAACTTCATCACGACGGGCCTCAGCTCCGAAGGCAACGAGCAGGTCGGCGTCGCCGTCGACTCCGGGCACATCTACTGGGCCAATCCGAACACCGGCACGATCGGCCGCGCCAACATCAACGGCGGGGAAATCGAACCGAGCTTCATCACCGGCGCCGGTGACCCCCTCGGCTTGACGCTCGTCGGCGCTCCGGTACGCGTCGACCCGTTCGCGCTCGAGGAAAAGCTGAGCTACTCCGCGACGCCCGACGCCGGCGAAGCGCCGGCGGGCGCAACGATCTCCGCGAACGGGAACACCGCGGTGGTGGGCGCCTCGCAGCCCGCGCCCGGTGCGGTGTACGTGTATCAGCGCGGCGCCAACGGGCTCTGGACATTGCAGCAGACGATCTCGCCGGGCGGTTCGGACGGCTACTCCTTCGGCTCGCACGTGGCGCTCTCCGAAGACGGCAAGACGCTGCTCGTGACGGGGGGAACCTCGAGCGATCTCGGCCACGTCTGGACCTACACGCTGCATGAAGGCGTCTGGACGCCCGATGCCGAAACGCTGGATGACCCGATCAAAACGAATCCGGCTTACGACCACGACAAACCCGGCTTCCTGTACGGCAACGCGCTGGCGATCTCCGGCAACGGCTCGGTCGCGCTGGTGGCCGACGAACCGCAGGGCGCCGCCGTCCTCTACCATCGCGTCGGCGCCGGATGGGAAGAGGTGACCTCGTTCTCGGACGGCAAAGGCGAACCGAGCGAATACGGGATCGCGATCGCCCTCTCCGGCAACGGCCATGACGCGCTCGTCGCCGCCCCGTCGACGGAACTCGTCTACTCCTACTCCGACAGCGGCGGCAGCTGGAAACAGACCGGGACGTTCCCGTACTTCGCCTACGACGGCCAGCGCAACGTCTCGGTGGCGATCGACGGCGAAGGCGACACCGCCATCGCGGGCGAATACCTCTCGGGCACCGCGCGCGTGTGGCACGAGAAACCCGGCTCCGGCGCATGGGAAGAACAGGCGAAGCTCACGGAACCGGTGGGCCCCTCGCAGGCCGAATTCGGTTCGGACGTCTCGCTGTCGGGGTCCGGCTCGAAGGCGCTGATCCTGGCCTTCGGAGGAGAAGGCGTCGTCGCCTATGAGTACACGCGCGCTGGCTCGACTTGGAGTCAGCAGAGCCCGAGGCTGGAAGCGCCGATCGAATCACCCGGCCGCGGTATCGGCTACATCCCGGAAGTGGCGCTGTCGGCGGAAGGCGACACGGCGCTGCTGTGGTCCAAGTTCACGGCGCTGCCGGCCATCTACACAGACGCGCCAGTGGTGGGTATCGGGGTGGCGAGCGAACTCGGCACCGCGACTGCGACGCTGAAAGGAACGGTGTACCCGGCCGAAGAAAAAGTCACGAGTTGCCGCTTCGAATACGGGACATCACTCTCGTACGGTTCGACGAAAGCGTGCTCGGTGACGCCCGAAGGCTCGGTGACGGTGCCGGTGTCGGCCGGCGTCACCGGACTTTCCTCCTCGACCACCTATCACTTCAGGCTGGCGGTGACCACCGCCGCGGGCACGTTCGACTCGGGCGATGCGACGTTCACCACGTTCAAAGTCTTCGCGACTGCGAAAACCGAAGAAGCGTCGAAACCGCAGACAGCGACGCTGGGGAGTGTGAGCGCGACCCCGAGCGGTGGCATCGGCTCGGTGACGGTGGGTTCCTACAGCGCGAATGTGGGCGAGCCGCCGCTGCCGAGCTCGACGGGCTCGTATCTGGACGTGTACCGCTCGACCGGCGCGACGTTCAAAGAAATCGAGATCAAGGCGTGCGAACTCAAAGGCGCGAAGGCGCTGTGGGCCTACGGCAAGGGCGGCTGGGAGCCGGTGAGCCCCGCGGCCACGCTGAGCGAAGGCTGTCTCACCTTCACGGCGAACGCGTCGAGCCGCCCGTCGGTCGCCGAACTCGAAGGGTTCAAGTACAAAACCGGCGAGCCGGCGGGCCAGTTCGGCGAGTGCCGGGCCAAGAAGGACGCGGTCTACTCGGAAGGTGGCTGCCTGACCGTGCACGAATCGAAGGGTGCGCCCGACGGCAAAGGCAAGTACGAATGGTACGCAGCGGTTCCGGGGACCTGCTTCCCGCAGAAGAAGGGCGAGTTCGAAGAAGGCGCCTGCAAAACGACGTATGAAAAGAAGGGCAAGCCCGCCGGCAAGTACGAAGTCACCAACGGGAGCTTCACGAGCAGCGCGCCGGGCGCCGTGCTCGAAGTGGGCTCGGAAAAGATCGAATGCACTGGCGTCACCGGTACGGGCGAATTCTTCTCGCCTGAAAAGGGCTCGGAGACGCTCACCTTGACCGGCTGCGGTCAAAAAGGCACCAGCTGCAGCTCCGCTGGAGCCGCGGCCGGGACGGTGGTGAGCTTCCCGCTGGAAGTGATCGTGCTGCAGAGCGCCACCAGCGGGGAGTTCGAACTGGCGCTCGCGGCGGCGCAGT
>JBKQOO010000174.1:0-50075 GCA_052145475.1 Solirubrobacteraceae bacterium
TCGGAGCGAGCCAGGCCGATGACCTGATGGCCGGCGCCGATCAGCTCGGGAACGACCGCCGAGCCGATCCAGCCCGACGCCCCGGTGACGAATACGCGCATGAGAAGAACCTCCATGTGTTCGGCCGGGCTCGGCGCGGACTTCGGTGCCGAGACGGCGTGATGTCAGTTGCTGTCATCAGCGTAACACACACGATGTCAGTCGCTGTCGTCGGCTAGAATCCCGGACATGGGCCGATGGGAGCCAAACGCGCGCGGCCGGCTCCTGAAGGCGGCGATGGACCTCTACGGGGAGCGCGGCTTCGAACAGACCACGGTCGCGGAGATCGCCGAACGGGCGGGACTGACCGAGCGAACCTTCTTCAGGCACTTCGCTGACAAGCGCGAGGTCCTCTTCGCGGGCGCCGGCGCACTGGAAGAGCTGCTCGTCAGCACGGTTGCCGAAGCGCCCGACGGACTCGCGCCGCTCGACGCGGCAGCAGCCGGCATCGAAGCCGCCGGCGCCGCCATCCAGGAGGGAGGAGAGCTTCCCCGACTGCGCCAGAGCATCATCGCCGCGAGCCCGGAGCTCCAGGAGCGCGAGCTGATCAAGCTCGCCTCCCTGGCCTCGGCCCTCGCCGAGGCGTTGCGCCAGCGCGGTGTCGCCGAGCCGGGCGCGAGCCTGGCCGCCGAGGCGGCCATCGCCGTCTTCAGGATCGCCTTCGAACGCTGGCTGGGCGAGAGCGCCCAGCAGGACCTCTCGGGCGTCATCCGGGAGTCGCTCGAGGACCTGAGGGCCGTGGCCGCGGGCCGATGATCACCCGCCGAGCGCGACGTCCCTGCACGTGCTCGGCCTTCAGAGGCGGCTCGGGCCGGGCTCGGATCGCCGCGGAGGCGCCCGCGTGCTGTATACAGGAGGGAGGATGACCGTCCCGGATCCAGCGGCGTGCGGATGAGCGCCAAGAAGCGATACGGCGACCCGCGCAAGAGCCAGCCGCCCGAGGGCTCGAAACGGTCGCGAGCAAGGTCCAAGCGTGAACTCTCCGCGGGATTCATCGCGTTCGCCTGGCTCGTGTTCTTCGTGCTCTGGGCCGTGGTCGGAAGCGCGCTGCTGGCGGCGATCGTCTTCGGCGTGCTGCTGTCCGGCGGGATCGCCGTGCTCAACGCGACCTGAGCGGTCGGCGCCTGTCTCGTCTGGGCCTTCGCGTCCTGGCGCCCCCGGCCGGCCACCCGTCCAGCGCTCGCGCTAGCCTCCTTCGAGACTCATGCCCCGGATCAGCCGCCGCCCGGCCGTCGGTCACCTGACGCTTCACGGACATCGCGCCGCCTACCGCCATGCCGGCGAGGGCCCGACGGTCGTGCTGGTGCACGGCATCACCTCGGACTCCTCGACCTGGGAGCGGGTGATCCCCGGTCTTGCTCGCCGTTTCACGGTGATCGCCCCGGACCTGACCGGGCACGGCAGCTCGGACAAGCCGAAGGGCGACTACTCGCTGGGCGCCCATGCCAGCAACCTCCGCGACCTGCTGCTTGCACTCGGCCACGAGCGCGCGACGCTCGTCGGGCACTCGCTGGGCGGCGGGATCGTGATGCAGTTCGCCTACCAGTTCCCCGAGCTGTGCGAGCGGATCGTGCTGGTCGACAGCGGTGGCCTGGGCCGGGAGGTCAGCCCGCTGCTGCGGGCCGCTACGCTGCCGGGCTCCGAGCTGGTGCTGCCGGTGCTGGCGGCCAGCCGCCTGCTCGGCGTCGGCGCCCGGGTCGGCGCTGTCATGGACCGGCTCGGCCTGCGCCTGGGAACCGACCTTGAGCAGATGGCCCGCGGGCACAACACGCTCTCCGATCCGCAGGCCAGGGCGGCGTTCGTGCAGACCCTGCGCGCGGTCGTCGAGCCGGGCGGCCAGCGGATCGACGCGACCAACCGCCTGTACCTGGCCGGGCATCTGCCCTTCCTGCTGGTGTGGGGCGAGCGCGACTCGATCATCCCGGTCCAGCACGCCCGCGCTGCGCACCAACGGCTCCCGGGCAGCCACCTCGCCGTCCTGTCCCGCTCGGGGCACTTCCCCCAGCTCGACGAGCCGGAGCGCTTCCTGGAAGTGCTGGACGACTTCATCGACTCGACCGATGCGGCCGAGGTCGACCCGAAGATCTGGCGCCGCCGGCTGTCGGGCTCGCGCTCGGCGCGGCGCAGCTGAGCGGGCGCGAGCGCTCAGGCGGCAGCCTGCGAGGCCCAGTCGCTGTACAGCTCGTAGTAGCGGCCCCGAGCCGCGATCAGCTCGTCGTGGGTGCCCTGCTCGACGATGCGGCCGTGTTCCAGCACCACGATCCTCCCGGCCTGGCGGATCGTCGAGAGCCGGTGAGCGATCACGATCGCCGTCCTGCCGGCCAGCAGGCGTCGCAGCCCCTGTTCGATGCGCGCCTCGGAGTGCAGGTCGACGTTCTAGGTCGCCTCGTCGAGCACGAGGATCCGGGGGTCGGCGATCAGGGCACGGGCGAAGGCGATCAGCTGGCGCTGGCCGGCCGACAGCTGTGAGCCGCGCTCGCCGACCTCGGTGTCCAGGCCTTCGGGCAGTTCCGCGATGAACTCCTCGGCGCCGACCGCCGCAGCCGCGGCGCGGATCTGCTCGGGGGTCGCGTCGGGTGCTCCGAAGGCGATGTTGTCCCGGATCGTGCCGGAGAACAGGAACGCCTCCTGCGGGACGTTCCCCATCTGCGAGCGCAGGGTCTCGCTGGAGACCTCGCGCAGGTCGTTGCCGTCGACAAGGACCCGTCCCCTGGTGGGGTCGTAGAAGCGCGCCACGAGCTTGGCCATCGTCGACTTGCCCGCGCCCGTGGCGCCCACCAGCGCGACCGTCTGCCCCGCCGGCACGTCCAGGTCGACGTGCTCGAGCGCGAGCACCTCATCGGGCTCGACGTGCCCGTCGCCGTTGCTGGACGGGGCTCCGGCGGCGCTCTGGCGGCGGCGCCCGCGAGGCAGGTAGGCGAAGGAGACGTCCTCGAAGCGCAGCTCACCGCGGATCGGGCCGAGGCGCCGTGCGTTCGGGCTGTCCTGCAGCTCGGGCTTGGTGTCGAGCAGCAGGAAGATCTTCTCGAGCGCCGCCATGCCGGACTGGTAGGTCGTGTAGAGCTGCGAGAGCTGTTGGATCGGTTCGAACAGGAACGAGAGGGTGGCGACGAACGCGACGATCGTGCCGGCCGTGATGTGACCGTCGATCGCCTGCGAGCCCCCGTAGAGCACGACGAGGGCGAGCGCCACGCCCGAAAGCATTTCCACGGCCGGGAAGTAGGAGGCGTTGAGCTTGACCGTGACCATGTTGGCGTCCTCGTTGTCCCGGTTCAGCTCGGAGAAGCGGCGCTCGTGGGCTTCCTCCTGGCCAAAGCTGCGCACGACGCGGATCCCGGAGAGGGTCTCCTGCAGGTATGCCGTGATCGAGCCGATCGTCTCCCTGGTCCGGCGGAACGCGCTGGTCGAGACGAGCCTGAACCAGATCGACAGCCCCGCGACCAGGGGCACGATGCAGAAGGTCAGCAGGGCGAGCTTGGGGTCGAGGTAGATCAGCACGGCGACGGCGCCGACCAGCGTCAAGCCCGACTGGAAGAGCGTCACGACCGAGTCCGTGACGAGGCTTTCAAGCGCCTCGACGTCATTGGTCATGCGCGAGATCAGCACGCCGGCCGGGCGGCTCTCGTAGAAGCCGATCGGCTGGCTCTGCAGATGGGTGAAGATGCGTATCCGCAGGTCGGCCAGGGCGCGTTGTCCGACCCAGCCGACCAGGTAGGTCTGGGCGTAGGTCGCCAGCCACACGAGCAGAGCGGCCACGAGCATCGCACCGACCGCCAGCGCCAGCGCGCGGTCGTCGTGCTTCTCGATGCCCTGGTCGATCGCCAGCCTCGCCAGCAACGGCGGCGCCAACGATGCCGCCGTGCCGACGACGAGCGCGAAGAGCATGCCGGCGACTCGCAGTCTGTAGGGCGCGAGCAGGGCCAGCAGCGCGCGCAGGTTGCGCCCGCGGCTGCCGCGGCTCGCACGCTCGCCGTCCCACTGCCCGCCGCGAGCCATGCCGGGTCCGAGGCCGGCTCGGCCGCCTCCCCGCCCGCCGCCGCCGTAACCGCGCGCGCTCACAGCAGCCCCCCGGCGTTGATCGCGGCGGCCGGCGCCTCGTCCTCGGCGTCCTCGACCGGCGCCTCTCCCCGCTGGGCGGCGATCTCCCGATAGAGGCTCGAGCGCGAGAGCAGCTGCCCGTGGTCGCCTTCTGCGGCGATGCGCCCGTGCTCGAGCACGACGATCCGGTCTGCCAGCGCGATCGTCGAGAGGCGGTGGGCGATCACGAACGTGGTGCGGCCGGCCATCGCCTCGCCGAGCGCACGCTTGATGCTCTGCTCGGTGGAGGCGTCGACCGAGGAGGTCGCGTCATCGAGGATCAGCACCCGGGGGTCCGACAGCAGCGCCCTGGCGATCGCCAGGCGCTGGCGCTGGCCGCCGGACAGCGTGAGGCCGCGCTCGCCCACCTGCGTGTCGTAGCCCTGCGGCAGGGCACGGACGAAGTCGTCGGCCTGCGCCCGCCGCGCAGCCGCTTCGATCTCCTCCATGCTCGCGCCGGGGCGGGCGTACGCGATGTTCTCGGCGACACTGGCGGAGAACAGGAACGGGTCATCACTGACCACCGCGACCGCTCCGCGAAGCTGCCTGAGTGACAGTTCGCGGATGTCGGCGCCGTCGAGCAGCACCGTGCCGGCCGCCGGGTCGTAGAGGCGCGAGATCAGCGCCACCAGGCTCGTCTTCCCCGAGCCGGTCGGGCCGACCAGCGCGACGGTGCTGCCGGCGGGCACGTCGAGGTCGATGTCGTGGAGCACCTCCCGCCCGGGCCCGTGCGGCACCGGGGCGGCGCTGCCATCGGGCATGACCGAGCCAAGCTCGTCATGCGGGTCGTCGTAGCGCAGCGTCACGCCCCGCATCTCGACGTGGCCGGCGCCGGCCGGCAGCGGGCGCGGGTGCTCGGGGTCCTTCAGGCGCGGATCACGGTCCAGCAGCTGGAAGATCCTCGCTCCGGACGCCGTCGCCCGTTGGGCGAGGTTCAAGGTCACGCCCAGCGAGCGCATCGGCGTGATCAGCATGTTGAGGTAGAGATAGAACGCGGTGAACTGGCCGAGCGTGAGGTGCGCGTGGATCACTGCGCGCCCCCCGATCAGCAGCACGGCGGCAAGGCCGAGCTGGGGCAGGAAGCCGATGATCGGGTTGTAGAGGGCTTCCAGGCGGGTGGCGACCATCGCCTGGCTGAACACCCTCCCGACCGTGTTGCGGAAGCGCGCCAGCTGGCGCGGCTCCCGCGCGAAGGCCTTGACCACGCGCACGCCGGAGATGTTCTCCTCGGCCTCCACCGTGAGCTCGCCGATCCGCTGCTGGGTCTCCTGGATCGCGGGACGCGCGCGGCGGCCGTACCGGTAGGAGATCGCCACGACGAACGGCACCGGTATCAGCGCGATCGCCCCCAGGCCCGGGTTGATCGCGACCATCACCACGCCGGCAAGCGCGATCTGGAGGATCGCCTGCAGGATGAAGACGAGCCCGTAGCCGAGGAAGAAGCGGACCGCCTGCAGGTCGACCGTCGCGCGCGACATCAGCTGACCCGTCTGCTGGTGGTCGAAGAAGCTGAGCTCCAGGCGCTGCAGGTGCCCGTAGAGCAGTTCCCGCAGGTCGTATTCGATCCCCAGCGAGATCTTCCCCGCGAGCATCCGGCGGAAGTAGGTGAGCACCCACCTGGCCAGGACCGCGCCGAAGATCACCAGCGCGAGCAGCTGCAGCCGTTCGCGGTCGTGGGCGCGCTGGGTCAGCTCACCCAGCTGGGCGTGGTGAACACCCTGCTGGATCGCCTCGACAGCAAGGCCGGTGACGTAGGGCAGGAGCACCGTCATGACCATGGCCAGGCAGGCGATCGCCGCGGAGATGGCGACGCCGCGCCGATAGGGACGCAGGAAGCCGAGGAGTCGGTAGAAAGTGCTCATAGTTGTGCAGTCAACGATTATCGCATGGGCGGGGGAGCAGCGCCCATAAGCTTGGTCGATGCCCGAGCAGCCCAGCCCAGCCCCACCGCCGCGGGCCGGCCTGTGCGATACCTGCCGGCATCAGCTCCTCGTCAGGAACACCCGCGGCTCGAGCTTCTCGCTGTGCGAGCGCTCCCGCGAAGACCCAGCTTATCCGCGCTATCCGCGCCTGCCCGTGCTGGCCTGCCCGGGCTACGAGGTCCGGGCGGGCAGCGCCTCGCCGTAGACGAAGAACTCGTCGGTGGCCGCGATCCTGGCGCTCCACCCGAGCTCGGCGAGCCGTTCCTGCAGAGCGGACGCCTGGAACCAGTGCTTCACGATCGTGTACTCGCGTCCGTCGGCGAGCCGCCGCCGGGCGAGCTCGACCTCAGGGTCCCCCAGGTCGTGGTCGCGGGCCGAGGCGCGCGAGCTGCGGGCCGAGTCGACCAGGAACACCCGCCCGCCGGGGGCCAGGGCACGACCGACTTTCTCCCAGAAGCCGGCCTGCAGCCGGCGCGGCACGTGGGAGAGCCAGAAGGAGAAGAAGCAGACGTCGTAGGCGCGGTCGGGCTCCCAGGCGAAGATGTCCGCCTCGAGGAAGCTCACGTGGGCGGCCCCGACTTTGCGGCGGGCCAGCGCCAGCGTCTGGCTGGAGGCGTCGAGCGCCGTGACGCTGGCCGCCGTCTCGGCCAGGCGGGCTGTCCACAGGCCCGTCCCGCAGGCCAGCTCCAGCACATCTCCGCAGGGCGCGAACGCCGCGAGCGCCGCCTGCACCCGATCCACCTCGGCGAACCAGGCGGCGTCCGCCTCGGGCCCGTGCTCGTAGCGCCCGCGCCGGAACCACCAGTCCTCGTACTCCCCGGCGCGATCGCGGTAGTAGCGGCGCTGTTCGGCCAGGACGTCCTCGATCGGGCGGCTCGACACGCTCGCTCAACCGGCCGCCACGGCGACGGGGTCCTCGGCGTGCCCTGCCGTCACGAAGTCCTTGCTCCGCACCAGCGCCAGCGCGAACAGCGCCCCTACGAAGGCCACCAGCGCGGCGATCACCAGGATCGTCGTGAAGGCGTCGGTGAAGCCGACCCGGTAGGAGTGAAGCAGGGCCAGCTGGACGGGATGGGGCAGCGCTCCGGCGATGGTGTGGATTTCGCCTGAGACCAGGGCACTGGCGAGGTGGCCGTGCGCGGCGCTGACAGCTTGTCGGCCGGCAATCGTGTCGCTCAGGGACGCGGTCGTCTTGACGGTGACCTGGTGCTGGAAGATCGCGCCGAGGCCGGCGATCCCAGTCGCGATGCCGACCTGGCGGAAGGTGTTGTTGATGCCAGACGCCATGCCGGCCCGAGCGGGTTGTACGACGCCGACGGCCGTCGCGGCCAGCGGCGGGTTGATCAGCCCGATCCCCGCGCCCCCGAGCAGGAAGCCGGGGATCAGCGTCGTCCAGCCCGAGCTGGCATCGACGGCGGTCATGGTCAGCAGGCCGGCGCTGACCAGCAGCAGGCCGGCGCCGAGCAGCAGCCTCACCGGCACGCGCACCGACAGGCGCCCCGAGATCGGAGCGACGATGAAGGAGAGCAGCGTGATCGGCAGGAAGCGCAGGCCGGCCTGCAGCGGGTCGTAGCCCAGCACGTCCTGGATGTAGAGGGTCAGGTAGAGGAACATCGAGAACATCGAGGCGGAGATCGAGAACGCCACGATGCTGGCTCCGGTGAAGGCGGGCTTGCGGAACAGACTCAGGTCCAGCATCGGCCGCGGCTGGGCCCGCTCGGCGATCACGAACAGGATCAGCAGCACCACCGACGCGGTCAGGAAGCCCACGATCTCGGTCGACCCCCAGCCCTTTTCGTTGCCCTGGACGAGGGCGAAGACGAGGAGGAAGAGCGAACCGGAGAAGGTCACGAGCCCGATCCAATCGACGCCTCTGGCATCGGGGTCGCGGGACTCGGCCACCTGCGCCATCGTCAGGAACACCGCGCCGATCCCGATCGGCACGTTGACGAAGAAGATCCACTCCCAGCCGATGCCCGAGGTGATCACACCGCCGACCACCGGGCCGACGGCCACGGCGGCGCCGATCACGCCACCGAACACGCCGAAGGCCACGCCGCGCTCCCTGCCCTGGAAGGCGGAGGCGATCAGGGCCAGGGAGGTGGCGAACATCATCGCTCCGCCCGTGCCCTGCACGGCGCGGGCGAGGTTCAGCGCGAGCGGCGAGCCCGAGAGCCCGCACGCTGCAGAGGAGGCGGTGAAGACGATCAGGCCGGTCACGAACACGCGGCGGCGGCCCAGCAGGTCGGCCATCGAGCCGGCGGTCAGCAGGAAGGCGGCCAGGGTCAGCGAGTACGCGTTGACGACCCACTGCAGGTCGCTGAAGCTGGAGTGCAGGGAGCGCTGGATGTCGGGCAGCGCGACGTTCACGACAGTGATGTCGAGCAGCAGCATGAAGATCGCGACCGAGACCGCGATCAACGTCCACCATTTGCGCTCCACGGGCGCCCTCCTTGCCTGTCGCCTGCGGACCCCCGAGCCGAGCCCGCCCACCCTGCGCCTCGCACTATATGAACGAGGCCCCCCGGGCCCCAGGGGCGCTACGCGGAGGACTCCCCCTGCAGATGCGTGGCCAGGAACGGCACGACGCGCTCCCACAACTGCGCGGCCGGGCCGGGCCGGTAGGAGGGACGGTAGTCGGCGAAGAAGGCATGCCCGGCGCCCTCGTAGATGTCGACCTCGACCTCCTGGCCGCTTTCCCGGGCTGAGCGCAGCAGCTGCGCGCCCACCTCGGGCGAGGGGTTCTGGTCCTCGGCGCCGATCGCGGCCAGCAACGGGCAGGAAAGGGTTCCGGCCAGCTCCAGCGGCGGCACGGGGCGCTGCGGCGTCGTGCGATGCTCGGGCGTGGCGCGGTCGATGAAACCGCCCCAGCAGTCGACAGCCGCGTCGAGGCGGTCGCTGGCGGTGGCGAGCAGAAGCGTGTAGCGACCGCCCATGCAGAAGCCGATGCAGCCGAGCTTGCCGGTCGCCTCCGGGCGCGCCCGCAGGAAGTCGGCGGCCCCGTCGAGGTCGCCCAGGGCGGTCGCGTCGGACATGGAGAAGAGGCGTGCCATCAGCGCCTGCACGTCATCCATCGGCGGCGGCCCGCCTTCACGCGTGTACAGATCGACGCCGAGGACGAGATAGCCGATGTTGGCGAGCCGGTTGGCCACGTCCTTGATGTGCGCGCCGAGGCCACCGGCCTCGTGGATCACGATCATGGCGGGGTGCGGCCCGCCCTCGGCGGGGCGGGCGAAGTAGCCGTTGACGGCGTCGCGGCCGCTGCCGGGGAAGGTCAGCTCCTCGGCCAGGACCCGGGACGGGTCGGTCACTGCGCCGGGCACGCCCGCGGGGCTGGGCTCGACCTCGGTCTGGCTCATCGGGCCGGTCTCCTTGTGATCAGAGGGTGGCGTTCTGCGGGGGTGGGGGAAAGCTACCGGCTTCCAGCGCGTCGAGCTCGCGGATCCTGCGCCTCACCCGCTTGCGGGTCTCGGACAGCTCGTCCTGGAGCTTGGCCAGCTCGGTGGCCCGGTGGCGGACCAGCTCGAGCTGGCGGTCCAGGTGTCCCATGGCCTCATCCAGCAGCTCGCGCCGGCGCCCCGGCGGGACGTCCTCGTCGCGCAGCTTGGCCCGCACCTCGGCCCGCGCCTCCTCGGCTGCCAGCAGTGTCTTCAGCTCCTCGAGGGTCAGGCCGAGCAGGTCTTTCAGGCGCATCACCTCGCCGAGCCGTTCGACCTCGGCCTGGGTGTAGAGGCGGTGGCGCCCCGACGGGCGCGCCGCGGACTCGGTCAGCAGTCCGATTTCCTCGTAGTAGCGGATCGTGCGCGGGGTGGTGCCGACCAGCCTCGCGACGTCGCCGATCCGCAGCGCGGCGGGCTGGCTGGGCTGATCGCGGTGGGTCTCGCCGGCCGCCATCACGAGACCGCTCTCAACGCGCTCCCGCCGCGACCGAGGGCAGCGGCTGCTGCTCGCCGGCAGCGGCGACGGCCAGGTCCGGGGCGACCGGCAGCCCCTGCTCCTCCGCGGCCTCGTGCGCGGGGCGCAGCAGGCATACGCCGGCGCCCACCAGCGAGACCGCGGCCAGGGCCCACAGGGCGAGGTGCATGTTGGCGATGAAGGGGTCCAGCTTGGCTGCCGAGAGGCCCTTGGCCAGGCCGGAGAAGATCGCGAACAGCGTCGCTTTCGGCACGGCCGAGGTGATGATCGCCATCACGAAGGCGATCGAGAGGACGGCTCCGGTGTTCTGCAGCAGCGTGCGCGCGCCGGCGGCCACGCCGCGGCGGTCAGGCGCCACGGTGCCCATCATGGCTGCCGTGTTGGGGCTGTTGAACATGCCCGAGCCGGTCCCGACCAGCGCGAGCCACAGCGCGCTCTGCCAGTAGGGCGAGTCGACCTGAAGCGTGGTCATCGCGGCCAGGCCGCCGGCGCTGACGAGCATGCCGATCGCGGCCAGGGCGCGCGAGCCGTGCCGGTCGGCGTAGATCCCGGCCAGTGGCGAGGCGATCAGCATCCCCAGGGCGAGCGGGATCAGCTTGATGCCGGCTGTGATCGGCGAGGCCCCCTGGGCGCCCTGGTAGTAGAAGACGAACACGAACATGAGGGCGAAGCGCGCCAGGCCGTTGATGAAGGCGGCAGCGCTGGCTGCGGCGAACAGCTTGTTGCGGAAGATCTTGAGGTCGAGCATCGGCGCGCGGGAGCGTTTCTCGATCACCACCCAGGTCGGCAGGAGCACAGCGGCCGCGAGCAGCCCACCGGTGACGAGCGGGCCGTCCCAGCCGCTCAGCCCACCCTTGGAGACGCCCAGCACGAGACCGGTCAGCCCGATCACGAAGGTCGTCGTACCGAGCACGTCGAAGCCGCGCACCGAGTCCGGTTTGGCGAGCTCGCGCAGGATCAGCGCGCCCCATGCGGCGCCGGCCAGGGCGAAGGGCACGTTGAACCAGAAGACCCAGTGCCAGGAGATCGCGACGAGCGCACCGCCCAGCACCGGACCGAGCACCAGGCCGATCGCGGCGACCATCGTGTTGGCGCCCATCGCGAGCCCGAGTTCGCTCTTCGGAAAGGCGTCGGTGACCAGCGCTGCCGCGTTGGCGAACAGGAAGGCCGAGCCGATCCCCTGCAGGACCCGCCAGACGATCAGCACGGTCGCGTCGGAGGAGAAGCCCGCGCCGAGTGAGGCGAGGGCGAACAGCACGAAGCCGCCGACGTAGGCGCGCTTTCGCCCGAACAGATCGCTCAGCCGCCCGGCCATCAGCACGAGCACGGTGGCGGCGATCAGGTAGGCCAGGATCACCCACACCAGCGCGAGCAGGCTGGCGTGCAGCGAGCGCTCGAGGTCGGGCAGCGCGATGATCAGCGTGCCCGAGTTGGTCGCGGCCAGCAGCATCCCGAGGCTGGTGCAGGACAGTGCCCACCAGCGGTAATGCTCGTGGTCGGCCGAGACGCCGAGGCGGCTTGGCCGCCTGGGGGTCGGCTGCTGGGCGAGCGCCTCCACTCGTGCGATCCTGCCTTTCCTACGAAATTGACGTGAACGTAAAGATCAACATAGCAGGGGGAATGGGGGAGGGGCTGCGGACGGAGCGGTTCGCGCAGCCGTTTTCCGGGCCTGCTCGCAGGGCTCCCGAACGGCTCCCCTTGCTGCTAGAACGTGAGCATGTCCTCCAACCAGCCCAAGATCGTCAAGTCAGAGCAGGAATGGCGCGAGCAGCTGACGCCGGAGCAGTACGAGGTGCTTCGCCGAGCCGGTACCGAGGCGCCGTTCACCGGCGAGTATGTCCACAACAAGGACTCGGGCGACTACAGTTGCGCGGCCTGCGGCGCGACCCTGTTCGGCGCCGACACGAAGTTCGACTCGGGCACTGGCTGGCCGAGCTTCACCGAGCCGGCGATCGCCGAGGCGGTCGAGCTGCGGCCCGACAACAGCCTGTTCATGCGCCGCACAGAGGTGCTGTGCCGCACCTGCGGCGGTCATCTGGGCCACGTCTTCGACGACGGGCCCGGCCCGACGGGGCAGCGCTACTGCATCAACTCGGCCGCTCTGGACTTCACGCCCGTGAGCGGTCAGGCCGAGCCGGAGCAGGCCGCGGCCCAGCCGGACGCTCGCGACGCCAGCTAGCCTTTCCGGCATGGTCATGCAGGAACAGGCGCGGCGGCTCTCGCAGCCGCTGCACTGGGGACGCCGTGAGAAGACGATCGTGGCGGTGCTGCTGGGCTGCCTCGCACTCGCCGTCGCTGGCCTGGCGGTCTACGGCCTGACCAACAGCACCCCGGCCCGGGCCGATTGCATCGACGTGACCTTCGCCAGCACGCTGGGCGGCGCCGACCTGAGGGGATGCGGGCCGCAGGCCAAGGAGATCTGCGCGGCGGGCCATCAGTTCCGCTCGATCCAGCCGGAGCTGCGGGCCGCCTGCAGGCGGGCCGGATTCGCCTTCGGCAGCTGAGCGCGGGGCGCTCGGGCGGGCTGCGCCCCGTCGTTGCTGGCGCTCCCAGCCCCGTCTAGACAAATGTCGAAAGGGGCGGGCCGACTCTTGGCCAGGATGGCCCTACCAGCCCTGGGGCGGGCCGGATTTCATACCGGAACTGTCATCGGTGCGCGTTCCGCGGGAGCGTGCTGGGCGCACCGCATCCAACGGTAGGAAATGGAGGCACATGAGCTGGCTGGCATACCCAAGTTGGCTGAACGCAGGAGATAACGCGTGGCAGATGACCGCCGCGACCTTTGTGGGCCTGATGAGCCTTCCGGGACTGGCGGTCCTCTACGGCGGGGTCATGCAGAAGCGCTGGTCGGTCAACAGCATGATGCTGACCTTCGTGGCGTTCTGCCTGGTACTGGTGGCCTGGTGCCTTTGGGCGTTCAAGATGGGCTTCGGGAGTCCGATCGGAAGTGGCCACGGATTCCTCGAGTCGTTCTGGGGCAAGTCGGGGACCGTGCTCTCGACAGGCGCCGAGGAGGGCCAGGCGATCATTCCGTCGATCACGGAAGGACCACCCTTCCACTTCCCAGAGGCCTCGCTCGTCTACTTCCAGTTCGTGTTCGCAGCGATCACCCCGATCCTGATGCTCGGGTCGGTGCTTGGCCGGATCAGCTTCAAGGCGTGGATCCCCTTCGTGCTGCTGTGGATCACCTTCGTGTACACGGTCAACGCCTTCCTGCTGTGGGGCGGCGGTTACTTCGCCTTCCACGGCGCGCTGGACTACTCGGGTGGTTATGTGATCCATCTCGCGGCGGGGATCTCCGGATTCGTCGCGGCGGCGGTGATCGGTCCACGACTACAACGAGATCGCGAGGTCGACGCACCGAACAACCTGCTGATGGTGGCCTGTGGAGCGGGTCTGCTGTGGCTGGGCTGGAACGGCTTCAACGGAGGGGACTCCTACTACGCCGGCGCGAACGCCTCGGCGGCCGTGATCAACACCAACCTGTGCACCGCCGTGGCGATGCTGGTGTGGATCTTCTGGGACTACGCCTTCCGCGAAAAGCCCTCCCTGCTGGGCTCCGTCAACGGCATGATCACCGGGCTGGTGGGCATCACGCCATGTGCCGGGTTCGTGAACGGGTGGGGTGCGATCGCGGTCGGGGTGATCGCCTCGACGATCGTCTGGATGTCGATCCGGTTCCTCAGCCGGGCACCGGTGTTCCGAAGCGTGGACGACACGCTGGGGGTGATCTACACCCACGGGATAGCCGGCTTGGTCGGCGGCCTGTGCGTCGGGTTGTTCGCCGACCCGCACCTGGTCGAGTACATAGGCGTGCACGGAGCCTCGAACCTGCCGGGCAAAGAAAGCGTGTTCAACGGCGGCAGCTTCACGTTGCTCCGCTGGCAGGCTGAGGCGGCCCTGTGGGTGATCGTGTTCAGCGGCGTGATGACGTTCGTGCTGCTGAAGGTCGTCGGCATCTTCATGCCCTTGCGTCTCACCGACGAAGAGCTGGAGATCGGCGATCACGCGATCCACGGCAACGAGGTGTACCCGTCCGACGTGCCAACGCTGGGTGGTCCACACGCACCGGCGTGGCAGCCAGGAAGCACCTTGCCGGCCGGAGCAGGAGCCGGCGCATAAGGGCAGGACGCCTATGAATCGTTGACCCGCGCCTCCCAACCCCACGGACGCGCAGGACAGCGGAACGGTGGAAGCAGCGGCCCCGCCTCGGCGGGGCCGCTGTCGTTCCCGGGGCGGTGCTCTGCGGCCTGCCAGACTGCGCTGGATGAGCGAGCCGTACGGGATGCACGTCGAGTTCACCGCCAAGCCGGGCCGCGCGGAGGAGCTGGAGGCGATGCTGCTCGAGGCGGCCGCGGCGCTGGGCGATGTGCGGGACTGCTCGATCTACCTGGTCAGCCGCGCGGCTGATCGTCCCGAGACGGTCTGCGTGACCGAGGCGTGGAGCAGCCAGGAGGCCCACCATCGATCCCTGCAGGACCCGGCCAACAGGGCGCTGATCGAGCGGGCGCGAGCGCTGATCGCTGCGCCGCCGCAGGCCACCGTGCTCCGCCCCGCGGGCGGCAAGGGCGTCTCGAGCTAGAGGGCGACGCCGACCGGGCAGGCGACGCCGGTTCCACCGAGGCCGCAGTAGCCGCCGGGGTTCTTGGCCAGGTACTGCTGGTGGTAGTCCTCGGCGTAGTAGAAGGGGTGCTGCGCGTCGGCTGGCGCGAGTTCGGTCGTGATCGTGCCGTGGCCGGCCGCGGTGAGCATCTGCTGGTAGGCCTGCAGCGAGGCCTCGGCGGCGACTCGCTGATCCTCGCCGTCCCACAGGATCAGCGAGCGGTACTGGGTGCCCACGTCCCCGCCCTGGCGCATGCCCTGGGTCGGGTCGTGGCCCTCCCAGAAGCGCTTGAGCAGCTCGGAATAGCTGACCTTGGCGGGATCGTAGGCCACCAGCACCACCTCGGCCTGTCCGGTCTGCCCGCTGCAGACCTCCTGGTAGGTGGGGTTCGGTGTCGTGCCGCCGGCGTACCCGACCGCTGTCGTGTAGACGCCCTCGGTCTCCCAGAAGATGCGCTCGGCGCCCCAGAAGCAGCCCATGCCGAAGATCGCCGTGCGGATGCCGTCGGGAAACGGCGGAGTCAACGGGGTGCCGAGCACGGCATGACGCTCGGGGACGCGCACCGGATCGGAGCGCCCCGGCAGCGCCGAACTCGAATCGACCATCGCCGTCTTCTGGCGACCGAACAGGGGCATGTGTCCAGGCTAGCCGATTGCCGGGGCGATCCGGAGTGGCGGCTGTAGAGTGGCCGCGATGACCGAGGGGCCCCCGGTGAGCTACGAGGTCCGCGACCGGATCGCGCGGATCACGCTCGACCGGCCCGAGCGGGGCAACGGCATCACCGCCGCCCTGGTCGCGGGCCTGGCGGCATCGGTCGAGCGGGCCGACCTCGACCCGCAGGTGCACGTGATGGCGCTGTCGGGCAACGGCCCCGGCTTCTGCGGGGGCTATGACCTGGTCGAGAGCGCCGAGGGGATGGGCGAGGCGGCGGGCGGCGGCGGCAGACCCGCCGGCTCACCGCTCGACCCGGCCACGATCGCAGCCAACCACGACCCTGCCAACACGTGGGATCCGATGGTCGACTACGCGATGATGAGCCGCAACGTGCGGGGCTTCATGAGCCTGTTCCACGCCAACAAGCCGGTCGTCTGCATGGTCCACGGCTTCTGCGTTGCGGGCGGGACCGACATGGCGCTCTGCTCGGATCTGCTGGTGATCGAGGAGAGCGCCAAGATCGGCTACCCGCCGGCACGGGTGTGGGGGTCTCCCACGACCGCGCTTTGGGCGCACCGGGTCGGAGCGCAGCGGGCCAAGCGGCTGCTGTTCACGGGCGACTCGCTGTCGGGGGCCGAGGCGCTCGAGTGGGGACTGGCGATCGAGGCGCCGCCGGCCGAGCTTCTGGTGGAGCGGACCGAGATCCTGCTCGAGCGCATCGCCCGGGTCCCGGTCAACCAGCTGATGATGATGAAGCTGCTGGTCAACCAGACCCTCTACACGCAGGGCCTGCACGCCACCCAGGTGCTGGGGACCGTCTTCGACGGCATGACCCGCCACACGGCCGAGGGCTACGAGTTCCAGCGCCAGGCTGCCGAGAGCGGCTTTCGCGAGGCGGTCCGTCGCCGCGACGAGCCGTTCGGCGATCTGGGGCGGTCGAGCTTCAAAGGGGCTGCGCCGGGGGCTGCGCCGGGAGACGCCGGCGCTCGCGGTCGCTGACGCGACGGGCGAGCGACGTCGTCTCCGGCTCCGCTGCGAGGGGAGCGCTAGGGACTCCGCCCCTCGACACGGATCGATATGACCGGGCGCATGCGGGTTTTGCGCCGCTGGTCGCCGGGGGCTAGAATGCGCGGACTCGCGGATGTAGCTCAGCTGGCTAGAGCGTCGCCTTGCCATGGCGAAGGTCGAGGGTTCGAATCCCTTCATCCGCTTTCCACAGAAGCCCCCGCTGATCGGGGGTTTTTGTTTGCTCGGCCAGTCCGCGGCCCCGCGGTCAGTGAGCCGGGTGTGTCTGAAGCGGGGTCGACTGTGGGAGGTGGCGCCCGAGCCACTCGATCGCCAGGCTGCTCACCTGCTCGAGCGCCCCGGGCTCCTCGAAGAGGTGGGTGGCGCCGGGGACCACCAGGAGCTCGTTCGGGCAGCGTAGCTGTCGCTGGGCGGCACGGTTGAGGTCGAGTACCTGCGGGTCGGCCCCGCCCACGATCAGCAGCGTTGGCGCCCGCACCGCATCGAGATGCAATGCGAGGTCGGGGCGCCCGCCGCGCGAGATCACCGCGCCCACCCGATCGCCCAGCTCGGCAGCCGCCGTCAGGGCGGCCGCGGCTCCCGTGCTGGCACCGAAATATGCAAGCGGAAGTGCTGCGAGGACGTGGTGCTCAGAGACCCATGTGCTGGCCGCGATCAGCCGGGAGGCAAGCAGCGGGATATCGAACACGTTTGCCCGGTCGAGCTCCTCGACCGGGGTGAGCAGGTCGAACAGCAGCGTCGCGTAGCCTGCGTCGAGGAGCGCAGTCGCGACAGATTGGTTGCGCGGGCTGAGCCGGCTCGAGCCGCTGCCGTGCGCGAAGACCACCACGCCGCGTGCGCTTGCGGGCATGCTCAGATCGCCCGCCAGCACCAGCGGCCCTGCGGTGATCGCTACTCCCTGTGCCGTGCCAGCCTCGGCGGGTTGGGTGCGTGGATCGTGGCTGGTAGGCGATCCGGCGGTGGCAGGGGCCGGGGCTCGTCTATCTGTTCGGCCACTCTCGGCGAGCAGCGAGGTGACCTCCGCGTCCGAGGTCGGGCGGAAGTCCTCATACCAGTACCCAACAGCCCACAGTTCCTCCGGCATCTCCACCGACACGACCTCGTCGGCCTCCTCGGCGAGCGCCTCAGCGGCCTGCGGCGCGGCCACGGGAACAGCGAGGATCACCCGCGCTGCACCCCGCTGGCGCAGCGAGCGGATGGCGGCGAGCGCTGAGCGGCCAGTTGCAAGGCCATCGTCGACGAGGATCGCGGTGCGGCCCACGAGGTCAACGGGTGGCCGTGAGCCGCGATAGCGGCTGCTCTGCTCGGCCAGCTCGGCTTCAGCCCTGGCGAGCAGCGCCTGCAGCTCGCCGCGCGTGAGTGCCAAAGCGCGCACCGTGTGCCCGCTCAGCACCTGCACGCCGCCCTCAGCGAGCGCTCCGATCGCGAACTCCGCGTTGCGCGGTGCGCCGATCTTGCGGACGAGTGCCACATCCAGCGGCGCCTCCAGCGCTCGTGCCACCTCGGCGGCGACCGGCACCCCGCCGCGCGGCATGGCCACGACCACCGGCTTCTCGCCGCGAAAGCGCTCCAGCAGGGGTGCGAGCGCTCGTCCTGCGTCGTGACGGTCGTGGAATCGAGGCTGCGCGGGAGTCAGCAGCGGTGGGTCTTCGAGCGCGGTGACCGCGCCGGTGAAACGCTCGTCCGGTTGTGCGCTCATCGCTGCCGGGCGCGACCGCGACAGCTCTGCGTCGCGTAGGTGCGGTGGCGGGCGTGGGGGTCGCCGTACAACCTGGTCGAGACCTGCTCCTCGACCGTCGGCGCATCGAGAGCGACGCCTGGTTCCCGTGCCGATCCCCGCACCGCCGAGACCCCCTGCTGGCGCGCAGCCGACTCGCTCCCAACCGCCGCGGGCATCGAGCGCATGGCGCTCGCTGGAGCCGGACCTCCCATCTCGCGCCCCGCGGATGTCATCAACTTGGTCATGGTTAGAAATCGGTTCGCCAAGCCAGCCTCGCGTATCTCGTCCTCGCGCGCCTCCGTAGGCGTCCCCGATGTTGGCGCGTACAGGAGGGCATGAAGATGGGGTTTTACCCCGATGACCGGTGCCCGACCGCTCCCTAGCCTCGGCGCATGGGCCTCCCACACCGATCCGGCAGCTCGGCAGAGACCGCGATCAGCCGGGGTTCGGCGGCTGGGTTCGAGGAGACGGTGTGGGCGCCTCCCCCGGGCGCCTACCTGACCGACGGGACGGCGCTGTTCCACGTCGCGCACGCGATCTCCGACACCGCCAGCGGCGAGATGTACCTGGAGCTGGAGGACTGCTCGACGCTGGAGGTCGTGCTGTGCCCCGCGCGCGCGGTCGCACGGTGTGGGCTTCGCTCGGTCACACCCGCGCTCGCATCCTGAGCGCGACTCGTTCGGAGGCCTGGCGAGGGGTGACTACCGAGCTACCGAGCGTGAATGCGTGCCGCTCCCGGTCCGCCGCCGCGCAGGCGGTGGATACCTTCGGCACCGCCCGCCGGTTGTATTGCTTCACAGGGCGGTGGGGTAGGTCTCGGGCGGCTCGCCGAGCTCCCACCTCGGGGTTCGCTCCAGCGGCTCAACCGCTCGCGTGACGTCGAGGTGCACGAGCGCGTCGTACTGCTGCGCTGCGTTCGCGGCGAACCAGTGGCTCTGGCGTTCGGTCTCAGGTCTGTAGATGACGCCGATCGCCCGCTCCAGGCGCGGTTCGCTCAGCGAGCGCCCGCTATCGCCGGACGCGAGCGGGCACAAGAGGAAGGCAGGCATGCCGACGGTGTGAAGGAGCGCCTCGTAGCTGTCCGCCAGCGCCGGCCGCACGCGCTTTCGCTCCGGCTCGGCACCCCAGTCGGAGGCCGCCGTGACACTGCCCTCGTAGGTGGTGAAGCCGACGCTGAACGCGTCGCGACCGTGTCGTTCCCGCATCAGCTGGCCGATGTTGAGCTCGCCCCGCCGCGCCATATCCGTCGCGCGGGCGTCGCCGACGTGTGAGTTGTGCGCCCACACGACCACCTTCGCCGTGCCGCCGTGACGGTCGAGGTGTGCGATCAGCTGGTCGAGCGTGTCGGCCATGTGTCTGTCGCGTTGGTTCCACGACCCCGCACGGTCGCCGAACATCGTGCGGTAGTACTCCTCGGCGTTTGTCACGATCGCGGCGTTCTGCTCGGCGAAGAAGTACTCATCCTCGGCCGCGAGCCCGTCGCGCAAGAGGTACTCGCCGGCCCGGCGGCGAAGCTCGACGAGCTGCTCTATCACGCCCCTTCGACACGGCTCGCTTACGCCGAGCAGGACGGCCTGGCCGTAGGCGGCGCTCTCGCCCGAGTATGGCTGCAGACACTCGTAGCGGGCGCGCGCTCTCGCGGCCGCGTCAGGATCCTTCTCGTCCAGATAAGCGATGACCGCCTCCATCGACGCGCCGAGGCTGTAGAGGTCGAGCCCGTAGAAGCCGACCTTACGAGCGGCGTCGTGGCGGCCCTCGTTCTCGCTGCGCAGCCAACCGACGAAGTCGAGCACGTCGGCGTTGCGCCACATCCACGTCGGGAACCGGGCGAAGCCCCGCAAGGCCTCCTCGGCGTCGCGGTCCCCGCCCCCGCCACGGACGTAGCGGTTGACGCGGTAGGCGTCGGGCCAGTCGCCCTCGACCGCGACCGCGGCGAACCCGCGCTCGGTGATCAGGCGTTTCGTGATGCGCGCCCGCTCACGATAGAAATCGTGGCTCCCGTGGCTCGCCTCGCCGATCAGCACGATACGCGCCTCGCCGATGAGCTCCAGCAGAGGATCGTAGTCGCGCCGGTCGCCCGACAGCTCATGAGCCGCCGCTCGTATCGCGCCGACGCCCTCGCGTCTCCCGGGAAGAACCGTGCTCACGATCAGCCCTCCGAGACGTCGGCGACGAAGGCCTCTGCCTCTGACCTGATCGGGTTACGCATCGCGCCACAGGCTACGCCGGCCCGCCTGGCGCGTCATTGGGGGAAACCACTGTGTCGGCGCCGGTTTTCCACCGGGAATGGGAGATCAGTGCTAAGCCGCTGGTGGCACTACGAGCACAGCGCAGGGCGCGTGGTAGACGACCCGCCGGCTGACGCTTCCGAGCGCACGCACTCCGCCGAGCCGTCGACTGCCGACCACCACCAGGGCGGCCTTCCTGCTCTTCGCTGCGTTCAGGATCACGTCCGAGGCCTTGCCCGGTTCGATATACGGTTCCGGGTCGGGCAGTGCCCGTGCCTGTGCCTGGATGGTGCGCGGGTTCATCTTTGACTCGGCGCCCAGGGCGTTCACCAGGCTCACCGGAGCGCCCTGGCTCCGTCCGAGTCTCGCAGCCAGCTCGACGAGCCGCTCGGACCCCTCCTCGCCATCGCTTGCGACAAGTATCTGGCGTCCTTGCAAGGAGAGGACGAAGGGGCGCCGAGCGACGAGCATCGGCCTGGTGAACCGGCCCAGTGCGGCCGCTGTCACACTTCCGACGATCATCCCGGTGAGCCGTGAGGTGGCCGGCGGCCCGATCGCCAGCAGGTCGTGCTCGGCCGCCCGCTCGAGGATGACTTCCTGCGCGGGCGCTCGGGGGTCGATGGCGGTGGTCGACGGCACGCCGGCACGGTCGGCGATGAGCTTGGCACGCTTGAGCAGGCGCTCTGCCCTTGTGGGACTGATGGCGGCCGTCTCGTAGGCACCAGCGCCCTGCACGGCCGTCACCGCGAGTAGCGTCAGGTGTCCGTCGGGGCCGGCCAGGGATGCGGCCAGCTTCAGGGCCGCGGTGCTTCCCAGGGTCCCGTCGACCGCGCAGAGGATGTCGCGGAAGACAGGGATCCTCTCGGCCGAGCTGTTCGACGCCGTCACGGCCCTGCGATGTTCGCTCTTTGCGGGCATGTCTGGAAGCTAACCCACGTTTCCGAGCGAGGGATCCGCATCTCGCCGCCGAGAGCTACGGGAATGCCGTGATCGTGGCGTCCAGTGCCTCGGTTCAGCCGTTGGCCCGCATGGCCCGGTCGCGCAGCCTTCGCGCCGTGCCGATCATTGGGATCACAGCGAGTCCACGGGCCGAGCGCCGGGCAACCGTCAAGGCGAGGAGGCTCCTGCGCTCTGGCAGCAGCCTGTTGAAGGTCTCGTTTCCGGGGAAGGCGCATGAGTCGATCCACTCAGACGCCTCGCGGCTGTGAAACAGCGAGAGCGCGGCCACCTCGAGCTGAATGCCGGGGGAGAAGCGGGCAAAGTCCTCGTCGTAGGCGATCTTCAGGTAGAACACGCCCGGGTCGGCCAGCAGGCTGCACTTCATCGCCAGGGTGCGTCGGCCGACCTGCAGGGCGAGCAGCTGCAACCGCCGGCGCGCCGCGAAGGACGCGCAGACCTCGCCGAAGAACGTGGCCTGGGCCGGGTCGGAGGCGAGGACGGTGCCGCGCGCACCGAGGTGGCTGCGGCGCTCGAGCTCGATCAGCTCGGCGACGGCGGCGGGGTCGCCCGAGCGGTCGATCACTTCGATCTCGCCGCCCAGCTCCTCGGCCAGGCGGCGCTGCTGGGAGCGCAGGTTGCGGCGGTGCTTCGGCCCCAGGGCCTGCTCGAGGTAATCCTCCCGGACCCGTCGGGTCGAGAAGGCACGCTGTTCGCGGCTGAAGGTCTGCGAGCGGAATCCGCCGTCGCCGATCGCCTGCCCGATCGCGGCGTGGACCGGGCCGTCCTCGACCAGGCCGTCGAAGGCTAGGTAGGCGGCGCCGTCGTCCAGCCAGAGCGCCTCCAGGAGCGCCGCGCTGCCCTCGGCCAGGCGCTCGCCCGCAAGCAGGGGCGTCCCGATCAGGGCCGGCAGCAGTCCGCTGCCCCGCCAGGCGATCAGCCCGCGCAGCGGTATGCGGTGCCACCCGCGGATGCTGTACACCGGCATGCAGGCCAGCCACTCCGGGCCATCGCTCGCGACAGCCATCCGCACGTCGCCGAGCGATCCGAGGCTGCCTGCCAGGGGCAGGAGGTAGTCGGGCTCGAAGAACGGGTTCGGCTCGGCCGCCGCGCCGGCCAGCTGCTGCCAGCATGCGAGATCCGCGGCGGACATGCCGTCGAGCGCCAGCAGCCGTGTGCTCAGTCGGGATGCGGCTCGGTGGACGCTTGGTGCCGCGGCCCGGCGGCTGGCGGCGCGATCGAGGTGCACGGCTGCACCCTAGTCAGCCGGTCAGCCGGTCAGCCGGTGCTGGGCGCGTGCTCGCTCGTGAGCCCGGCCAGATGAGCAGGCCAGTTGCGCAGGAACTCCTCGGCCGCTTCGGCCTCAAGCGGTCGCGCGAAGAGATAGCCCTGGCCGCTGTCACAGCGCTCCTCCTGGAGCAGGACAAGCTCCTGGTGGCGCTCGATGCCCTCGGCGAGGGTCTCGATCGACAGCGCCTTGCCGAGCTGAACCAGGGTGCGGATCAGCGTCTCGCCTTCGGGGTTCTCGGCGAGCTGGGACAGGAAGGAGCGGTCGATCTTGAGCGCGTCGACCGGAAAGCGCTGCAGGTGTGCCAGTGACGAATAGCCCGTGCCGAAGTCGTCGATCGCGATCCGTACGCCCAGGTCCTTGATCACGTAGAGACGGCTGGCTGTCTCCTCGGCGTTGCGCATCAGCGCCGTCTCGGTGATCTCGAGCGTCAGCGCCTTCGGGTCGATGCCGCTGTGCGCGATCGCTTCCTCGACGACCGTCACGAACTCGTCGCTGTCCAGCTGTCTGGCCGAGACGTTCACTGCGACCCCGATCGGGTGGCCCGCCCTGCGCCATTCGGCTCCCTGCCTGCACGCCTGCTCCAGCACCCACCTCCCGACCGGGACGATCAGGCCGGTGTCCTCGAGGATCGGGATGAAGTCGTTGGGCTGGACGATGCCGCGGGTCGGGGAGCGCCAGCGGATCAGCGTCTCGACCCCCGTCGGCACCATCCCGCGCAGGTCGAAGGTCGGCTGGTAGACCAGGAAGAACTCGTTGTTGTCGACCGCGCCACGCAGGTCCATCTCGAGCGCCACCTGGCGCTGGACCACGTCCTGCATCCCCGACTCGAAGTGCACGCAGCGGTTCTTGCCTTCCAGCTTGGCCCGGTGGGCGGCGATCTCGGCGTCTCCCAGCAGCTCCTCGGCCGATGCCCGTTCGCCTGTCGCGATGCCGATGCTCGCGGTCACGGTCAGGATCGTCTCGCCGATCCGGAAGGGCGCTTCGAGCGCTTCCTGCAGGCGCTCGGCGATCAGCTGGGCGCCCGCCGCCAGCGAGGTCTCCTCGGCGATCACGACGAACTCGTCCGCGCCGAGCCGGCCCAGCGCGTCGGTGTCGCGCACCAGGCCGTCCAACCGTGCCGCGATCCCGCTCAGCAACTCGTCGCCGGCGGCATGCCCGAGCGTGTCGTTGACCGATGTGAAGCTGTCGATGTTCACGTGGAGCGCCGCCACCGGAGTCTGGTTGCGACGCGCCCGGCTCAGCATCTGGTCGGCTCGGTCGAGGATCAGCGTGCGGTTGGGGAGCCCGGTCAACTGGTCGTGGGTGGCCATGTAGGCCAGCTCCTCGCGACGATCGGCCAGCTCCGCGTCCATCCGGATCCGCTCCTGCTCGAACACCTCGCACATCCGCACCAGCGTCACGTCGAGGGTGACCTGCGTCATCGACAGGGCCCGCCGCCGGGCCAGCTGCGAAACGCCCGCCTCTGCCGCCGCTTCCCGCAGCACGTCGGCGACCCCGTCGCGCCAGCGCAGGCAGCGCTTCGTGACCTCGTCCAGCGGCGCCGCCCTGTGCGCCGCCAGCCCGCCGAACAGCGCCCAGGCTTCGCGTCCCGCATCGAGGCCGTCCTCCGGCTTGCCCCCCGACATCCACTGGGCGACCGCGACCGTCGCGATCGTGCAGATCCGCGCCAGGCTCTCGTCGATCGAGGGCTCGAGCTGCCCGAGCGCCTCCCGGGTGCGCTGGGTCACCCGCTCCAGCACCTGCTCGGCGCGGGCCTCCAGCAGCTCGCCCAGCAGTCGCACCTCCTGCTCGAGCTGCTCCGGCTGTTCCTGGGATGGGGCGGGCATGGGGCTCACGCCCGGCGCGCTTCGAGCTGATCCGTCATCTCAGGCAAGAGCGTCGGCCAAAACCGAACCGCACTTGAGTTTTGCGGGAAACCCGCGGGTCCGCCTCTGACAGCCGATCCCCGCCCGGTGCCGATCACCGGGTCGGCTCAGACCGGATCTGCGGGGTCTCGGGGTCGCGCCGCAGGTAGCGGCCCTCCGCGCTGCGCCTCAGCAGCCCGCGAACCTCGAGCTCGCCCAGCGCGACCAGGATCTCGCCGGGTCCCGCTGCGACTGCTGCCGCCAGCCGGTCGACGGTGTCGGCCCCGGCGCCGACGGCCCCGAGCACTCGTGCAAGGCCGGGCTCGAGCGGCGGTCCGGCCGCGCTGCTCGCCCGGGCCGGACCGGTGCCCGCGGCGTCGTAGAGCAACTCGAGGATGTCGCCCGCGCCGCGGATCAGGATCGCCCCGTCGGCCAGCAGCGCGTGCGGTCCCGCCGAGAGCGGGCTCGTGACTGGGCCGGGGACCGCTCCGAGCACCCTGCCCAACGAGCGGGCCATGCCGGCCGCGGCCAGGCTCTCGACGCCGTCTCGCGCCTCGATCACGACGGTGGCCTGCGCGAGACCGACAACGATCCGCTCGGCTGCCGCCGCGCCCCAGCCGCGCCCGCGGCATTCGCCCGGCAGCTCCGAGACCGCGCAGCCGCTGCTCACGACGCGGCCGTAGAGGGCCATGCGCTCGCCCCGGCGCGGCGCCTCGAGCCCGTCCCCCAGGACCGAGACCGCGCCGGACCCTGCCTCCAGCGCGCCCTGCTGCGCGGCCCGGCCGATCGCGTCTGCGAGCCCGGTCATCACGGTGACGCCCGACGCGGCCAGGCCGCGAGCCAGGCTGGCCGCCATCGCTACGCCGTAATCGCTCGCTTCCGCTCCTCCCAGCAGCGCGACCGCCGGCGCCCGCATGAGCGTGGCGAGACGTTCGATCCCACCGGCCACATTCAGAAGCGGCGGCGCAGCCGCGTGATCGAGCGCGGCGGGGAAGCGGGGGTCGTGGCGGCAGAGCGGGCTGCTGCACGCTCTCGCCGGGGGCGAGGCGTCCAGCGCTTCCCGGTGCCTGTCCCGCAGCTGCCTCCTGCGGCTGCCGGCGAGCGCGTCGATCAGATCCTCGTCAGACAGTGCCAGCAGCTCCGCGAGGCGCCCGCGGCGGCCGCGGTGGTAGTCGAGCAGCGGGCTCAGCTCGCCCAGCAGCCAGGCCCGCCGCAGGCACTGCGGGCAGGCGCCGGCACGGTTCGAGTCGCCGTCGGCCCCGCTGCTCACGTGGGGCCGGCTCCCGCTTGGCGGGGCTCGCAGCGCAGCGCCAGCGCAGCTGCCACGTCGCGGCGAGACACGCGCCGCCGGTCGGCCAGGTCGGCCAGCGTACGCGCAACCCGCAGCACGCGGTGCTCACCGCGGGCGCCGATCAGCCCACCGCGGCGAGCGTCGGCCAGCAAACGCTCCGAGTGCGCGTCCAGCCGCACGTGCTCGCCGATCATGCGCGCGTCCATCTCCGCGTTCAGCGCCGCGCTCTCGCCCGCCAGCCGCGCCGACTGGTGCTCACGGGCGCGGCTGACCCGCTCGCGCGCCGCCTCCGAGCTGGTCAGAGGGGGCGCACGGAGCTCGTCTCCGCGCTCGCTGCGGAACGGGATCGTCAGATCGATCCGGTCCAGCAGCGGACCGCTGAGGCGCCGCCTGTAGCGGGCCAGCTCGCTCGGGCCGCACCGGCACCGCGCCGGGTCCCAGGCGTGGCCGCAGGGGCAGGGGTTTGTCGCCGCCACCAGCATGAAGCGGGCCGGGTAGACGGCCGCGTGGCGAGCCCGCGCGATCGCCACGCACCCGTCCTCCAGCGGCTGGCGCAGCGCCTCCAGCGCCGTGCGGGGGAACTCGCACAGCTCGTCCAGGAACAGCACGCCTCTGTGGGCCAGCACGACCTCGCCCAGGCGCCCGGCCCTCGCGCCGCCGATCAGGCCGGCCGCGGTGGTCGAGTGGTGGGGCGCCCGGAACGGGCGCACCCGCGCCAGCGCCTCGACCGCGCCCGGTTGCCTGCCGTGGATCCGGGTCACCTCGATCGCCTCCTCGCGACCCAGCGGCGGGAGGATCGACGGCAGGCGGCGGGCCAGCATCGTCTTTCCCGTCCCCGGAGGTCCGCACAGCAGCAGGTTGTGGCCGCCCGCTGCAGCCAGCACGAGCGCGCGGACCGCCTGATGGCGTCCCCGCACATCCTCGAGGCCGGGCTGAGCATGCGCCGCCGCGGACCGCGAAGGCCCGCGAGGGGGCAGCGGGTCGGGCGGCCCGCCCCGCAGCAGCCGCGCCGCGCTGCGCAGCGACTGGACCGGAGCGACCTGCAGGCCGTCGATCAGAGCGGCCTCGTGTCCGCTCCCGGGCGCAACGGCTAGCGCTTCCAGTCCCAGGCGGCGGGTCTCCTGGGCGGCCGCCAGCGTGCCATGCGCCGTACGGACGCGGCCGTCCAGCGCGAGCTCGCCGAACAGCGCGACCCTGTCGAGGCGCGCGGCGGGCAGCTGCCCCGTCGCGGCGAGGATCGCGCAGGCGATCGCGAGGTCGAGGCCGGCGCCGGCCTTGGGCAGGTCGCCCGGGGCGAGGTTCGCCGTGATGCGGCGGGCCGGGAACTCGAAGTCACAGTTGCGGATCGCCGTGCCGATGCGCTCGCGCGCCTCCCGCACAGCCGGGTCGGCGAGCCCGACGATCGTGAACGCCGGCAGGCCCGGCCGAACGTCGAGCTCGACGCTGACATGACGTGCGTCCGGCCCGTCGATCGTGAACGTGTGCGCCACCGCCAGCATGACCCTCCTCTCGTCTCGCCCTCGCTGTCGGGGCGCACGAGGCTAGGGGGGGCCTGCGACGGGACGCTGCGGCCGCCGGTGGGGGCCGGCGGCCGCAGGCCCCAGCGGAGGGCTGCTAGAGCCCGGCGGGGTGGCGGGCGACGAAGCCCGCCGTCGAGGTCATGCTGTCCGACCAGCGGCTGCCCGTTTCGGCCAGGGCGACCGTGTCGAAGCGTTTGCCGTCGACGACCATGAAGGCGTGTTCTGCGTTCGCGTAGATCGTGATGTCGCGGCCCGGACCGGGTTCCCCGTAGGACTCCAGGCCGGTCGAGTCCTCCGGCGAGCTGAGCAGGCCGGCTCCGTGCAACGCGTAGGAGACCGAGCCGGAGCAGTCGTAGCCGTCGGAGATGAACGAGCCGTGCCCGCCGCCCCACACGTAGGGCCTCGTGGCGATTTCATCGCCCGCGGCGATCACCCGCCCGACGATGCCCGACGCCCCGGCCGAGCTGGTGGAGCCTTCGCCGCCGCCGCCCGCCGTATCGGTGCTGCTCGCTTCGCTCGAGTGCAGGACGGTCGCCGAGGGAGTCAGCGTGCCCTCGGTCGTGACGCCCAGCAGCTGCCAGGTGGCGGGACCCACGACGCCGTCGACCGTGAGGCCGTGGCGGGCCTGCAGGCGCCGCACCGCCGCCTCGGTTTCGGGGCCGAATTCCCCGTCCTCGGGCAGCTTGAGCGCTTTCTGCAGGCGCCGCACAGCATCGCCGCCGCCTTCGCCTTCCGGCCCCGGCTGCCCGGCGGTCGCGGCCACCGCGCTGTGGTGGTGGCTGCGGTGCACGGGTAGCGCGGAGGGGGGAGGAGTCAGCGTTTCGGCGCCGCTGACGCCGATCACGCCCCACGTGGCCGGGCCGACGATGCCGTCGACCGTGAGGCCGTGGCGATCCTGGAGGCGGCGCACCGCCGCCTCGGTTTCCGGACCGAAGTCGCCGTCCGCCGGCAGGTGCAGCGCGCTCTGCAGCCGCCTGACGGCGTCGCCTGTCGCTTCCGAGCCGGTGGCGCTGCTCTGGTCGATCGCGTCGTGGGTCGTGCCGGCCGAGCCTTCTTCGCCCGGTCCGACGTTCGCGATCGAAGCCGACAGCCCCGACCCGCCCCGCAGCGCCGCGCTGGTCAGCGGCCCGACGATGCCGTCGACCGTCAAGCCCCTGCTGGCCTGGAAGTGCTGCACGGCTTCCTCGGTTTCCGGCCCGAAGATCCCGTCGACTTTGATCCCGCCCAGCGCCTGCTGGAGCAGTTCCACCTGGCGGCCTTCGCTGCCTTCGACCAGCACGATCACGTGTTCGGTTGTCGTCGCCGGGCCCGCGCTGCCCGTGGCCGGCGTGCCCTGTCCGCTGGCGATGCTCGCGGTCGGGCCGACCGTCAGCGCCGCCAGCGCGCCGAGCGAGATGCGCTTGGCCCGCGTGCCGGCCGGCACGAACTGCAGCTGCGCCGCGCGGCGACGGGCACGGGAACGGCCCAGCGAGAGCTGCCACGGCTCGTCCTCGGCGAGGTCACGGCTCAGCGCCGCTCGCGGGTCGAGCAGGGCGGACATCGAGGCGTCCCTGGAGAACGCGTTGGGGCGAGGGCGACCCGCCCGGGCACGGCGGGCACGAGAACGCTGAAGCGACGAGCTCCAGTGCTCGAGAACTGCAAGATCACGCGGGCATCCCGACATGCGAGGCGGTCCTTTCTCCATTCCATTTGGCGCCTACGGGGTTAGCTGTCGGGCTCGCGTAACCGTCTACGCTACGCCACACATGTGGCGATTCGCCCCTGCAGCCTCTCGGCTGCCTTGGGTCCCCCGCTCCTGCACCCCGTAGGGTGAAGGACTCGGCACGAACGGGCGGCAACCTAACAGATCTCGCTGCAAGATGCGTTACAAGTGCAGGTATGCAGGAATTTCTGCCGACGGAGGCGTCCCGCGAGGGCTGTCCGCGGGCTGAGTCGGAAAGGTGAGCCGGCGGCTTCGTCTGTTCTGCCTCGTCGCGATTGCCGCCGCGGCGATTGCGGCGCTGGCCGTGTTCGGACTGGCATCCAGCAAGACCGCCTCGACCGGACGGGCCGCCCCCAAGCTCCCGACCGAACGCCTGGCCGGGGCACCGGTGACGATTCCGGGCCTGATCGCGAGCACCGGCGGCCGTCCCTTCGTGGTCGTCTTCTGGGCCAGCTGGTGCGGGCCCTGTGCACATGAGGCGCCGGCGCTGGAGCGGTTCTCGCAGAGCCCGGCCGGACGCGGCCGGATCGTGGCGGTCGACTGGAGCGACGCCCGCTCGGGCGCCAGCTCGTTCATCCGCTCCTACCACTGGAGCTTCCCGGTCCTGCGCGATTCGGAAGGGACGGTGGGCAACGCCTACGGACTGACGGTGCTCCCCACGACCTTCGTGCTCGACGGGCAGGGGCGTGTCCGGGCAACCCTCCGTGGGCCTCAGACAGAAGCCTCGCTGGAGCAGGCGCTGACCTCGCTGGAAGCCCACTGACAGCGCCGGTTGACTCCGGGTCGCCGCCGGGCCGAGAGGGTTGACAGTCCGCCGCCGTGGCGCCTATTGTTCGCGCGGGCGGACACCACGGACTCGGTGGTTCACATTGGAGGGGATCAACGGCCAACCGGTCTTCGTCTGAGCAGCTAGACATGGATGTCCGCCGCCCTCGGCTTGCGGGCTCCGACACGGATGAATGGAGAGAGAGAATGGACGCAAGGATCAGAGTTGGGCGCAGCCTGCTCGCGTGCGCCGTGGTGCTGGTGGGCGTGCTCGCCCTGGGCGCCGGCGGGGCCAGCGCGGCCGGTCCGCGGGAAGTCATCTACAACAACATTGTCAGTCCGCTGCCGGGCAACTACGCCTCGACGGCGTTCGCGGCGACATCGACCTCCGAGTACGGAGGCGAGGTCGAATTCGCCGGCGCCGCCCGCAGCCATCCGATCGTCACCGTCGCGATGAGCGCCTGGGCCTGCGAGCAGGGGAACTGGTACGCGCACACCTGCTCCACGCCGAAGCCGAAGAAGAAGTTCAAGTACCCGCTGACGCTCAACGTGTACAACGTCGGCCCGGGTGACACGGTCGGATCGAAGATCGCCTCGGTCACCCACACGTTCGCGATGCCCTACCGGCCGTCCCAGAGCGCGGAATGCGCCACGCTGGGCGACCCGGGCACGTGGTTCGACGAAGCCACGGTGGCAACGGCGCCGGTCGAAAAATGCTTCCACGGCCTGGCCTTCACGGTCAGCTTCCATCTCGGCAAGACCGCGCTGCCGGGCAAGGCGATCATCAGCCTGTCCTACAACACGACCAGCTACGGTCCCGAACCGAAAAAAACCCAGCCGTGTGACTCCGAAGCGCAGGGCTGCTACTACGACTCGCTGAACTTCGCCGACGTCGAACCGGCCCAGAGCGCGCTCAGCGTCGGCTCGGACCCGACCGAAAGCCAGTTCGTCAACTCGAACTGGAGCGAAATGTACTGCGGCAAAACCGAATCGCTCGATACGTTCGCGCCGTCCGGCGTCTGCCCCACCTGGTGGGAAGGCGACCAGCCCGTGATCTCGGTGCAGGCCAACTGACCACACCGGAGCACACCCGGTGAAGTGGGGAGGGCCACGTCCGACGGCGGGGCCCTTCTCGTTCTGCGCCGGTCAGACGCCGTGCCGGGCGGGCACTTCGCCGGCCCGCACGGCGTCGGCCAGGCGCGCGTGATCCAGTTCGTTCTGGTCGGCATATGCGCTGGCGAAGCGCGCGATCGCCCGGTCGAACTTGCGACTCACGCCCAGGTACCCGGCGATCGCGAGGCGGTCGCCCGAACGGGCGTGCATGCGCGCCAGCGACCAGCCGCACGCGCGCGTGTAGGCCTGCAGGCCCGATGCGCTCATCCTCGACAGGTCCGCCGAGGCCTTCCAATCCCACAGCTGGCGGACGTAGAAGTCGTGGTCGAGTCCATCCAGCCCGCGATTGCGCTGCCAGCCCAGGAAGATGTCGCTGGCGACCATCGAGATCCGCTGGCCGCGCACGACCCGCTCGCCGTGGTGGCCGAACTCGCTCGCGCCCAGGTATGGCTCCAGCACCGATGCCTGGGCCTCCTTCGCCTGCAGCACGAGCGGATCGCGCCCGCCCCGGCCGACCAGCAGGAAGACCCAGGCGCGCGTGCCGACGCTGCCGACCCCGACCACCTTGCGGGCCATGTCGACGAACCGATAGCTGGCGAACAGGTGGCGGCGGTCAACCGGGAGGCTGGCGGCGTAACCCTCGAGCAGCCCGTAGATGTAGGCGTTCTCCTCGCGTCGCTCGGCCGTCGGGACCAGCTCGCGGAACGGGACGAGCAGCGGCGGCGCGCTGCGAAAGCGCAGCTCGCCGTCGACCCGCTCGGTCAGCTTCGCCAGTGCGCGCAGGCTCGTCTTGCGCCGCGCCCTGGCGAAGGGCTTGGCGAAGTCGATCCGGCTCTTCGGACCGAGCCGGCCGCCGAAGCGCGCGACCAGTTCGCTCGCGTTCAGCCGCTCGTACCAGACCTCGAGGTGGCTGAGCCGGGCGAACCCGCCCATCGCCTCGCGGTACTCCCTGACGCACTCCCTCACGATCCAGCGCCGCCGGTCCGGCCGAAGTCCGATATCGCGCCCGGCGATCTCGACGCTGGCGGCCATGCGCTTGACGTCCCACTCCCATGGACCCGGGAGCGTCTCGTCGAAGTCGTTCGGACTGAAGATGAGGCGGCGGTCCGGTGCCGCGAAGCCCCCGAAGTTGGCGATGTGGGCATCGCCGCAGGCCTGTACGACGATGCCCGAGTTGGGCGTCGCGGCGAGGTCTGCCGCCATCACCGCCGCGGCGCCCCGGTAGAAGGTGAAAGGGGAGACGAGCATGCGCCCGTAGCGAATCGGCACGAGCTCCTGGACCCGCGAGGTGGCCTGGCCGGCCAGCACATCCACCGGATCCGGTCGGTCGCGGGCGGGAGTCCAGTCGCCGTGCGCGGAGCGCGGTACCGCGCCGCGGGCCGCGCGCCCACGTTGCGCCGACTCGCCCGACTCGAGCGTGGCGGGGGCCGCGGCGGTCACCGGATGACCGCGAGCCGCGCGTTGGATGTCGCCTGCCTGAGCGACACGGCTGACACTCTAACGGCCTTCGTTCAGCGATTTGGCGCAGCGTCCCCGGGCTCGTCAGCTCGCGACCACGAAGCCGGCTTGCAGGCGACGGGGCTGGTGGGCAGGCGCGCGAGATGATTAGCTCTGCCCTGTGCTTGGCTTGCCCGATGGCGTGACTGCATGCCTGTTCGACCTCGACGGCGTGCTGACGGAGACGGCCAAGGTTCACGCGGCGGCATGGAAGCAGGAGTTCGACGAGTACCTGCAGCGGCGCGCGGCGGCGAGGAACGAACCGTTCGTCCCGTTCGACCCGGTGCACGATTACGACGAATACGTCGACGGCAAGCCCCGCTCCGACGGCGTGCGCTCGTTCCTGCGCTCACGGGGGATCGAGCTGCCCGAGGGAGAGCCGGACGACTCGCCTGATGCGGAGACGATCCACGGACTGGGCAACCGCAAGAACGAGATCGTCCTCGCGATGATCCGCCGTGACGGGGTCGAGCCCTACCCGGGCTCGGTGCGCTACGTCGAAGCCGCGCGGAGCGCGGGGCTGCGCCGCGTCGTCGTCTCCTCGAGCACCAACGCCCGCGACGTGCTCGCGGCGGCCGGCATCGAGGACCGCTTCGAAGCGATCGTCGACGGCGTCACCGCCGAGCGCGAGCACCTGAACGGCAAGCCCGCACCCGACACCTTCCTGGCCGGCGCCCGCGCGATCGGCGTCGAGCCGGCTCAGGCCGCCGTGTTCGAGGACGCGCTGGCGGGCGTCGAGGCCGGGCGAGCCGGCCACTTCGGCTTCGTCGTCGGCGTCGACCGGGTGGGACAGGCCGAGGCGCTGCGGGCGCACGGCGCCGACGTCGTCGTAGGCGACCTGGCCGACCTGCTCGAGGCGCGATGATCCAGCATCCGGGCTTCATCGTCGAGCCCTGGGCGGTCCGGGAGGTCGAGCTCGACATCGACATGCTCGCGCAGACCGAGTCCTGCTTCGCGCTGTCGAACGGTCACATCGGGCTGCGTGGAAACCTCGACGAGGGTGAGCCGTTCGGACTGCCCGGCACCTACCTGGCCGGCTTCTACGAGCTGCGCCCGCTGCCGTCCGCCGAGCCGGCCTACGGTGTCCCGGAGGACGGCCAGGCGGTCATCAACGTGACCAATGGCAAGATCATCCGGCTACTGGTCGAGGATGAGCCGCTCGACATCCGCTACGGCACGCTTCTCAGCCACGAACGGATCCTGGACCTTCGCGACGGCGTGCTGCGCCGCACCCTGGACTGGACCTCGCCGACCGGAGCCTCGGTGCGGATCTCCTCGACACGTCTGGTCTCGTTCACGCAACGGGCCGTCGCGGCGATCCTCTACGAGGTCGAGGCGCTCGACGGCGATACGCCGGTGGTGGTGCAGTCAGAGCTCGTCGCCAACGAGTCGCTGCCACCGGGCAACGGCGATCCGCGTGGCGCCGGGGCGCTCGAATCGCCGCTGCGCTCCGAGCTGTTCCTAAGCACCGACACGCGGGCGATCCTCGCCCACTCGACGCGTGGCAGCGGCCTGACGATGGCCGCCGCGATGGACCACATGGTCGAAGGCCCGGGCGAGATCACATCGACCACCGAGGCCTATGAAGACCTGGCCCGGCTGCTCGTCAGCACCGACCTGGTGGCCGGCAGGCCACTTCGGGTGATCAAGCTGATCGCCTACGGATGGTCGGCCCAGCGCTCCGTCTCGGCGATCGCCGATCAGGTCTCAGCGGCGTTGGCCGAGGCCCGCCATCGCGGCTGGGACGGGCTGGTCGCCGAGCAGCGGGCTTACCTCGCCGACTTCTGGGCTCGCGCCGACGTCGAGATCGAGGGAGAAGCCCAGCTGCAGCTCGCCGTTCGCTTCGGGCTCTTTCACGTCCTGCAGGCCGGCGCGAGGGCCGAGAAGCGGGCGATCGCGGCCAAGGGGCTGACCGGGCCCGGTTACGACGGACACGCCTTCTGGGACACGGAGAGCTTCGTCCTGCAGCCGTTGACATATACGGTCCCGGGCGCGGCGCGGGACGCGCTGCACTGGCGCCAGCTGACGCTCGAGCTCGCCAAGGAACGCGCCGCATCGCTCGGGTTGCAGGGGGCGGCATTCGCGTGGCGGACGATCCACGGCGAGGAGTGCTCCGGCTACTGGCCGGCCGGGACGGCCGCCTTCCACGTCAACGCCGACATCGCCGACGCCGTCGTGCGATATCAGGCGGCGGCCGAGGACGACGAGGAGTTCGCTAGTGGCGCCGGGCTCGAGATCCTGGTCGAGACGGCGCGGCTGTGGCGTTCTCTCGGTCACCACGATGCCGCCGGGCGCTTCCGTATCGACGGCGTCACCGGGCCGGACGAGTACAGCGCGATCGCCGACGACAACGTCTACACGAACCTGATGGCCGAGCAGAACCTGCGTGAGGCTTTCGCGGCGGTCGGACGCCATCCCAAACACGCCGCCGAGCTGGGTGTCGACGAGGAGGAGGCTGCCAGCTGGCGCGATGCGGCGAAAGCGATGTCGATCCCCTTCGACGCGTCTCTCGGGGTCCACCCGCAGGCGGAGTCGTTCACCGAGCACGAGATCTGGGACTTCGACGACACGCGCCCCGACCAGTACCCGCTGTTCCTGCATTTCCCCTACTTCGACCTCTACCGCAAGCAGGTCGTCAAGCAGGCCGACCTGGTCCTCGCGCTGCACCTGCGGGGCGACGCCTTCAGCAGCGCGGAGAAGGCCCGCGACTTCGCCTACTACGAGCGCCTGACAGTCAGGGACTCATCGCTGTCGGCCTGCACCCAGTGCGTGATCGCGGCCGAGGTGGGCCACCTCGAGCTGGCCTACGACTACCTCTGCGAGGCGGCGCTGATCGACCTCAACGACCTGCAGCACAACACACGCGACGGCCTGCACATCGCATCCCTGGCCGGGACCTGGATCGCTGCGGTGGCGGGGTTCGGGGGGCTGCGCGACCACAACGGCAAATTCAGCTTCATGCCCCGCCTGCCGCAGGCGCTCACCCGGCTCACGTTCCGCATCTGCTTCCAGGGACGACATCTGCTGGTCGAGCTCGACCGCCGGCAGGCCATCTACTCGCTGCTGAAAGGAGACGCTGTGGAGATCCGCCACCACGGCCGCAAGCTGACGGTCGAGCCGAATCGAGCGGTGAGGCGCCGGATCCCTCGCCTCGCCGAACCCGAGCCGGTCAGCCAGCCACGAGGACGAGCGCCTGAGCGGAGGGGGAAACGCGCCTGATGGGACCCGGCTGCGCGTGGCTTCCAGACCGCCGGCGAGACGATCCCGGATGGTGAGCGAGTCGCCGATCGGCCGGCTGCTCGGTGCCGTGGACGCGCTCGATCTCGACGGCGCGATCGCCTTCGCCGCGCCGGAGATCAGCTTCCTGGCGGTCGACGGCCGTCGCGCCGAGGGCGCGGCGGAGATGCGCGAGGCGCTCGCCGACTTCCTCGGCGCGCTGCGCGCCACCACCCACGCGATCACCGCCGAATGGCATGTCGAGGAGTTCTGGATCGCCGAGGCTGAAGCGAGCTACGAACTGCGGGACCGCGCAAGGATCGGGCCACTGCCCCGGGCCTTCGTGGCACGTGACGGCGAGCGCGGCCTCACCGAGCTCAGGGCCTACGGCGCGCACGAGCAGCCACTCGCGGATTACGCCCGGGCCGAGGACGGGCTTCGGCTCGGCGGATACTGGGTGCCGCCGCTCTGAGCAGCGCGCTCGTCTCGCATGCGCGACGCAGCTCCCGAGGCGCCGCGCCCGACACGAGTCCGCGCGGGCTACTCCAACTCGCGCGCGGTGAGGGTCAGCTCGAGCGGCTCGCCGCCCCGCAGCACGACCACCTCGACCTGTGTCCCGATCAGGTCGGCGACCATCAGGCGCTGGATGTCGTCCACGCCGTGCACCCGGCTGCCTGACAGCTCGACGATCAGATCCTCAGCCCGCAGCCCGGCCTGCTCGGCAGGGCTGCCGGGCGTCACCTCGATCACCTCGACGCCGGTCGCCTGGTCGCGCTCGCGCCGCGCCCGCGCGGGCAGCGGCCGCGAGCCGCCGGCGACGCCGAGGTAGGCGCGGCGGACACGGCCGTGGCTCATCAGCGCCGCGATCACCATCCGTGTCGCATCGTTGATCGGCACGGCCAGCCCCAGCCCGACTCCGGCGACGGCGGTGTTGATGCCGATCAGCGCTCCGCGCGAGTCCACCAGCGCGCCGCCCGAGTTGCCCGGGTTGAGGGCCGCGTCGGTCTGGATCACGTTGTCGATCATGCGGATCGAGTTGCCCGACCGAGCCGGGAGCGAGCGCCCCAGCGCCGAGACCACCCCGGCCGTGACCGAGCCTGCAAAGCCGTGGGGGTTGCCGATCGCCACCACCAACTGGCCGACGCGCAGGCGGGCGGCGTCGCCCAGCAGCGCGGGCACGAGGTCGTCGGCGTCGGCGCGCAGCAGCGCCAGGTCGGAGAACGGGTCGGCGCCCACCACGTGGAACCCGATCTCCCGTCCGTCGACGAAGGTCGCCTGACCCAGCCGGTCCCGGCCGGCCACGACGTGCGCCGAGGTGAGCAGGAACCCGTCGCGCGTGAGCACGACCGCGCTGCCCGACCCGACCGGTACGCGGCCGCGCCGGGTGGCACGCAGCACGCGCAGGTTCGCGACGCTCGGGGCCAGGCGCTCGACCACGCCGGCGACCGTGCGCGAGTAGGCGTCCAGTGCTTCGGCTTCGCCCACGCCGGGCGCCACCAGCCGTGGGTCATCGTCGTCGTGGAGGCCCGGTTCCCCTGCCACCAGCAGGATCCCGTCGCTCATCGCGTCTCCAGCTCTCTGTCGGGTCGATGCGTACGCACCCCGCACACGATAGGAACCCGCTCCGGGCTTCGCGGCCGGGCCAGGTGTGCGCCGGCGTTCTCGGGACAGGATCCGGCGCGGGTGCCGGGTCTCGTGGCTAACCGGGCTGCGGCGCCCGATCGACGTACCGATCCTCGAACAGCCAGGCGAGCACGTCGCGCGAGTCGATTCGGAACGCGTCATGGGGCAGCTGCGCGATCACCTCGGTGGCGAACGGCACGTACCAGTCGTCGGCCAATCCGGCGTCGCCCGCGCTGTCGTGGAGGATCGACCAGGCCAGCTCGCCGGCCGATCGCCCCGGACGCCCCCAGGAGAAGCTCCAGAGCGGGTCTGCCCGACGGGGTCTGAGCGCGTACGTGTCAGCCCGGTCGACCACCGACACGCGGCAGCCTGCCGGGCCCCGCTCGCCGACGTAGCAGCGACCCGCGAGGGGGGGCGTGCCGTCGCGAGCGCGGGTGCCCGGGGAGGGGACCTCGCTCGGGGCGGCTCTTGCGGCGCACGCCTGCGGGTCCATGAGCGCCGGTGTCGGGGAGTCGGCGCAGAGCAGCGAACCCAAAGGCGTCTGATGGCTGTTGGACATGGATCCTGCTTTCGCCGCTGTGTAGGGGAGGGGCGGCTCAATCCGGGTAATAGGTCGCCCGGGCGCTTTGTCCCGTGAGGTTTCCCGGGCCCGTGCCGAACCGGGGCGACTCGGCCTGGGGACCCGCGCAAGGGGGTCGGCACGATCCGCGCCGACCCCCGGCGATGGCCGCGGCGCTACTGACGCGGCGTCGTTCTGTTTTGAGCTATCCGGTCAGACTGCCTCCTCCGGCTCGCCGTAGACGAGCAGGCCTTTGATGCAGATGACGCAGATGGCAAACACGCCCAGCGCCCACCATGGGTGTGCTCCGCCGACGTCGAGGAGCGCGCCGATCGCGCCCAGTGTCGCCGCGACCAGCCCGATGATGCGCCCGTAGGCGCCGCCCCCGAACAGCGAGATAGCAGCGGTGAGCTGAATGACGCCCAGGATGATCGTGATCCATCCCCAGGTGTGCAGACTCGAGAACACGAACTGCGTGTCGTTCACCCAGAAGCTCGCGTTGCTCACGGCGGCGATCCCGTAGATGACGTTGAGGACGCCTGCCACCATCAGCAGGATCCCAACGAACACTGCACTGCCGGTACCTCTCATGTGCCCCCCTTCTCCGAAATAGGCGCCCGATGACGCTTGCCGACAGTGTAGGTCGGCTCGCGCGGGCTTTCAGGGATGAAATCGAACGCCCGGGGATCGACGCTCCCGCGCGCCTGCGCTGTGCGTCTCGCTGGTTGGTGGTCCCGGTGGCGCGCCCGTCCAGTCGCTCTCTGCTGTCAAACGGGGTGATGCGCGCCCTCACCCGCGACTCGACCGGCAACCTCCATGCTGATCTGAATAGGCCATAGAGCGCCGGGAGAACCCGGATGACGCCGATCAGAGCTAGGTGTCGACGTCCTCTCGAGTCCGGGCAGCCCGCCTTTCGCGCCTCCTGGACCTGCGTGCCTCCTCCTGCTCGGAGGCCTTCTTGCGCGCCTCGCCGTAGGACTGGGTGACCAGCGTCTTGCCGCCGGTCCAGCCGAAGGCGCGGATCATCAGCACGATCGCCAGCAGGATGCTCCAGGCGGTCGAGACGAGCTGCTGGGCGACGGAGTAGGCGGTCGCGTTGGCCGAGCTGGTGATGCCTTTCAGCGAGAGCACGTTGAAGCCCTGCACGACGCCGGCGCCGCCGGGGGTCACCGAGGTCATGTTCGCGATCGAGTTGCCGGCTACGACCCGCATGATCGTGTGGAAGCTGACCGGGATGTTGTAGGCGGCCAGGAACACGCCGATGATCCCCAGCGTCGCCAGCCAGCTGACGAACTCGGGAAGCAGGACCCTGCCCAGGTAGGCGCGCGGATGCGCCACGATCTGGCCGCCGTGCTTGGCCTCTTCCCACCAGTGTCTGATCCGCGGCTTCAGCGTCTGTGCAACGAGGAACAGGAGCACGCCGGCGCCGGCGAGCAGGATCACGGTTGCCCCGGGGTGTTCGCTGATGAAGCCGAACTGGAGCTTGAACGAGCCGCCGACCGTCAGGAACAGGTACACGTAGGTGGCCGTCCCGATCAAGGTGAAGAAGGCTTTCTGGACGACGTAGCCGGCCAAGATGCCCACGAAGGCGGCCGCAGCGATGATCGCGTTGAACATGATCAGCATCGCCAGCGTTCCCAGGTTCGCGGGCAGCACGAAGTTCAACGCGACTGCGGTCGCGTAGCACGCGTAGACCTGGATCCAGCGGACTTCCGAGTCCGGATAGGCGAAGCGCAGGATCGAGAACCAGGCGAGCCCCGCCGTCGTCGTCTGCAGCGTGATCAGGGCGATCCCCGCCAGCAGATAGCCGACCGAGATGGTGGTGATCGTGCTCCAGACATGTTTGAGCCAGCCGCTGATGTCCCAGCCGAACAGCGTCGCGGCCGCGCCGATCACGACGATCACCAACACGACGATCAGGATCGGCCGGAGGCGCACCCGCCCGCGCAGTCTGACCGCGGGCTCCGGTTGGCTGATCACCTCATTCACCTATGTCCACCGCGCCCTTGATCAGAAGATAGGCGCCGACCGCAGCCGACGCGATGATCGCGATGCTCCGCCCGTGGTCTCTGAACCAGCGGTTCGTGTCCTGGAGGGCGCGCTCGGCTCGTTGGGGGGCGATCAGGAGGATCAGCATCGGCAGCTCGATCAGCCACAGCATGACGGCGACGATTGCGACGAGATCTGCAAGTTCGCCGACTCCGGACCGGTTCGCATCGGCGAGCGCCTTGACTGCTCCGATGTAGATCGGCGAGGGGACGAGATACAGGGTGACTCCCAGCAGGGCGGCCAGGCGGCGGCTCTTCAGGTAGCGATCGATCTTCGACGGGCCTGCATGCCCGCTTGGAACCTCGCCAGGTCGAGGTCTTCTGCGGTGGAGGTGCCAGGCCAGCGCCAGGAGCAGGACACCGAGCGCCAGATCGACACCGGCGCTCGCCGAAAGGCTGGTCCTGTCGGTGGCGCCGAGTTCGTTCAGCAGCAGCAGGATCACCACCCCTGTCGCGAGGGTGGTCAGGTAGGCCGCTGCGACGAAGGCGAAGACCCGCCAGCGGAGCTGCGGCCCGCGACCCAGCGCGATCACCGCCGCCACGGCGGGCGGGTAGATCGAGGCGGCGAAGGCGAGCGCTAGCGCGTCGGCCGGCACAGCCCGCTCGCCGAGAGCTCCAGCCGGGTGCGCTGATCAGCAGCAGGCTCGGTCAAGCGCGTGATCATCGCTTACCGGCCCGACGAAACCGTGCGGGGGCAGGCTTCCCGCTCGAGCGCCACGACCTTCGCCGACCAGTGTCCGGGACCAGTGGGTTCACGGGCGCGAGCAGGAGCGGGACGGAAGATCGTGCTGAGCAAAGGCGAGGGGCTGCGGTCCGTGGCTCTGATGCTCACCCACCACTCGAGGAGGAGCAGATGCCGGCCACCGATGTCGCGCAACAGACAGGCAGCCAGCGGTCCGCGGTTCGTCCGTTCGAGATCGGCTTTCCCGAAGCGGAGCTGACGGAGCTGCGCAGGCGCGTGAACGCGACCAGGTGGCCGGAGCGGGAGACGGTTGGGGACGATTCGCAGGGCGTGCCCCTCGCGACGATCCAGGAGCTGGCGCGCCGCTGGGGGACGGACTACGACTGGTCGGGCTGCCAGCAGCGGCTGAGCTCCCTGCCTCAGTTCATCACCGAGATCGACGGCTTGGACATCCATTTCATCCACGTTCGATCCAAGCACGAGGATGCCCTGCCCGTTGTCGTGACACACGGCTGGCCCGGCTCGATCATCGAGCAGCTGAAGATCATCGGCCCGCTCACCGACCCGACGGCGCACGGTGGGAACGCATCGGACGCCTTCCACGTCGTGATCCCGTCACTGCCCGGCTACGGGTTCTCGGCGAAGCCGAGCTCCACCGGGTGGGGCCCGCCGCGCATCGCTGGGGCCTGGGTCGAGCTGATGAAGCGACTCGGCTACTCGCGCTTCGTCGCCCAGGGCGGTGACTGGGGTGCGGCGGTCACGCAGGCGATGGGTGAACAGGCGGCCCCGGAGCTGCTGGGCATCCATTCCAACATGCCCGGTACCGCGCCGCCCGATCTCGCCGAGAAGTTCGTGCAGGGCGCCCCGGCGCCGTCCGGTCTCTCAGCTGAAGAGGGACGCGCCTACGAGCAGTTGCGCCTCTTCTATGAAAAGCACGTCGCCTACGCGCAGATCATGACGACGCGTCCCCAGACGTTGTACGGGCTGGCAGATTCGCCGATCGACCTGGCCGCGTTCATCCTCGACCACGGTGACGGCAGCGGGCAGCCCGGACTCGTTGAACAGGTGATCCAGGGAAACCCGCCGGGCGAGATGACGGTGGACGACATCCTCGACAACATCACCCTGTACTGGCTGACGAACACGGGGGTGTCCTCGGGGCGTCTGTACTGGGAGAACAAGGCGGGCTTCTTCGAAGCGAAGAACGTCTCGATCCCATTCGCCATCAGCGTCTTTCCCGATGAGCTCTATCAGGCGCCCCGGAGCTGGGCCGAGCGGGCCTACCCGGACAACCTGATCCACTACAACCGGCTGGATCGGGGCGGCCATTTCGCGGCCTGGGAACAGCCGCAGCTGTTCTCAGAGGAGCTGCGCACGGGGTTCAGGGGGCTGCGGTAGGCGATTCGGGCGTCTCCGTGCTCGGGCGGCCTCCCTCGCCTGTCTGCAGACTGCGGCAGGGCCCCGGCGTGAGGGAGACGCTAGCCTCGGTTCATGGCGACGCTGGAGATGGGGATGGCCGACTACTTCCTCCAGGGGTTCGGCTCGATTCTGCCCGACGAACATCCAGCGCGGACGGAGCTGATGCAGGCGCCGCGCCTGGGCAAAGAGAGCCATACGGGGCTGGTGGCGTATGAGCTGACCGACCTCGCCGTGGACTGGCTCCAAGAGCTGGTTGGCGCGGAGGGGGGCGACAAGAAGGTCCTCGACAACCTTCCCCCTCCCAATGTCGATCTGGAGGGGAGGCGTAAGCGGATACTCCATGTCCGGGCGACCGGCCCACTGTCGCGGGAGGCCTCAGACCACGCCCTCAAAGTGCAGGAACTGTTCTCGGAGGGTCGCCTTTTTCCGGAGGCCGAACGAGCAGGCGCATGCTTCTATGTCCTGCTCGTCGGCCGAGGGTCGATAGACGGCGCGCTGGCCACCGAAGCGACGCGTCAAGCCGAAAAGCTCAACGAGCTCGGCGACCGACATGACCCGGAAGACCTGGCAAAGTCGCCTGCGCGGTCCTAGAAACCCGAACTGCCGATCCGCTTCTACAGTCCAGCCTGCCGACCCGCCGCGTTCTTCGGTGCCGGCCGTGGTGCTTACGGTCGCGCTCCAGGAGGCGCGCCCAACGTTCCGTTCGGTTCATATCTCGATGCACGGCGGCTCGTTGGCGTACTGGGGCGGGATTGGCGCGCCAGTCATCTGGACGGGTGAGGACGGCTCGTCGGCGAGGTTCAGGCTCGCGAGTTCCACTGGGCTCAGAGGTACTGGAGTGCACGACTCGGAATCTGCAGTCCTGACGACGTTGACGACGGCGCTCTGCTGTGCCCACACGAGCCGGGTGCCGCTGAGTGCCAGGCCTTCATAGAGTGGGCGGACCGAGCCCGCGAACGCGACGACTCTGCGCGTTGAGCCGTCGAGCAGATCTCTGACGTCGATCCCTCCACCGGCACTGGGTAGGAATGCAACGCGCCCGTCTGAGAGCACGGCGTCGCTGCCGAGTGTCGTCTGATGGCCCACGGCAGAGTGTGCCCCGGCCCACCACCAGCTGGTCAGGCAGGGGGGTTGTGCGATGTGCGCCAGTTGCCTTGGCGACACCGCACCGCAGCCGGAGGTAACAAGCACGTCGCCGCGGCCGTCGACCTGGACGGCCGAAGCGCCATACGCCTCGATGCCCGCCGGTGGCGCGATCTGGTTGACGAGGGAGCCTGTAGCAGCGTCGAGGACGCGCACGAACAGACGTGGTTCCGGGGAAGGGGTGCGCGAACTGGGTGGCGTGACCAGTCGAAGCGGAGGACTCAAATAGGACAGGGCGACGTAGCGTCCGGACGCCGCCACGCCCTCGAGCGTGCCGGGAAGTCGGGCGAGCACGCGCGAGTGGCGAGAGTGCAGGTTGATGTCCAGCACAACCCCCAAGGGTGCCTTGCTGGCCGGGAAGCAGGGGGCCGGCAGAGCCGCAAACAGCTGCCCCTTGGACAGTGCGTACATCGCGGTGCCCCGCGGGATCGCGGGAGAGCCCGGGTTGCACTTGCGCAGCTGCGGCAGTTCGCTCAGTGCTCCTCCGATCTGGCCGGCGAACACGCCTGACGGGCGAGCCAGAGCCCACTGATTGACGCCGAACCAGGCGAGGTCGACGAATGCGTCCCAGTTGCGTGCGTCGAGCGGTGCCAAGACCTTCGATCCGCCCGCCGCGTCGGTTACCACTACGCCCCGCGGGCTCTCCCAGACCAACCCCGCGTCCGTGATCACCGGGCCTGACGCGAGCCCAGGTGCATCGACGATCGAGACGCGCTGTTGTTGCACGGCGTCCGCAGCCGACGGGCCTGCCAACATCGCCAAAGCGAGCACAAGCGTCATCAGGGTGGTTGGACCGACTCGCGGAGGGCCTGGCCATCCTGACCGCAAGGTGCGTCTGAGTTCCACGTTTTCAAACTACTGCATCGGAGCCCAGGCGGTTCGGTTGCCAGCCAGTGGGTCCCGGCGACGACCGAACGCGAAGGCACGCCGACTCAGACGGCTGCCGGAACCTGTTGGCTGACGCAGTGGATGTTCCCGCCCCCGAGGAGAATCTCCCTGGCTGGTACCCCGACGATCTCGTGGTCTGGGAAGCAGTCACGGAGTATGTCTGCGGCCTGCTCGTCATAGCGCTCGTCAAGGAGCGGGAACACGATCCGCTTCGTGCCGAGGTAGAAGTTGACGTATGAGGCGGCGAGCCGGTCCCCGGCGCGGCGAGGCAGCGTTCCAGCGACGGCGTCGACGCCTCGGGCCTCTTCGGCGGTGATGGTGACCGGTCCTGGTGAGGGCAGCCGGATCACCTCAAGGCTTCTGCCGTGGGCGTCTGTTGCGGCTTGGAGCCTGTTGAGCGCGTCTTGTGAGATCGCGTGCTGCGGGTCGGACCGCTCGTCGGTCCAGGTGAGCAGGACCACGCCTGGGCGCGCGAAGCACGCGATGTTGTCGACGTGTCCGTCGGTCTCGTCGTTGAACACGCCTTGGTCGAGCCAGATCATCTTTTCGGCGCCGAGGTAGTCGAACAGCGTGTGTTCGATCTGCTCGCGCGAGAGCTCGGGGTTGCGGTTGCTGTTGAGCAGGCATTCTTCGGTAGCCATCACGGTTCCCTCGCCGTCCACATGGATCGAGCCGCCCTCGAGCACTATGGGCGCGCGGTAACGGTCGGCGCCTTCTATCTCGAGGACCTTCTCGGCGACCCGGTCGTCGCGGTCCCATGGGAAGTAGAGGCCGCCCTCGAGCCCTCCCCAGGCGTTGAAGCGCCAGTCGACGCCGCGGCGGGCGCCGGCTCCGTCGATGAGGAAGGTCGGGCCCATGTCGCGTATCCACGCGTCGTCGGTGGACATCTCGACCACCCGCACAGACGGCGACAGGACCGAGCGGCAGTGCGCGAACTGCGCGTCGGAGACCGCCATCGTCACCGGCTCGGAGGCGCTGATCGCTTCCGCCACGGCGGCGTAAGCGGCCTGCGCGGGCTTGGCGCCGAGACGCCAGTTGTCGGGCCGCTCCGGCCAGGCGATCCAGCAGCCGGAGTGCGCCTCGAACTCGCCCGGCATCCGAAAGCCGTCAGCCGCCGGGGTAGTGGTGAGCGTCTCGCTCATCAGGCGCCACCGGGAGCGGCCGGCTCGACGGGCGGAGCTAGTGGTTCGACGACTTTTGTGGCCGGCTCAGCCTCTGCCGGTTGCGAACGGTGTCGAAGGTGAGGTCGGGCGTGCGGGTGCCCTCGGTGGAAGACGGCCTTTCCTGGCTCGTGCGGGTGAAAGACGCGCCAGACGATGACCTCGCCGACGAGGAGCGCCGCTGCGACGATCCCCAGGAGCGGGCCTGTGTAGGACCATTCCGCGGGCGAGTTCGGGATTTCCGGCCAGACGAACAGCAGGATGCCGCCCGCGATGATCCCGGTGGTGATCGTCGCGATGATGATGAGTCCGACCTTGCCGGCTGGAACACGGAACGGGCGCGGCCGATCGGGGTCCTTGTAGCGCAGCACGACCACGGAGGGAAACATGAGCAGGTAGGGCATCAGGAAGATCACCGATGAGGCGGCGAAGATCGCGAAGAACAGCGAGTCCTGTTTGTTTATGAAGATGGCCGTGATGAGCAGAACAGCCGTCGAGACGAGCCCCGTCAACACGAAGGCCGCGACCGGAGTCCCGCGCACAGGGTGCTCGCGCGCAAAGACCTTTGGGAGCTCGCCGTCGGCGGCCGCCTCGGCCGCGGCCCGGTTGGCGCCCATCGTCCACGTCGTCATGTTTGAGAAGAACGTGTAAAGCGCAGCGATCCCGAGCGCGTAGACGACGACCTCACCCGCTCCCGTGCGTCCGAAGATCGCCTTGAAGGTTTCGACGAGCCCTTCGATCAGGTGCAGCTTGGAGAGCGAGAGGGCCAGCAGGATCCCTATGGTCGCGAGCATGTAGCAAAAGGCGATCGCAATCCCCGATGTCAGCAGCGCGCGCGGGATGTTCCTCTTGGGCTCCTTGAGCTCGCCGCCCATGCTCGAGACGAGCTCGAAGCCGATCATCAGATAGATGATCACGGGCAGGAACTTCTTCGCAACGTGGAAGGAGGGCACGAAGCTCGAGCCGTCGATCGTGTTGGCTGCACCATGTCGGATCGCGAACACGATCCCGCCAATGCCCAAGGCGAGGATGATCAGCATCTTCAGTGCCGCACCCACATTGTTGTAGTGCTTGCCCACTTCAAGGCGCATGATGCCGACGACGATCACGAGCCAGGACATGCCCACGGCGATGAGGATCTGCGGCCACTTGCCCGCGGGCCATTCGCTCCAGTGTTTGATGAACAGCTGGCAGAAGACGCCTGAGAACACGAGAAACACCGACGGCATCCACATCGCGACGTTGACCCAGTACCAGTACGTCGTTCGCGCGGCTGCGCGCCGCCCGAACGCGCGGTGCACCCAGATGTAGATCCCTCCCTGTTCGGGGTAGGTCGTGGCGAGCTCAGCTGTGATCAGGCCATACGGTATGTAGAAGACGATCAGGAACAGCAGCCACCACGCGAGCGTCTTCGTGCCGACGGCGGCGGAGGAGGTAAGTGTTTCCACCACGAGCACCGCAGAAACGGTGTAGAGCGTGATGTCGCGCAGACCCATCACCCGACGCCGGGTGCGAGGCGCGCTCCCGCTGACGGGGGTGACTGACTGCGTGCTCATCGGTGATCCTCCCGTGTAGAAGCCGTCGTGGATTTGGCGGGTGGCGGGCCTGCTTGGTGGTCGAACCGGTAGCTGGTGTGCGCCGAGGAGGCACGATCCCAGCCGATCGCGCTCAGGTAATGCTGTACGCGACCTTCGTGAAACTGCCGGAGCTCGTCGCTCGGGTGCTTGATCGTCGGGTAGGTGAGCCACACGAGGATCCCCTTCTGTGCGTGCAGCCGGTTCTCGGCCTGGTCAAAGACGATCGAGCGCGAGCTGTCCATCACCTCGTCGGTAACCTCACCGCCGCGTGTGGCCGGGAGGCAGTGCATGAACAGCGCATGCTCGGGGGCGCGAGAGAAGAGCTCCCAGTTGACCTGGTAGCGGGGCATGAAGGCGGCGGTGCGCTCGGGGACCTCGCCCTCCTGCCCGAACCACCACCAGACGTCGGTGTAGACGAAGTCGGCTCTCGCGACGGCCTCCTCGACGCTCTCGGTGACGCTCACGCTGCCGCTTCCCGCAGCGGCCACGTTCGCTTCGGCGATCTTGACCCAGGAAGGCGGCGCTTGGTAAGCGGCCGGAGCGACGTGGATGAAGTTCATGCCGAACTGCGTGGTGATGAACATCAGAGAACTGCAGACGTCGGTGCGGTCGCCTACGAACACGACCGTGCAGTCCTCGAGCCGGCGACCGGCCGGCAGGCGCTCGCTCATGGTGAAGAGGTCGCCGATCGCCTGCGTTGGGGGGTTGAAATCGCTGAGCCCATTGATCACCGGCACCTCGGCGTCGCGGGCGAGCTCAACCACCGTGTCGTGCTTGAGCACCCGCGCCTCGATCACATCGCACATACGCGAGAGCACCGTGGCTGTGTCATAAAGCGACTCGCGACCACCAAGGTGGATCTCGCCCGGCTTCAGGTAGATGCCGTGGCCGCCGAGCTTTGTCATCGCGACCTCGAAGGAGACTCTTGTCCGGGTCGATGGCTCCTCGAAGATCATCCCCAGCGAGCGCCGCGGCAACAGCTGCGGAACGGCGCCGTCGTAGTCGGCGGCCTTGAGCAGGCCGATCAGCTCGCAGAGCTCTTCGATTTCGGCCCGACTGAAGTCCTGCGTGTCGATGAGGTTCTTCACGCCGACGATTCTGTGGACCCCGGGCGCTAGCCGCATCCGTTCGCGCCCGAACGCTGGCCGCGCGGAAAATACGGATCTCGCCCCCCAGGGCTCTGCCCGTAGGCCGCAGGCGACTAGAGTCCCTCTGAATGGAGGAGATCCGCCTGATCGCTGCTACGCAGCCACCTGACTCCTTGGCGCGCAAGCACCGGCCCCGCCGTTCTCCCTTCCGACTCGGTGCTGTACAGCAGCGCTGGCATCGCGACCCCCGCGAGCACGAGGCCGCGCTCGAGGCGGGAATCCGGATTGCAGCCAAGGAGGGCGCTGAGCTCATCTGCCTGCAGGAGCTCACCCTGAATCGCTATTTCGCCGCCGACCCGGCGGGACCAGAGGCAAGCGGGATCGTGCCCGAGGATCTCCCCGGAGGCCCCACCTACCGCTTCGCGGCACGCATGGCGAGCGAGACGGGCGTCCACGTCCACGCATCGCTTTACGAGCGTGCGCCGGCTGACGACGGGCTCGGCTACAACACGGCGATCATCGTCGCACCTGACGGTCAGCTGCTCGGCCGAACCCGCAAGCTGCACATCCCCGACAGCGCGGGATACCACGAGGACCGCTATTTCCGTGCGGGGCCGGGCGAGGACTCCGACGCCTTCCCGGTGATCGGCCTCGGGGAGGCGACGCTGGGCCTACCTACCTGCTGGGACCAGTGGTTTCCGGAGGTCGCGCGCGCCTATGGCCTCGAGGGAGCCGACGTGCTGGTGTACCCGACGGCGATCGGCTCCGAGCCAGACCATCCCGAGTTTGACACCCAGCCCCTCTGGGAGCAGGTGATCCTCGGCAACGCGATCGCCCACGGATTGTTCATGGTCGCCGTGAATCGCTTCGGCGAAGAGCCACCGTTGAGTTTCTACGGCTCATCGTTCATCTGCGATCCATACGGGCGCAAGCTCGTGCAGGCTCCCCGTGACCAGCCGGCCGTGCTCGTGGCCGACCTGGACCTCGATCAGCGTCACGACTGGCTGGACCTCTTCCCGTTTCCCAGGACCCGCCGTCCTGACGCCTACGCCCGGCTGACGGAGAAACTGCCGGACCGATGAACGAGGGGTAAGCGCTCGATGCGGGTCATCGCCGCGCTCGGCGGCAACGCGCTGCTGCGTCGCGACGAGCCCCCGGATGCCGAGACGCAACGCCGCAACGTCGCGCGCGCCGTCGCCTCCCTGGCGGGCATCGCACGCGAGCACGAGCTCGTCGTAACCCACGGCAACGGCCCGCAGGTTGGCCTACTAGCCCTCCAGGCCGAGGCCTACGGCGGCTCACCTCCGTACCCACTCGATGTCCTCGGAGCCGAGTCCGAGGGCATGATCGGGTACCTCCTGGACCAGGGACTCGTGGGCGAACTTCCCGACCGCATGGTCGCGACGCTTCTCACCCAGGTCATCGTCGACCCAACGGATCCGGCCTTCCAACAGCCGTCAAAGCCGATCGGGCCGGTCTACGCTCGCGAGGACGCAGAACGACTTTCGCGTGAACGCGGGTTCAGCATCGCCCCCGATGGTCAGAAGTGGCGACGCGTCGTTCCTTCGCCCGAGCCGCTCCGCATCATCGAGATCGACTCGATCCGGATCCTCGTGCAGGGGGGGGTCATAGTGATCTGCGTCGGCGGAGGCGGAGTGCCGGTGGTGGAGACTCCTGGGGGCGGGTTGGTCGGGGTCGAGGCCGTGATCGACAAGGACCTTGCCGCCGCTCTGCTCGCCCGGCAGCTCCACGCCGACGCCCTCCTGCTTCTCACTGACGTACCGAACGTCGAACTGGATTGGGGAACTTCGGCGGCTCGTCCGTTGCGGACCGCCACCGCAGAGCAGATACGGGGTCTCGGGCTCGCTGCAGGCTCGATGGGGCCGAAGGCGGAGGCTGCCGCGCGTTTCGCCGAGGGCGGCGGCCGCGCCGTCATCGCCTCCATGGAACAAGCAACGGCAGCGCTCCACGGGGAAGCCGGAACTGCTGTCAGCGCCCGGCGATAGCGACCCGGGCATGGGGCGCCTTGGCGCCTGCGCAGACCCGAGTGGTGTACGCCTGTTGCCAAGAACCGACTGATTTGCAGGCTGTTCTCTCAGAGGCGACGACCGGAATCGAACCGGTGTAGACGGCTTTGCAGGCCGCTGCGTAACCACTCCGCCACGTCGCCGGGAAGCCCGGGAGCGTATCGGGCTGCTGCGAGTGTAGGGCGAGCCGACGATCGCGTTCGGTGTTTGCCCCCCCGTCGGCGTCCGCTCGAGGGCCCGATCGAGCCCGCTGAGGGGTTATGAACTTCTTGGAAATCCGTTAGCGGGGCTTTGGGGTCGCGTTAGCGTCCGCACAGCCAGTGCTCGCATGATGGCGTCATCCCATCGAAACCAGAGGTGACCCGTGAAACGTCCAACCGCAACAACCCTGCTGGCCGCGCTCGCCGGAGCAGCGGTCGCGATCGCCGGAGCTCTCCTGCTGGGCGTTGGCTCTCGGGGTTCACCATCGCCAGTGCGCAAAACCACGGCCTCGAGTGCGGCG
>JBKQOO010000175.1:0-5624 GCA_052145475.1 Solirubrobacteraceae bacterium
GGCCAGCGCCAGCGCCTCGGCGGCGTCGGCGACCTCGACGACCCCGAAGGCCGCGTCGCCGACGGTCGGGCGCTCGAGGACCAGGCTCTCGAGGGCACCGATCAGCGCGTCGCAGACCTCAGCCGACGGCGACGCGGCGACGACGAGGGAGCCGGCCCCGTGCTCGGCCTGCGCGAGCATGTCCAGCGCGGCGAGGCGCAGCTCGGCTGCGCCCGTCTGGGCCCCCAGCAGCACGAGCAGGTCGGACGGCCCGGCGAATCCGTCGATGCCGACCGTCGCGGACAGCTGGTGCTTGGCCTCCTGCACGTAGAGGTTCCCCGGCCCGACGATCACGTCGACGGCCGCGACGGTCTCGGTTCCATGGGCCAGCGCCGCGACCGCCTGTGCTCCGCCCATGCGGTAGACCCGCTCGACCCCGCACAACCGGCAGGTTCCCAGCACGGCCGCGTCGATCTCGCCGTCGGCACCGGGAGGGGCGCAGACCGCGACATCGATCACGCCTGCGGCCCGCGCCGTGACGACGCCCATCACGACGGTGCTGGGGTAGGCGGCGCGGCCGCCCGGGACGTAGACGGCGGCCGAACGGACCGGGATCTCGCGCAGCATCACGCGCTGGCCCTGAGGCAGCTCGACGCTGACCTCCTGGCCGACGCCGGCCTCTGCGACCAGGGCGACGTTGGCGATCGCGACCTGCAGCCCCGCCACCAGCTCGAGCGGCATCTGCCTGATCGCCTCGTCCAGCTCCTGCGGCGATACGAGCAGCGCTCGCGGGTCGGAGCCGCCAGTGTCGAAGCGGCGCGTCAGCTCCAGCACGGCCGCGTCGCCGCCGTCGCGGACCGCCCGTAGGATCTCGGCGACCTCGGCTGCGACCGAGTCGCCGCCGGGGATCAGGGAGCGCAGGCGGGCGGCAGTGCCGACCGGCCCGCCGAGGCGCGCCACGTCAGCCGGCCCGAGCCGCTCGATCTCCACCTCAGGCACCGCCCTGCGCGGGCAGGACGCGCAGCCTCCTCATCACCTCGTCGATCGCGGACGCCTTCAGCTTGTGGGCGACCGGGTTGGCGATCAGACGGGCCGTGCACTCGACGATCTCCTCGCGGATCACGAGGTTGTTCTCGCGCAGGGTCGTGCCCGTGGCGGTCAGGTCGACGATCGCCTCGACGATGCCGGTCAGTGGCGCGAGCTCGACGGAGCCCTTGATCTCGACGATCTCCGCCTGCCTGCCCGTCCCCTCGAGGTGCCTGGCGGCGATGCGCGGGTACTTGGTCGCGACCCGCATCACCCCGAGGCGGCGCAGCGCCTCGACCGCGGGGTCCGGCCCGGCCTTGCTGGCCAGCACCATCGTGCAGCGGCCGTAGCCCAGGTCGAGCAGCTCGTACACCTCGCGGCCGCCCTCGCCCTGTTCGCCGCCCCTCCCGCCCTGCTCGAGCAGCACGTCCTTGCCGGTGATCCCCAGGTCGGCAGCTCCAGCCTCGACGTAGGTCGGCACGTCGGAGGGCCGCATCGTGATCACGCCGATGTCCTCGAACAGCAGCTTGCGGTCGTTGGAGCGGAGCTCGGCAGTGTCGAGGCCGAGCGCCGCGAGCAGGTCGACGGTGCCGGTGAACAGCGCGCCGCGCGGGACGGCGATGGTGAGGCCGTTGACGCCGCTCATGCGGGCGCACCGCCCACGTCCACCTGCTGCGCTTCGCCCAACGCGAGGAGCGCGCCGGTGCCGCGCTCCTCGCCTGCCAGAGCCAGGTGCAGCCTGTCGATGCCCAGCGCGAACCCGACCGCGGGCAGCCGGCGCCCGAAGCGCCCGAGCAGCTCGTCATAGCGCCCGCCGCCGCCGATCGGGGCGCCGAGGGCCGGGTCGTAGACGTCGAAGACCGCACCGGTGTAATAGCCGATGTTGCGCACCAGCCCGAGGTCGAAGATCACGCGCTCGGCGACGCCGGGCTCGAGCAGCTCGTGCACCCGCCGCAGGCCCGTCACGGCCTCCTCGGCCTGTGAGGGCGCCTCGGCCAGGAGCTCGGGTCCGCCGCGGCGCTGCGGCACCTCGAGCAGCAGCTCGGCGGCCTGCCCGGAGAGCCCGGACTCGGCCAGCCTGTGCTCGAGCTCGACGAAGTCGCGCATCACGAGTGCGCGCAGCAGCCCCTCCCGTGCCTGCTCGGGCACGCGCAGGCTGGCCATCAGGGCGGGGAACAGCGAGGCATCTCCCAGCCCGACGCGGTAGTCCTTGAGCCCGGTCGCGTCGAGCGCGTGGCAGAGCACGGTCAGCGCCTCGGCGGTGCCCTCGGGGGCGGGCGAGCCGATCAGCTCGATGCCTGCCTGCAGCAGCTCGCGGGGCTGGCCACGGGCGGGCGCGACGCCGCGGTAGCAGTGGGCGAAGTAGCAGAAGCGCAGCGGCGGCTCGGCGCCGGCGTAGCGGCTCGCGACGACGCGGGCGATCGGCACGGTCATGTCGGAGCGCAGCACCAGCACGGCGCCGGACTCGTCGAAGACGCGGTACGCCGGCTTCGCTTCGGCCATGTCGGCCCGGGCCAGCACCGACTCGTACTCGAGCGCCGGGGTGTAGACCTCGCCGTAGCCGTGGCGCTCGAACACGCCACGCAGGGCGTCGGTGATCGCTCTGGCCTCGCGCGTCTCGTCGGGCAGCACGTCGCGCGTGCCGCTGGGTATCGGGTGGATCATGGCGACCCGGAGGTTACGCGTGGACGGGCTCGGTGGCCACGCGCTCGATGCGCGCGCCCAGTTCCCGCAGGCGCTCGTCGATCCGCTCGTAGCCGCGGTCGATCTGGCGGATGTTGCCGATCTCACTACGCCCGTCGGCGCACAGCGCGGCCAGCAGCATCGCCATTCCGGCCCGGATGTCGGGCGACTCGACGCGCTCTCCGCGCAGGCGGCGGGGGCCGGTGACGATCGCCCGATGCGGGTCGCACATGACGATGTCGGCGCCCATCAGGATCAGCTTGTCGGCGAAGATCAGGCGGTTCTCGAACATCCACTCGTGCACCAGGATCGAGCCCTCGGCCTGCGTCGCGAGAGCGACCGCGATCGAGGTCAGGTCGGCCGGGAAGGCCGGCCAGGGGCCATCCTGGATCTTGCTCTTGTATTCGCCCACATCGGCCTGGGCGACCAGGCGCTGGCCGCCGGGCACGAGGACGTCGTTGCCCTGGAGCTCCGAGCGCAGGCCCAGACGTTCGAACACCAGCCGGATCATGCGCAGGTCGTCCGGGACGGTGTCCTTGATCAGCAGCTCGCCGCCCGTTACGCCGGCCAGGGCCATGAACGAGCCGATCTCGATGTGATCGGGAGCGATCTCGTGGACGCAGCCGCGCAGGCGCTCGGCGCCGTTGACGGTCAGCAGGTTCGAGCCGACGCCCTGGATGTCGGCGCCCATCTTGACCAGCATCCGGGCCAGGTCCTGCACGTGCGGCTCGCAGGCCGAGTTGCCGATCACGGTGGTGCCCGGCGTGAGCGCGGCGGCCATCAGCGCGTTCTCGGTCGCCATCACGGACGGCTCGTCCATGAAGACGTCGGTGGGACGGAGCCCGCGGGGCGCGCTCAGCACGATCTCACGGCCGCAGTCGACTGTCGCGCCCATCGCGCGGAAGGCGTCGAGGTGCGGGTCCAGGCGCCGGCGCCCGATCACGTCGCCGCCGGGCGGGGGCATCACGGCCCGGTGGAAGCGGGCCAGCAGCGGCCCAGCCAGCAGGAAGGAGGCGCGAATCAGCTCGGCCAGCTCACGGTCGATCTCGACCTCGTGGACGTTGGCGGCGCACAGCGCGACTTCGTTGGGCCCGCGCCAGGAGACGTCGACGCCGATCGCCCGCAGGATCTCGAGCATCGCCTCGACATCCCGGATCCGGGGGACGTTGCGCACGATCACCTCGTCGTCGGTCAGGACGCTCGAGGCGAGGATCGGCAGAGCGCCGTTCTTGTTCCCGGCCGGGACCATCGTGCCGGACAGCGGCGCGCCGCCTTCGATGAGGAACTTCTCCATGAGCTTGCGGCGCCGGCCGCGAGCCACAATCGGACCCATGGCGTGCCGTTCCGAGAGCGTAACAGCCATCTCTCCACTCAAGTTCGAGCCGACCGTCCGCGTACCTGCATCGCCCTCGCGGCGCGGCCTGCGCGCCCGCCAGCAGCGTCCAGGAGCCGCGCCAGCGCCCCCCGGAATCCCTCGGTATGCAAGTTGCCTTGCATCTCTGGGCCCTGGAAATGGGCTCTGGCGCGCTGTTTGTGGGCGATCGGCAGCACGCGCACACATGTTCGCACATGTTCCGTCCGCAGGCCCTCCTACCTTGCGAACACATGTTCTCATCACTGCGGACATCGCCACTTGCACAGCGAGCGCTCGGAGCGTTGGACCTGGCCCGCTCGTTCCTCATGCTCGAGGACGACTACGACGTCGACTGGGAGGTCGACAGGGACGAGCCATCCGTGCCGGTCCACCCGCACCGGGCGCCGCTGCGCAGGAGGTACGCGCCGCGCCGGGCCGGCGCCGGGGCGCCGCGGCCGGCCGCATGCCTCACCCCCACCTTCTACGGCCGGCCCCAAGCGCGAGGGAACGCGGGGGCCACGCGCGAGGGCTCGCTCTCTGCGCGCCGGGGCTCGCCGGCCGGGCGCACCGAGACGCGCCCGGCCGGCCTGTGCCCTCCTGGATGCGACTGCCACGGCCGCGTCGCCTGATTCCGCAGGGGCGCGGCTGCTTCCCGGAGCGCCCCTTAACGACGCCGAGCCGCCGGCGTTTGCAGGCGGCTCGACTTCTGTAAAAAAACCGGCGGCGTCCTACTCTCCCAGGCCCTTGCGAGCCAAGTACCATCGGCGCTGAGGGGCTTAACTGCTCTGTTCGGAATGGGAAGAGGTGTTTCCCCCTCGCTAAAACCACCGGAAAAACTCGAGAGACCGCAGGCCTCCACAGTCCTTCAAAACTACACAGCGCCACACCGGGTACCACGTCCACCCCTTCCGGGGCGGATAAAAAATCCGTCAAGCCCTCGACCCATTAGTACCGGTCTCCTTCAGGCGTTGCCGCCCTTCCAGATCCGGCCTATCAACCTGGTGGTCTACCAGGGGTCTTACTCCCTCTAGGGGATGGGAGAGCTCATCTTGAGGCCGGCTTCCCGCTTAGATGCTTTCAGCGGTTATCCGATCCACACGTAGCTAGCCTGCTATGCCCTTGGCAGGACAACAGATACACCAGAGGTGCGTTCATCCCGGTCCTCTCGTACTAGGGACAAATCCTCTCAATTCTCCAACGCCCACGGCAGATAGGGACCGAACTGTCTCACGACGTTCTGAACCCAGCTCGCGTACCGCTTTAAATGGCGAACAGCCATACCCTTGGGACCGGCTACAGCCCCAGGATGCGATGAGCCGACATCGAGGTGCCAAACACCGCCGTCGATATGAACTCTTGGGCGGTATCAGCCTGTTATCCCCGGCGTACCTTTTATCCGTTGAGCGATGGCCTTTCCATTCAGTACCACCGGATCACTAAAACCTACTTTCGTACCTGCTCGACTTGTCCGTCTCGCAGTCAAGCACCCTTTTGCTTTTGCACTCATAGCGCGATTTCCGACCGCGCCGAGGGTACCTTCGTACTCCTCCGTTACTCTTTAGGAGGAGACCGCCCCAGTCAA
>JBKQOO010000176.1:0-8914 GCA_052145475.1 Solirubrobacteraceae bacterium
TGGCCAGGAACGCGTTGGAGGCGAGCTTGACCATCTCCGCGCTGGCGACGTCGGTTCGCACCAGCGGCGCCTGCAGGGGCGAGTACAGCTCGACCACGGCGTCTCCCGCCCAGCCGCCGGCATCCCCCACCACGACCCGATCGGGGTGCAGGAAGTCCTTGACCGCAGAGCCCTCCTTCAGGAACTCCGGGCAGGAGACGTAGTGCAGGCCGTCGCGCCCGCGCTCGCGCATGATCCGCTGCAGGGCGGCGCCCGTGCCGCAGGGCACGGTGGACTTCATCACCAGTGCGTGCCGGTCGGAGGCGGGGATCGCCTCGACGACGGCGTGGACGGCCGACAGGTCGGCATCGCCCGAGTAGGTCGGCGGCGTCCCGACCGCGACGAACAGCAGACGGGCGCTGTCCAGCGCCTCGCCCAGCTCCGTCGAGAAGTGCAGCCGCGAGCGATTGCTCTCGAGCAGCTCCGCCAGGCCCGGCTCGTAGATCGGCACCTCGCCCCCCCGCAGCCGCTCGATCTTCTCGGCATCGATGTCGACGCACCACACATCGCTGCCCAGCTCGGCGAAACCTGCGGCTGTGACGAGCCCGACGTAGCCGGTGCCGATCACGGCGATGGGTTCTCTGACGGCGCTCATCAGGCGGGAAAGGCTAGCCGGAGAGCAGGCGAGGCGCCCGGCCTACTGGCCGACCGCCAGGAACGCTTCGTAGCGGCGGGCATCGCGGAGCGCCCGCGCCTTCTCCTCACTGCCCTCCTCGGCCCGCTCGGCGGCGGCGCGGGATTCCGAGAGCTTGGTCTCGATCGTTGCCCGGTCGAGCTGCTCCGGCTCGATCGCCTCCTCGACGAGCACGAGGGCGCGGTCCCGGGCGAACTGGAGGTAGCCCTCGGCCTGCGCGTAGCGGACGATCTCCGACTCCGAGCGGTACAGCCTGAGCTCGGTCGGTTCGAGAATCGCCAGCACCGGCTCGTGCCCGGCCAGCACACCGATCGACCCGACGGCGGTCCGCGTCGAGAGCATCTCGACCTCATCGGAGAAGATCTCGCCCTCGGGGGTCAGCACTTCGGCCCTGAACTTGGTGCGAGCCATGGTCAGCCGCGCGGGGCCCTCGACCCCACGCCCCCACGGTGTCGGCGGGCTCCGGGCGGCCTCGCCGGCTGGGTCGTCGCGATCATTTCTTGGCCGCCTCGACGACTTCGTCGATCGAGCCCTTCAGGAAGAAGGCGCTCTCGGGCACGTCGTCGAGCTTGCCGTCGATGATCTCCTGGAAGCCGCGAATCGTTTCCGCGATCGGCACATAGGCACCGGGCGTGCCGGTGAACTGCTCTGCCACGAAGAACGGCTGGGAGAGGAAGCGCTCGATCTTGCGGGCTCGCTGCACGGTCAGCTTGTCCTCATCGGAGAGCTCGTCGATGCCGAGGATCGCGATGATGTCCTGGAGTTCCTTGTAGCGCTGCAGGATCTCCTTGACGCGGTTGGCGACGCGGAAGTGGTCATCGCCGAGGATGTCCGCCTTGAGGATCGTCGAGGTCGAATCCAGCGGGTCGACCGCCGGGTAGATGCCTTTTTCGGAGATCGCCCGGGACAGGGTCGTGGTCGCGTTCAGGTGTGCGAACACCGACGCCGGCGCGGGGTCCGTCAGATCGTCCGCCGGGACGTAGATCGCCTGGATCGACGTCACCGAGCCCTCCCGTGTGGAGGTGATGCGCTCCTGCAGTTCGCCCATCTCGGTCTCGAGCGTCGGCTGGTAGCCGACCTGCGACGGCATCCGTCCGAGCAGCGCGGAGACCTCGGAGCCGGCCTGGACGAAGCGGAAGATGTTGTCGATGAACAGCAGCACGTCCTGGCCCTGGTCACGGAAGTATTCGGCCATCGTCAGGCCCGACAGGGCGACCCGCATGCGGGCTCCCGGGGGCTCGTTCATCTGGCCGAAGACGAGCATCGTCTTGTCCAGCACGCCGGACTCCTTCATCTCGAGCCAGAGGTCGTTGCCCTCGCGGGAGCGCTCGCCGACGCCACAGAAGGCCGACAGCCCGCCGTGTTCCTTGGCGAGGTTGTGGATCAGCTCCTGGATCAGCACGGTCTTGCCGACGCCGGCGCCGCCGAACAGCCCGACCTTGCCGCCCTTGGCGTAGGGGGCCAGGAGGTCGATGACCTTGATGCCGGTCTCGAACATCTCGGCGGTGGGTGTCAGGTCTTCGGGCTTGGGCGCCTCCTGGTGGATACCGCGGCGTTCGGTGTCGGCGGGGAGGTCCGGGCCCAGGTCGATCGGATCGCCGAGCAGGTTGAAGATGCGGCCCAGCGTCGCCTCGCCGACCGGCACGGTGATCGGTCCGCCGGTGTCGATCACCTCTGCGCCGCGGGACAGCCCGTCGGTCGTGTCCATCGCGACGGCCCTGACGCGGTCGTCGCCGAGGTGCTGCTGGACCTCGCAGACGAGCACGGGCTCCTCGGCCCCGGAGCTGATCCCTGGCGCCTCCTCCTCGCGGTTCGCCTCGGTCCTCGCGACGGTGATCGCGTGGTAGATCTCGGGCAGGCGATCGGGGAAGACGGCCTCGATCACGACGCCCTGGATCTCCTCGATCCGTCCGACGTTGCGGGTGGCGCCGTTGCTGGCGGTGGTCGCCTCGGTTGCTGTGCTGGCCATCTTGTCGTGTCTCCTCTTTCTATCTGGTCAAGTCTTGAAGTCGATTCGCTGCGGAGGCCGTCGGTCGCGACGGACGAGGGGCAGGCGAGACGTGGCCGCAGGGAGCGTGACCTGCTTGGTGCACGAGCGACCGCGGCGTGCCCCCAAAGGGGTGAAGACGCAGTATTGCGCAGGTCATCGGCCGTCTCAGCTGAGTCCCTCGGCGCCGGCGACCACCTCCATGATCTCCTGGGTGATCTCGGCCTGGCGGGCACGGTTCATCTGCAGCGTGTAGTCGGTGATGATCTCGCCGGCGTTTTCGGAGGCGTTGTGCATCGCGGTCATCTGCGCGCCGAAGAAGCCCGCCGCCGACTCGACCAGGGCGCGGTAGATCGAGATCTCGATGTAGTCGGGCACGAGACGCCTGAGGATCTGCTCCGGGTCGGGCTCGTACTCGACCAGCGCGCTCGGGCCTCGCTGCTCGTCGAGATCCTCCTCGCCGGTGATCTCTTCGGCCGACAGCGGCAGCAGGCGCTGGCGCGTCACCGTCTGGGTCAGGGGTGAGATGTAGGCGTTGTAGATCAGCTCGACGCGGTCCAGCCTGCCGTCGACATAGCCTTCGATCAGATCGTCGGCGATCGTGCGCGCGTCCGCATATGCGGGGCGGTCGGAGAAGCCGGTGTAGCTGCCGCTGAGCTCCAGGCCCCTGAAGGTCAGCGAGGAGACCCCGCGCCGCCCCGCCGCGTACCACACCGGGTTCCGGTGCTCCTCCTCCAGCTCGGTGGAGAGGCGCACGCCGGCGCGGACGATCTGCGAGTTGAAGCCACCCGCCAGCCCGCGATCGCCGGTGACCAGCACCAGGCCGACGTTGCGCTCGGACTCGTGCTCGCTCAGCAGCGGCATCCGCGCTGCCTCGGCACCGGCCGCACCGGCCGCCTGGCGGGTCATGCGCCCGATCGCCTCGGCGTAGGGCCGCAGCGCCTCGATGCGCTGCTCGGCCCGTCGCAGGCGCGCGCCCGCGACCATCTCCATCGCGCGCGTGATCTTCTGGATGTTCTTGACCGACGCGATCTTGTTCTTGACGTCCCGCTGGCTTGCCATGGCTGCTCTCCGGCGGCTCTAGGCCGCCTGGGGTGTGCCCTCCTCGAGCGGATGGCCTTCCTCGTCGAGTTCCCAGCCGAAGTCCACGGCGAACGCCTCGACGGCCGCGTGCACCGCCTTCTGGGTGTCCTCGGACCAGTCGCCCGCCGCGATCTTCTCGCGCAGCTCGCCGTACTGGGTGTGCATCCGTTCGGTCAGGACGAGCAGGAACTCGGGCACCCGATCGACGTTGAGGCGGTCCAGGAAGCCGTTGGTCGCGGCGTAGATCTGCACGACCTGGTCCTCGACCGCCAGCGGCTCCCGCTCGTTCTGGTTGAGCGTCTGGACCAGGCGTTCGCCACGCGCCAGCGTGCGCTGGGTGTCGGCGTCCAGGTCGGAGCCGAACTGCGCGAAGGCCTCGAGGTCGCGGTACTGCGAGAGCTCGAGCTTGATGCGCCCGGCGACCTTCTTCATCGGAGCCAGCTGGGCGTTTCCGCCCACGCGCGAGACCGAGATGCCGACGTTGATCGCGGGCCGCACCCCGGAGTTGAACAGTTTCGACTCCAGGAAGATCTGCCCGTCGGTGATCGAGATCACGTTGGTCGGGATGTAGGCGGACACGTCGCCCGCCTGGGTCTCGATGATCGGCAGTGCCGTCAGCGAGCCGCCGCCGAGTTCGTCGTTCAGCTTGACCGCCCTCTCCAGCAGCCGTGAATGCAGGTAGAAGACATCGCCGGGGTATGCCTCGCGCCCGGGCGGGCGACGCAGCAGCAGCGACATCTGGCGATAGGCGTAGGCGTGCTTGGTGAGGTCGTCGTATACGCACAGCGCGTGCCTGCCGCTGTAGAGGAAGTGCTCGCCCATCGCGCAGCCCGCGTAGGGCGCCATGTACTTGATCGGGGCCGCCTCGTCGGCGGGGGCGGCGACGATGATCGTGTTGTCCAGCGCGCCGTATTCGTCCAGCGTCTGGGCCAGCGCGACCACGGTCGACATGCGCTGGCCGATCGCGACGTACACCGACACGATCCCGGTGTTCCTGTTGTTGATGATCGTGTCGATCGCGATCGCCGTCTTGCCCGTCTGGCGGTCGCCGATGATCAGCTCTCGCTGACCGCGGCCGATCGGGATCATCGCGTCGATCGCCTTCAGGCCGGTCTGCATCGGTTCGGTCACGGGCTGGCGCTGAACCACGCCCGGAGCCTTGAACTCGGCTGGGCGGGTCTCGGCGAACTCGATGGTGCCCTTGCCGTCGAGCGGTCGGCCCAGCGGATCGACGATCCGGCCCAGCAGCTGGTCGCCGACGGGGATCTCGAGCAGCGAGCCGGTGCGCTTGACCGTGTCGCCCTCGGAGATGCGTTCCCACTCGCCGAACAGGACGACGCCGACGTTGTCGGACTCGAGGTTGAGCGCGAGCCCGGTGACGCCGTGGGGCAGCTCGAGCATCTCGAAGGACATGCAGTTCTCGAGGCCGTGGACGTGCGCGATGCCGTCGGCGACCGAGAGGACCGTGCCCACCTCGGTCAGTTCGGCACTTCCTGCGTCGAGGCCCTCGATCCGGGCCTTCAGAATGCTGGTGATCTCGTCGGGGTTGATCTGCATGTCTGTTTCCTAAGAGGCTCCTTGGGCAACTTGCCTGCGCAGCTGCTCCAGTCGGTTGCGAATTGAGGCATCGAGAATCGAGTTGCCCACCCTGACGATGATGCCGCCCAGGATTTCGGGGTCCACGTAGGTCGCCAGCTGCACCTTGCGATCGGCCCGTTCGCCGATCGTCCGGCCGAGGTTCTCCGTCGTCTTGCGATCGAGCTCGATCGCGCTGGTGATCTCGACCGGGAGGACCCGGTGCTCCTCCTCCCACAGCCGATCGAACTCGGCCCTGATCCTGAAGATCACCGGCATCCTGTGGTTCTCGATCAGCAGACCCAGGAAGTTCAGCAGGTTCTCGTCGGCGTCCCGCAGGAGGAGGTCGAGCCCGTCCTGCTTCTCCTGCGTGGAGAAGTAGGGCGAGAAGAAGAACGTCATCAGCTCGCGACTGCCGGCCAGCGCATCGGCGAACTGCCCGAGCTGCTCGCGCAGCAGATCGAGCTTGTCTTGCTCGAGCCCGACCGCGAACAACGCCCGCGCGTATACCCTGGCGAGCTGCTCCATCAGTTGCTCTGCGCGGAGGAGATCGCGGAGAAGTCGAGTTCGCTCAGCGCTTCCTCGACGAGACGTCGTTGGTCGGCGTCGTCGAGCGCCTTGCGGGTGACCTTCTCGGCCGCCATGACCGTCAGGTCGGCGACCTCCTTGCGGAGGTCGGACAGGGCGCTCTTGGTGGCCGCCGCGATTTCGCGCTCGGCGCGCCTGGTCGCCTCTTCGAGGATCTCCTCGCTTTTGCCCCTGGCCTCCTGTTCGTGCGTCTCGGCGACCTGTCGGGCGCGCTGCACGATCTCGTCGGCCTGGGAGCGCGCGTCCTTCAGCCGCTCGCGGTACTCGGCCAGGATCTTGTCGGCCTCCTTGCGCGTGCGCTCGGCGGTGTCGATCGACTCTTCGATCGTTTTCTGTCGCCTGTCGAGGGCTTCGCTGATGCGCGGAAATGCCAGTCGGGCGAGCAGCACCATCGTCAGGCCGAAGACGATCAGCGTCCACACCATCAGGCCGATTCCCGGCTTGATCAGGAAGCTGCCGTTGGACGCGAGCACCAATCCGGCGGCCGAGGTCATGTGGGCGGCGAGGGTCATGGCTCAGACGATGAAGGCGGCCAGCAGCCCGGCCACGAGCCCGTAGAAGAAGCAGGCCTCGGTCAGGGCGAAGCCGAGCCACTGCAGCTGCGTGATCTCGTCCCGCATCTCGGGCTGGCGCGTGATCGCCTCGATCGCCTTCCCGAAGATGATCCCGATGCCGACGCCGGCGCCCACGGCGCCCAGACCTCCACCGACGCCGAGGCCGATCGACTTGCCCGCCTTGGCCGTTTCTTCGGTCGCGGCCGCCAGCAGGGTGATGAAAGCAATGTGCACGACGATTGGCTCCTTTTAGTGGTTCTCGGCGACCGCGCCGCCGAGGTAGATAGCTGTGAGGGTGGCAAAGATGAACGCCTGCAGGGCGGCGACCAGGCCCACCTCGAAGGCGAACAGGATGACGCCGAACGGCAGTGTGAACCAGCCCAGCCAGGCGACTCCGAGGATCACCGCGAGCGCGCCCGCCATGAACAGGATGATCAGGTGCCCGGCGAGGATGTTGGCGAAGAGACGGACGGTCAACGAGAGGATGCGCAGCAGGTTGGAGAGCACCTCGAGGAAGAAGATCGCGACCGCCATCCCGCCCGTCACGCCGCTTGGGACGAGCCCCTTCAGGTAGCCGATCGGTCCCTTCGCACGTATGCCTTCGACCGTGTAGGAGACGAACACCGTGAGCGCCAGCGCGAGCGGGATCGAGAGGTTCGCGGTGGCAGCGTAGAGCGAGAAGGACGGGATCTGCACCCCGAAGACCGTGATCTCGTGCTCGGTGTTGGTCGGCAGCGGGATGTAGCCGACCAGGTTGGAGAAGAGGATGAAGAAGAACAGCGCGCCGATGAACGGGAACCACTTTCGCGCCATCTTGTCGTCCATCGCGCTGCCCGTGATGTTCTCCCGCGTCAACTGGTAGAGGGCCTCGACGGCCGTCTGCACCTTGTTCGGCCGCTGGTGCATGCGTCTGGCGATGTAGATCATCGTGAAGCAGGTCGCGAACGCGGCCAGGAACAGATAGAGCACCGCCTTGTTGATCGAGAAGATCCCCAGGTTCACCCAGTTGTCGAGCTTGAACTCGTTCTGCGGTTCGAAGCTGTTGTTGCGCGTGCCCTTGGCGCCGTAGACCGCGACCAGCACGACCAGGCCGGCGATGTAGATGCCGAGCACCACGAGCAGGCGGCGTTTCAGGCTCCCCTTGCGGGCGGGCCGGGAGTCCCCGGCCGTGGTGGCAGACCGCTCGTCCGGCGTCCCCGGCGCAGGGTGCGACGCATCGCTGCCTTGCGGCTGCAGTCCCCCCGTCTCTGTCGCGTTCATGACGTGCTCGGGCTCCCCTGCGCCGGCGGACGTGTCGGCGGGCTTCCGAAGGAGCCGGGTCGGGTCACGAAGGACATCACGAAGTAGACGGTGAACGCGGCCAGCACCAGCGCGGCGGCCATGATCCCGTCGTCCTTGGAGCCGACGACGCGGGCGAGGATCACGGCGAGGGCGATCAGCCAGACCCGGCCCATCAGGCCGGCGATCATCAGGCCGGCTCGCAGCTTGGGATCGCTGGCGCGCTGCGCTCGCGACTGCAGGAACGCGGATCCGGCGCGGGTCAGGATCCAGGCAGCGGCGCCGATCAGGTAACCCAGCGTCGGCATCCCTCCGATCAGCACGAACGGAGCCGTCGCGAGCACCAGGCACACGTCGAGGTAGCGAACCACGAACACGTCAGCTCGTCGACCCGGGAAGCTGGCGATGGCAGCGCGTGCGGCCGCGGGGTGGGCGGGCGTGGGCGCCGGCTGCCGCCCCGACGCCGGCACGGCAGGCGCGACGCCTGGCCTCCCGGCGCGCCGTCAGCGAGGCGACCCACCAGCGCTTGCCTTCGCGAGCCGCGCGGGCGTGGCGATGCGGGGCGGTCAGGTCCCTGTCGCAGCGGACCGGCGGGGCGGGGAAGTCGGCCGGACGCTCGGGAGCGCCGCGGCGCGCGGCAGGTGCGCCATCCCCTCCGGAGGTACCCGGCTCGGGGTGCGCAGCAGCCCCTTCGGGGCGTGCGGCGGGCAGGCTTGTGGGATCCTCGTTGGAGTCGAATTCAGGCATGTCGATGCGGCCACCCTACAGACGCGGAAGCGCCCGCGCTCTCTTGGGGCGGAGCCGTCGAAGTGTCCCTCAACAGTCTGCGGCGGCGCGGGCAGTCTAACCGAAGTTGGACTTCGTAACAAGTTTGTGACATGCGCCACGCGGCGCGCTCACCAACCGGACCCGCCCTCCGGAACCGCCCTCGGCGACGGCCCGGCGGCCCTGACCCATCGCCCTGCCAGCGCAACGATCAGGAACGACAGAGCGGCCAGCAGTGCGCCGCCGACGATGTCGAGAACGTAGTGGTTGCCTGTTGCAAGGACGGCGAAGCCGGTCAGGAACGGGTAGAGCACGGCGAGCGCCCTCAGGGCCGGCCGCGAGCTCATGCGCCACACCGCGACCGTGCACCAAACGGCCCAGGCGATGTGCAGCGAGGGCATCGCCGCCAGC
>JBKQOO010000177.1:0-3885 GCA_052145475.1 Solirubrobacteraceae bacterium
ACGCGTAGACGATGACTGCGAGCCACTCACCGAACTCGGCGATGATCATCACCAGGTAAGCGAGCAGCAGCCGCGTCAGATCGCGGTTGCGCGCAACCACGCCGATCACCCGGCCGAACCTGTTCCCCGCGACCGATGCGTGCTTCATGGCGTGGAGCTCATACGCCGATCATCCTTCGTTCGGCGTTCTGTGGCTTTCGCGAGGGCGTGCTGTTCGGCCTCACCACGGCACCGCATCCGACAGCTTCCGAGAGACGCAGGCGGATGGCGAGAGCGAGGGGAGCTGCCGGCGCGATCCCGTGACAGCGTCGCCTCGATTCCGGTAGCCTGACCCCTCAAGAAGGCTCGGATGGCCACGTAACTGTTTCTTGGGGGCGAGAGATGCGCACGACATCGAGACTCATCGTGGGGAAGCTATGCGGTGGGCGTGCTCGGAACGTACGTATCACGGCCATCGCCGCTCTCGCTCTCGCCTGCGTCCTCGTCGGCCCGGTCGCTGACAGTGCGGCCGCATCCGGGCCCACGAACCTCGAACAGCCCGCGCTCGAAACTCCGGGCAAGATCGCTGTCGGCGAAACTCTTGCCTGCTGGCAGGGCGACTGGGAAGGTTCCGGGCTCAGCTACACGTATGAGTGGCTCCGAGGCGAAGAACAGATCGCCTCCGGCAACCTTTACAAGATCACCCCCGCCGATGAAGGCCACTGGCTTTCGTGCATCGTAACGGCAACCGATTCGGAAGGTAGCACCGAAGCGCATAGCACCGGTAGCGACTACATCAACCCGCCTAGCGACATCCAGGGCGGCACATTCAGTGGCAGAGCACTCGACGCCACGACGCTCGAAGGAATCGCTGGCGAGAAGGTCTGCGCGGAGAACACCAACGGAGCAGGGCCGTGGACGTGTGTGCATACCGGCGCCAACGGCGACTACCTGCTCACGGTACGCGAAGCGGGCGAGTACACCTTGGAATTCACAACACCGCTAGGAGGTCGCTACGTCAGCCGTGAGTATGACGGTGGCGTGTCATTTCACGATCAAGCGGCGCACGTTCCAGTATCCGAAGGTGGCAGCACTCGGAACATCGACGCCGTCTTGCCGGAAGGAGGCCGCATCGCGGGGACCGTAACGAGCGCGTCGACACATGCCCCCGTTGCGGCGGTGGAAGTCTGCACTCGCACCTTCGCGCACGAAGGGATCGGTGAATCAATCCACAACTGCGATCGCACGAACAGCGCCGGTGAGTACGTCATCTCGCAGCTACCCGCGGGGAGCTACGCGGTCGAATACGGCTTCGGCTACACAGGACCCGGCGAATTCCCCTATGTAACGCCCATGTTCTACAAGCAGGTGCTGTTCCTTGCTTTCCCGTCCGAAACGACGGAAGTGGCCGTCACGGAAGGCGCGAGCACCGCTGGGATAGACGCCGAACTGGAGGAAGGCGGCCGCATCGAGGGACGAGTGACCAGCGCTTTGACAGGCAAGCCGCTCGAGGGCATCGAGGCGTGCGCGTACAACGGGGACGGACCGAGCATTTGCGCCCAGACGAACTCGGCTGGCGAATATACGATCACCGGCGTCGCCGCCCGGCCCAACACATTCACGGTGTCGTTCCACGACTACTCCGGCAACTACGTCACCCAGTACTACCCCGAAAAGACGAGCGAACTCGAAGGAGAGCGCTTGACTATTGGGCTCAACAGCACGACGACAGGTATCAACGCGAGCCTACGGCCGCCATGTGCGACCGCCGTCGGCACGGGCAAGTACCTGAAGCGGGGCAAGCCCGGAGCTCTGACCATGCGAAACAATCTCAGCATTGTCGCGGGAGCACACGAGCATCTGACGGCACAGACAGAAGTCGGCGCGGTGCACCTGACGCACCTGCTCAGCGCGACCTGCACGGCCAACCCGTACGAAAACGGCGAGGACCGCGTGTTCAGCGGTCGAGGTGAAGCGAAGCTGGGAATGCAGAGCGGCTACACGGTCTCGTTCACTGTGCGCGACTACTGGGCATCACGCCAGGTCTCGTTGACTCTCGAAAGAGAAGGCCGCATCATCTTTCAGCAAGAACCCGTCTGGGTCGAAGGGACAGAGCAAGTCGAATGACATCGGCGTTGGGGGACGGAGCGGTCGCGCGAGCTAACGGGCTACGGCGGGCCTGATTGCAACGCGACGCTGGTCGCTGCGACGGATCGCGCGAGTCGCGGCGCGATCCACCAGTGCGGTCGGCGTGTTCCGGCTGAGGGTTCGTTCGCATAGGCTTCGGCGGCGCGCTGTGCTGACCGCCGGCTGGTCGTGACGCTTGCCCGAGCCACTCCGGCAGTGCCTGTTCTATCCGTCGGGTCGCGAAAGCTCCCGCCGGTGCTTCCCGCCGAAATAGAACGCGAACAGAACATGGTTGGTGGGGTGTTCGGCTCGCTGGGCCCTGCAACATGCTCCTTTGCAGGGTTTTGTTCTGATCGTGATCTAGTCGGGGAGACAGGATTTGAACCTGCGACCGCCCGGCCCCCAGCCGGGTGCGCTACCAGACTGCGCCACTCCCCGCGGCAGGGTCGATTCTACGGCGTCGGAGCCCTGGAGGCCCGCCCACGCTCGCGCTCCGTCGCAAGCGGACGAAGGCCGCGTAGCGCAGCGCATACCTCATCGCGTACTTCCAGACCCATCCGTGCGCCGACTGCGGCGAGAGCGATCCGTTGGTTCTCGAGTTCGACCATCTGGCCGACAAGGCCTTCGGCATTGCCCAGGGCCTCCGCGACCGCCCCTGGCCCATCGTCCTCGCCGAGATCGACAAGTGCGAGGTCGTTTGTGCAAACTGTCACCGTCGCCGGACCGCCCGCAGGGGCGGGTTCGCACGTGCGGTGGTAGCTCAACGGTAGAGCCTCGCCCTTCCAAGGCGATGATGCGGGTTCGATTCCCGTCCGCCGCTCTCTGCGGTCCCCATCTCGGCTTGATCGGGTCACGACCCACGTGGCGAGCGCATGCCAGGCCCGTTTCGGGACGGCCGGCGCTCTCAGCGCAGCCCCGGACCGCCCTGCGTCCCGGCCGCTTTGCGCTCCTCTACAGGCACCTCGCCCGCCTCGTCGGCCAGCCCCGGCGGCGGCCAGGGCCCGAACCAGTTGTCCCGGGCGCCGTCGAGCGTCACGGTCGAGCCGTTGAAGGCGCGCCCGGCCGGCGAGGCCAGCAGCGCGATCAGCCAGGCGTGCTCGATCGGCGTCCCCAGTCGCTGCACCGGGACGGTGCGAGAGGCGCCGGCGCGTACGCTCTCCGGGTACTTGGCCGTCACCTCCGTGGCAAAATGACCGGCAGCGACCGCCGTGACGGTCACGTTCGAGGCGACCCAGCGGGCGGCCAGCTCAGCCGTCAGCGCCTCGACCGTAGCCCTTGCTGCGCCCGAGTGGGCCATCCCTGGCATACCGTGGTGGGGGGATAGCGTGACGTTGATCACCGCCCCTCCCCCGGCCGGCTCGAAGGCCAGCTGGCGGGCCGTCTCCGACATGTTCAGCATCCCCCCCACATTCAGCCGCCAGACGGCCCGCCAGCCCTTCGCCGCGATCAGCTCGGCCGGGCTGAAGAACTGCCCTCCCGCGTTGTTGACCAGCACGTCCAGAGCACCCCTGCGCGCGAGCACGCTCTCCACGATTCGCCTCGCCTCGGCCGGCTCGCGGACGTCCCCCGCCACCCAGTCGATCTCGCCGTCGGCCGCGCCGAGCTGGCCTGCAGCCTGCTCGAGCACCTCGCTGCGCCGGCCCGTGATCGTGACCAGCGCGCCGCATCGGGCCAACTCGAACGCGCTCTCGCGGCCCAGGCCGGTCCCGCCTCCCGTGACCAGCACCGAGACGCCTGCCAGTGCCCCTTCGGCGAAGATCTCGGATCTGCTCGCCGGCC
>JBKQOO010000178.1:0-17543 GCA_052145475.1 Solirubrobacteraceae bacterium
GCGACGGAGGGCTGGTCTGCCGGGGGAGGGATCCGCTGAGGCTAGTGCCCGAAGGTGACGCTGGTGTGTAGCTACTCAGCGCACCGGCCCGGCAGCTTGCCGCCCCCTCCGCAGGCGAGCGCGAGCGGAGGCCAACGACCCCGAGCGTCATCGCGCCTCGGCGCTCCGGCGGCCTGGGTCAGCCCTCGCGGGGGATGTGCGGCGCGAGCTCGCGCCGGGCGATCGACAGCTTGTGGACCTCGTCGGGACCGTCGGCCAGCCGCAGCGTGCGCAGGTGGGCGTAGGCGGAGGCGAGGAAGAAGTCGTCGGAGACGCCGGCACCGCCGTGGACCTGGATCGCCCGGTCGAGCACACGCAGGGCGACGTTCGGCGCGGCGACCTTGATCGCGGAGATCTCGGTGCGGGCGTGGCGGTTGCCGACCGTGTCCATCAGCCAGGCCGCCTTGAGGGTGAGCAGCCGCGCCATCTCGATCTCGATGCGCGACTCCGCGATCCAGTCCTGCACGTTCCCCCGCGCCGCGATCGGCGTTCCGAACGTCACGCGCGAGACGGCGCGGGCGCACATCGCCTCGAGCGCACGCTCGGCCACGCCGAGCGCGCGCATGCAGTGGTGGATACGCCCCGGACCGAGCCGGGCCTGGGCGATCATGAAGCCGTCGCCCTCGCCGGCGATCAGGTTGCCGGCGGGCACGCGCACATCTGTGAAGTCGACTTCGGCATGGCCCTCCTGGTCGTCGTAGCCGAACACCGACAGGTTGCGCACCACGGTCACACCCTCGGTGTCGAGCGGGACGAGGATCTGGCTCTGCTGCCGATGCGTGGGAGCATCGGGCTGGGTCTTGCCCATCACGATCATGATCCGGCAGTTGGGGTGCAGCGCGTTCGAGGTCCACCACTTGCGACCGTTGAGCACGTAGTCCTCGCCGTCGCGGACGATCCGCATCGAGATGTTGGTGGCGTCGGAGCTGGCCACGTCGGGCTCGGTCATGGCGAAGGCCGAGCGGATCTCGCCGTCGAGCAGCGGCCGCAGCCAGCGCTCCTTCTGCTCGGGCGTGCCGAACTGGTGGAGCACCTCCATGTTGCCGGTGTCGGGCGCGTTGCAGTTGCAGGCTTCCGGTGCGATGTGGGAGCGCCCCATCATCTCGGCGAGCGGCGCATAGTCGGCGTTCGACAGGCCGGCGCCGTCCTCGGGGTCGGGCAGGAACAGGTTCCACAGCCCCGCCTCGCGCGCCGCGGCCTTCAGCTCCTCCATCACTGGCGGTTGGGAGTGGGGGTTCCCCGACTCCGCGCGCTGGCGCTCGTAGAGCTCCTCGGCCGGGTAGATGTGCTCGTCCATGAACGCGCCCAGGCGCTCCTTGAATTCAGAACAGCGCTCGCTCGGCTCGAAGTCCATCGGTCCTCCTCGTTGACTGCCAGGGCTTAGGATCATCCCGGATGAACCCAGAGGGCGCCAGCTACCGCGCAGCCGGGGTGGACTACGACGTGCTCGATGCAGCCAAGCGGCTGGCGATGAGCCGCGCGCTGGCGAGCTCGCCGGCCATGTCGGCGCGGGGAGGGCGCGCGATCGACGCCTCGCGGGGTGAGCCGGCATTCGTGTTCGAACTGGCCGGCAGGACGTTTGCGTTCGTCGTCGAGGGGCTCGGCACGAAGTCGATGATCGCCCGAGCCGTGCTCGAGACGAGCGGATCGAACCGCTTCGCCGACGTCGCCTACGACACGGTCGCGGCGATCGCGAACGACCTCTGCTGCGTCGGGGCCCTGCCGCTGGTCGTCAACGCGTACTTCGCGACGGGCTCCTCCGCGTGGTACGAGCAGGCCGAGCGCGCAGCGGCGCTGGTCGAGGGCTGGGAGCGCGCCTGCGCCGACGCGGGGAGCGCGTGGGGAGGAGGCGAGTCCCCCTCCCTGCCCGGGCTGGTGGCCGAGGACGAGATCGAGCTGGCAGGCGCGGCGGTCGGCGCGGTGCCGGAGGGGCGCGCGCCGATCCTGGGCGAGGCGCTGGCGCCTGGCGACGAGATCGTGCTGGTGGCGAGCAGCGGCCTGCACGCGAACGGCGCCTCGCTGGCGCGCCTGGTCGCCTCGCGGCTGGAGCGGGGCTACGCGACCGAGCTGCCGGGCGGCCGGACGTTCGGCGAGGCGCTGCTCGATCCCTCCGCGATGTACGTGCCGCTGGTCGCGTCGCTGCTGGAGCAGGATCTCCCCGTGTCCTATCTCAGCCACGTGACCGGCCACGGGCTGCTCAAGCTGATGCGCCCGCAGCGGGAGCTCACCTACCGGATCGAACGGCTGCCGCCGGTGCCGCCGGTGCTCGGCTTCCTGGTCGAGCAGGCCGGGCTGGACCCGGCCGCGGCGTACTCGACGTTCAACATGGGCAGTGGCTTCGCCGTGTACTGCGCAGCGGGCGCCGGCCAGGCGGTGGCCGCGAGCGCCGGCTCGCTGGGCCTGCACGCGCTGGTGGCCGGGCGGGTAGAAGAGGGACCGCGACGGGTACTACTGGACCCGATCGGGGTGGGCTTCGACGGGGAGCGACTGGAGCTCACCGCACGAGGCTGAGGCTAACCCTGAGGTAGATCGTTAGGATCATGCCTGTTGATCGTTTACGAAATCTTCGAAGGCGAGCGCGTCGCCGGGGGCCGGCACGGACCGGCTGGGCGGTCGGTTGCAACTTGAACGCATCGTCGCCTGCGGCTAGTGTTCGCCCCCGAAGTCGCCACTGTTCCCCAGCTCGATGCAGGGGATCTCGATGTCGCCGGACCGCCATGGCTCCGGAGCTACCCGGATCGAGGCGGACCTGTCCATCAACAGAGGAGAGATAACTGATGCGTAGAGCATCTGCCAGTCTTGCCGTTCTCGGCCTCGCCGCCCTCGCGCTCGTGCTTCCAGGCGCGGCCTCGGCGGCGCCGACGGTGACGTTCAAAGCCGCCGCGGTGCCGATCGCGGGCTTCCCGCACACGGGGAACATCTTCGGCGCCGGCGCGGCGGTCGAATCGGAATTCAAGATCTCGGGCACCGAATACGGTGGGTTCCCGCCGCCGCTGGTCCACGTGAACGTCTACCTGCCGGCCGGCGTGAAGCTGCACACGACGGGCTTCCCGACCTGCAACCCCTCCGTGCTGGAACCGACCGGCAAGGGCCCGAAGTTCTGCCCGAAAGGCTCGGCTGCCGGCCCGAAGGGCTCGGTCGAAGGGTTCGTCGCGTTCGGTAAAGAAGTCGTGCCGGAGACGGCGACGATCGAATCGTTCTACGCGCCCGGTGGTGGGCTCACGTTCTTCACGTTCGGTCACGAACCGGTGCTGCTGGAAATCCTCTCCAAGGGGCACTTCGTGAACTCGAGCGGTCTGTACAGCAAGAAGTTCGAAGCGGTCGTGCCGCTGGTCGAAACGGTGCCCGGCGCGCAGGACGCCTCGGTCAAATTCATCAAGGTGAAGACGGGCTCGGCGTACAAGAGCCACGGCAAAACCATCTACTACGGCACGTTGCCGACGACGTGCCCGAAAAAATACCTCCCGGTCAAGGCCGAACTCACGTTCGCCGGCCTGGGCGGTTTGAGCACCCAGACCGTGACCGCGCAGTACAAGGCGCCCTGCCCGCGCAAGAAGTAACGGGCAGGATCCTCACAGCAAGAAGTAGCAGGGCGTAGCCTCACAGCAAGAAGTAGCAGGCCGTATCCACAGCTTCGTACCTGGGCCCGCCGCACGGCGGGCCCAGGTCTTGCTTCGGCCGCTCCTGTTTCGGTCGCTCTTGCTTGCTCGCTCTTGCTTCGGCCGCTTTTGCTTCGGCCGCTCTTGCTTGGCCACTCGGCCACGCGTCGGTGCGCGACCGGGTGCGGCTGACGCCCGGCGTTCGCGCCGACGGGCAGCGGACGCGCAGGGTGGTACGTAGTTTCAACTGAACTTTCCTCGGATTGGTTCGGTGGCGTGGGTCCCCCCGGAGGTAGGAGGCTGGCCACTGGTCGGCGGAGACGTGTGCAGCGCCAGGCCCCAACTACTCCCGACAGACAAGGAATCGACAAGTGCTACTCGCAACGAGCTACCCGCTCCTCGAAGTGTTCTGGACGTTGCTCATCTTCTTCGCCTTCGTGATCTGGCTCTGGATCCTGTTCACGGTCATCGCCGACATCTTCCGACGCCACGACGCCTCGGGCTGGGTCAAGGTGTTATGGATCATCTTCATCGTGGTCGTGCCATATCTGGGCGTGTTCGTCTACCTGATCGCGGAGCACAAGGGCATGACGGAAAGGGCCTTGGAAGCGCAGGAAGCAGCCCAGTCGCAGATGGCCGACTACGTCAAGACGGTCAGCGGAACCGACCCCGCCACGTCGATCTCGAACGCCAAGAAGCTGCTGGACGAAGGCGCGATCACCCAGGCCGAGTTCGACACGATCAAGCAGAAAGCTCTCGCCGGCTGAGCAGGAGCTCTCGACACCCGCGGCCATGCCGGGCCGCGGGTCATAAGCAGGCCCTATGACGGATCGAAGGATTCGTATTTGTCCAACAGGCGGCCCGCTGGTTAGGATGGCCACAGCCTCCTGGAGGGGGCATCTAGCTAATGCCCTCGGGCAAGGAGGCTGATATGAAGCGTTTCACGCTGCCGTGCGCAGTGGTCGTCGTAGCACTGGGCGCGTTCGCCACATCCGCGACGGCGGCGCCTGTAGGGGGCCGACACGCCGCGGTCGCGATGGCTTCGATGAGTACGCCGTTCACCGCCGAATACACCGCCGGCGAATATTACGGTGCAGTCGTTTGCACCGGGGTCCACGTCGTCAACAAGAAGTACCCCAACGGCGCTGACAAGGAGACCTGTGAAGCCGCCGGAGGGGGGAAACTGGTCCACATGAAGGCCGGCAAGGGCCAGACGGAATTCGAAAACACCGGCGGCGGCGAGGTGACCGGGTGGGACTCCGACTACAACGGCGTCGAAACCCACGAATTCACCTACAGCGTTGCCAAGAGCCTGAAGAAGTTCAAGATCATCGCGATCTACTGATCCGGGGGGAGCCCGGCGCCGGCATGGCGACGAGCTGCAGCGGAGTGCCCCAGCCTGCTGGGGCACTCCGTGTTAAGGCCGACGCGACATGTCCTCGCCGGCCGTTCGGGCGAAGCCCGGGGGAGCTCTACCTGTGGGGATTGTGTGAGCATCTGAACTGCGGGCAGCGGACAGGAAAGCCGGTCACAGTTCGCCGGCAGCGCAGCCCTTGCAAGCTCGCTCGCAGGTTGTCCAAAGAAGGCTGCGCAGGCCGCCGGGTTCGCTAGCCTTCCTGTCGGCCTGAAAGGGGGCGTGAGGTGGCTGTGAGCACGACCCGATGAGACGAGCATGGGTCTGCCTGCTGAGGGTGGCGGCGATGCTGTTCATCGCAATGAGCATGAGTCAGGCGGGCGATGCCCTCGCCGCTACGCCGCTCGTGACGATCACCAGTCCGCTGAACGAGGAAACGATCAGCACCTCGACGCCGACGTTCCACGGTTCGGCCGTGGACGGCAACAAACTGACCCTGAGGATCTACGAAGGGCCGATCGTAGCGGGCAGCCCGATTCGCGAACTCGTCCTCGAAACGATCGAAGAGGGCCTGTGGAAACTCACGATCTTCAACCCGCCCCTCGGAGATGGCCTCTACACGGCGCAGGCCGTCGAGTCCGGCCTTTTGCCTGAACGCGGGACCAGCTTGCCCACGACGTTCGTGGTCGACACCGCCGCTCCGACGGTCACGTTGAACGTGCCCGAATCGCCATCGGACGACGCGACGCCGTTCTTCACCGGCACCGCGACTGACACAAGCCCCGTGACCGTCCAGATCTCATCGCCGGAAGGAACCATCGTCTCCGAAGCCACGGCCACCGGGACAGGTACCGGTTGGAGATCCGCCGATGTGGGCCGGCCTCTCCCGGCCGGCCAGTACACGGCGATCGCCTTCCAGGAAAACCCAGGAAACGGACAGCTGGGGTTCAGCGCGCCCCCCGTGACCTTCACCGTCATCCCACCGCCGGCGCCTCCGATCGTCGAACCGCCCCCGCCCCCGACGGCGTCGTTCAGATGGGTGCCGGCGGTCCCGAAGACCGGCGAACCCGTCCTGCTCGTCTCGAGCTCGACCGACGTGGCGAGCCCGATCACCGGGTTTGCCTGGGCGCTGACCAGCAGCGATCCGTTCGCTCCCGGGAGCGCCCTGCTCAGCACCTCGTTCTCCTCGCCGGGGCCGCACCCGGTGCGGCTGCGGGTGACCGACGCGGCCGGGCGCTCGAGCGTGGCCACGGAAACGATCGACGTGGTCGGCCGCCAGGCGTCGCTGATGGAGCCTTTCCCCGTCGTACGGATCGCCGGCACCGAGATCGGGTCAGGTGTCAGGTTGAAACTGCTGAAGGTCCAGCAGGTGCCTGCGGGCGCTCGGATCGAGGTGCGATGCAAAGGCCACGGCTGTCCGCTCAGGTTCGCCAGGCGGGTCACGGTGCGGGGCAGGAACGGGGTGACGCCCGTCACCTTTGGCGCCTTCGAGCGCTACCTCGGCTCGGGCGTGATCCTCGAAATCCTGATCTCCAAATCAGGCGAGATCGGCAAGTACACGCGCTTCGCCGTGCGCCACGGCAAGCTGCCCGAACGGGTGGACATGTGCCTGGACCCGGCAGGGATCAAGCCGCTGGTCTGTCCGTCCTCCTGAGTGCCGGCGCCACGGCTCCCTGCGTGAGGTTCGCGATCGACGAAGCCCAGCATCGGACTCGAACCGATGACCCCTTCCTTACCATGGAAGTGCTCTACCAACTGAGCTAGCTGGGCGGGGGCCAAACTGTAGCGCTCCGCTCGAGCGAGAAGACCCGGGGACAGAAGACGCTCGCTCCCCCTCGCCCCGCGAGTCCTTCAGGCGATCCCATCGAGCAACTGGGAGGGAGACGAGAGCTGCAGACCGCGGGAGAGGATCACGATCGTCTCCAGCCGGGGGGAGCGCTTGCAGCGCTCGAGCAGGCTGATCTCGGTCCGGTGCAGATCGCAGATCGCGGCCAGTGCCTCCTGGGAGAGCCCGGCCGCATCACGGTGGCGGCGCAGGTTGGCAGCGAATTGCTGGCGGACGGTCTCCATCGCTGGGACTCTCGCGGCGCGCGGACGAAAGATCTACAGACATCAGTCTGAGAAGGGCCGCCCCGGAAGCGCCCCCTCGCGCGCAGCAGAAATCGTAATGAACACGCAGGTTTCGTGCTGTCAAGCCAGGGACGATCGAGCTGCTCGTGACGTCGATCTGCCAGCCACGCCGGAGCGGCGCACGGGTCCGCGCCTACGCGGGCTGGTCAGCCGGTGTGACGGTGCTCACGGGCAGCCCCAGCCCGGCGACCTTGCTGGGCAGGTCGAGGTGCAGCCATCGGGAGAGCCGGGGTGAGAGGGTCGAGATGATCACCTCGTCGAAGCCGCGCAGGTTGATCGCGTCCTGGATCGCCGCGGACGGATCGGAGTCGCCGACGATCCCCTCAACCTCCGAGCCCGCCGCCTCGCTGAGCATGGGCACGGCGTGGGCGATCACCTGCCGCGCCTCGCCGGGGCCCTGGTCCTCGGCGTCGACGACCTTGTGCAGCCCGTGGGCCGCATTCGGGACGAGCAGCGTGAACGTGCAGGGGCCGCGCTGGGCCCGCTCGTGGACCGCGTCGAGCAATGGCCGGGTCGCGGCCGTCTTGTGAGCCACGACGAGGACTCTGGTGGGAACCTCTGCTGACTGCATCCTCGGCACTCCCTCCCGCCGATGTTGACCCTTCCCCCACGCCGCGGCGCGGGTGCAGCCATCTTCTACCGCTATCGACGGCCGCTTGCAACGTCCCCCGCGGGTACGCTGTCGCCGTGCGCGTCGAGGTCGGCCAGGACACGATCGAGGTGCTGCTTTCCCGATGGCAGAAGGTGCTCGGGCTGATGGGTGACATCAGGGTGCCGCTGCGGGACATCAGCGACGTCGAGGTCATCGAGGAGCCGGTCCGCGAGGCGATGGCCACCGGGCTCAAGGCGGGGCTGCGGCTGCCCTGGCTCTACTACGTGGCGCGCACGATCCGGCTGGACGAAGCCTTCCTCGTGCGCCGCGGAGTACCGGGGCTGTCCTTCACGGTCAACAACCACGAGCCGCTGCGGCGGGTGCTGGTGAGCACGCCGCAGGCGCAGGATCTGGCGCGCCGGATCGGGAGCCCGGCCCCGGCGGCGCCACCGGCTTCCTAGCCCGCGCATTTCGGCGTCGACCCGGATTCCTCAAGGAAAGTCCCGCATCGGCCGAATGGAGGACGATGGGGATGCTCGGCCGTCCGCTTCCGATCGAGTCAGGCGAACACATCCTGCGCGCCCGCAGGACCGCCGCGGTGACACGCGTCACGATGGGGCTTGCCGGAATAGCCCTGCTGCTGGATCAGCCGGCGCTCTCGCAACGACCGGCGCTGGCGATCGCCGGCTTCGCCACGATCGCGATCAGCGCGGCCGTCCAGCTGGCTGCCCCAGGCACGGCGCTGCTGACCGTCGAGGAGTCCCTTTCGGCCGGCGCCGGCGTGATGATCGTCGGGCTGGGAAGCCAGCGCGTGGACGTCATCAGCCTGCTTTGGCTGGTGGCCGTCGCCGGCGGCGTCCTGGCCAGGGGAGGACGGGTCCACTGGCTGGGCCGCGCGGTGGTGCTGTTCGCTCTGACCCTGCCGATCGCACGCGAAGGTGGCGTAAGCGCCGCCTACGCCGGACTGTGCCTGGCGACGATCGGCCTGCTGCTGACCGCGGGCAGGCTCACCGGCGAGCTGAACCTGTTGCTGCGCCAGGCCCGCCAGCAGGCCGACAGCGCCGAAACGCTGCTGCTGGCCGGAGACATCGCCGCGCGCATGTCCGAGCGCGAGGGCCCGGCGCGAGTCGGCGAGCAGCCGGCGATCGCGCTGAGCGAGCAGGACCGGGCCTACGCGCGCAACGCGCTGGCGCGGCTGATCGAAGGCGACGGGCTGAGGATGGTCGTCCAACCGATCGTCGACATCCGCACCGGGGCGGTGCACGCCTACGAGGCTCTGGCCAGGTTCGGCGTCGAGACGCCCGGCGCGACGCCGCTGCACTGGTTCGCACTGGCCGACGAGCTCGGCGGCCGGCCCCAGCTGGAGCGGGCATGTCTGCGCGAGGCGCTGTCGCTGCTGGGGGTGCGCCCGGCCGGGACCAGCCTCTCGGTCAACCTGTCCGTACAGGTACTGGTCGAAGACCGGACGATGCGGATGCTCCGCGAGGCCGCCGCCGAACGTTTCGAGGGGCTTCGGGGACTGATCGTGGAGATCACCGAGGAGACGCTGGTCCAGGTCGACGAAGGCCTGCACGAGGCGATCGCGCCGCTGATCGCGTGCGGCGGGTCCCTGGCGGTCGACGACGTCGGCGCCGGCTACTCGGGGCTGCGCCAGATCACGACCGTGCGTCCCAGCTATCTGAAGCTCGACCGTGCCCTGGCCAGCGGCATCGACCACGACGAGGAACTCGCCGCGCTGGTCCAGGCGCTCCAGGGCTATGCCCAACAGGTCGGGAGCCTGCTGATCGCCGAGGGCATCGAGACGACGGGCGAGCTGCGCGCGCTGCAGCGGATCGGCGTGCCGCTGGTTCAGGGCTTCCGACTCAGCCGCCCTGGCGAGCCATGGCCGGCGGTCGACGCCGACGACGCCGTACCCCGGCAGGCCGTCGCGGCCGTCCGCGCCGCGACGCCCGAGTTCCTCGACCCGCAGGACTGGCTCGAGCTGGAACGCGAGCACCTGGGGCGTGGACTGGCGCGCGCCTAGCGCTGGGGCGTACCGCAGCGCTGGCATGATGGGCCGGTGACGCTTCCCTGCGACGAGCTCGGCGAGGGCCCGCCCGTGGTGCTGCTGCATGCCGGGGTGGCGGATCGGAGGATGTGGGCCGCGCACCTGCCGCCGCTCGCGCGGGCCGGATTCCGGGCGATCGCGATCGACCTGCCCGGGTTCGGGCAGGCGCAGCCCGGCGAGCGGCCGGCCGCCCCGTGGAGCGACGTGCTGGTCAGCATGGACGAGCTCGGCGTGGATCGGGCCGCGCTGGTGGGCAACTCCTTCGGCGGTGCGGTCGCACTGCGAGTCGCCGTGCTGGCTCCCGAGCGTGTCGGTGCGCTCGCGCTGATCTCCAGCCCGGCCCCCGGGGTCGAGCCATCCTCGCGGCTGTTGGAGGCCTGGGAGGCGGAGGAGGGCGCGCTGCAGCGAGGGGACATCGACGGTGCCGTCGATGCCGTCGTGCGGGCCTGGACCCTGCCCGGTGCTCCCAGCGAGCTGTGCGAGCTGATCGCCGCGATGCAGCGGCGCGCCCTCGAGCTGCAGCTCGAGGCCGGCGAGCCACCCGAGGGGCCCGACCCACTCGAGCGCGACCCGGCCGCGCTGGCGCGTCTCGCGGTTCCGGCACTCGTGGCGGTGGGCGAGCTGGACATGAGCGACTTCCATCGCGCCGCCGAGAAGCTGGCCGGCACGCTTCCGCAAGCGCAGCTCAGTGTGATCGCAGGCGCCGGGCACTTCGCCCCGTTGGAGACACCCGAGGCGTTCCGGGAGCTGCTGCTGGACTTCCTGGGCGGCTGAGCGCCGGCGCCGCTTCCGCCTGCGCGGCGACTATTTTCCTGTCTTCACCCATGCCCGCCAGTTCATCCCGATCGGAGCCCACCGCCCTCCGGGGGCTCGTGACTGTCACGCTGCGCAGCAAAGCGGACTGCGTCGGCGATCCCCAGCTCGAGGAGTTCCGCTGCGAGCGCGGACCGGCCGCCGGCGAGGTGCAGCTGATCGTCCGGAACCTGATCGAGGGAGAAGCGCTGCCCCAGACGGTCGCCCTGCTCCGGGAAGAGCGCTCCGGTGATCTGCTCGGCATCGCCTCGGTCCGGCTCGACGGCAACGCGCAGATCCGCGCCAAGGCCTCGGAACCGTGGTTCCTGCGCCGGTTGGCGCCGAACCCCTATGTGAACCTGGTCGCGCGCGACGAGCGCTTCCGCAATCACGTGCTCAACGACGGCCGGACCCGGCTGGGCGAAGCGATCGTGCGGGCCGCCCTCGAAGTCGTCGAGCAGGCCCGCTACGGACGACCGATGCCGACGATCTGGGCGCTGGTCAGGCGCGACAACGCGGCCAGCAAGCGGGCTTTCCGCGCGTTCGCCTTCTATCCCCACGACCGCTCGCAGGAGAGTCAGCAGGACGTGTTCGTGCGCCGCGCCGGCAGGGCGCTGCCCCCGGCCCCCGACCCGCGGGCCTACCGGTCCCTCCAGCGCAGCGGGGCCCATCAGCACCTGTCGGCCTGAGCCGGCCTCGGGGCCTGACGGGCGCCGCGAACGGCTTGCCGCGCTGCGATGGCGGGGGAAGGATTCGAACCTTCGAAGGCAGAGCCACGTGGTTTACAGCCACGCCCCTTTGACCGCTCGGGAACCCCGCCGGGGGCTGGTCAGTTTAGGGAGTCGAGCTGCAGCGCGCGAGTCTCCGACAGCCCGTCGCAGCGGCCGCCGGGGCTCAGGACGCCTCGCGCAGCTGCTGGGCTTCAGGCAGCGTCTGCAGCTTTTTCAGCGTTCGGTTCTCGATCTGGCGCACCCGCTCCCGGGTGATGTTGAAGGCGCGCCCGACCTCCTCCAGTGTCCGTGAGCGCCCGCCGACGATGCCGTAACGCATCTCGATCACCTCGCGCTCGCGGCGGGGCAGTGCGGCGAGCACACGCATCACGTTCTCGCGCCGCAGCGCCTCCGAGGCGATCTCGAAGGGCGATGCCGCCGAGACGTCCTCGACGAAGTCGGCCAGCGCCGAGTCGTCCTCCTCGCCGACCGGCTTCTCCAGCGAGATCGGCTGCTGGGTGATCCGCATCACGTCCCGCACCTCACGCACGGTGCACTCGAGCTCGGCCGCCAGCTCCGCCGCGGTCGGCTCGCGGCCGAGCTGCTGGATCAGCCGCCGTTCGGCATGCAGCAGCTTGTTCAGCCGCTCGACCATGTGGACCGGGATCCGGATCGTGCGCCCCTTGTCGGCCAGCGACCTGGTCACCGCCTGTCGTATCCACCAGGTGGCGTACGTCGAGAACTTGTAGCCCCGCCGGTAGTCGAACTTCTCGACAGCGCGAATCAGCCCGAGCGAGCCCTCCTGGATCAGGTCCAGCAGCGTCAGGCCGCGCCCCACGTAGCCCTTTGCGATCGACACGACCAGGCGCAGATTGGCCTCGACCATGTGCTGCTTGGCTGCGATGTCGCCGCGCTCGATGCGCTTGGCCAGCGCCACCTCCTCCTCCGCGCTCAGCAGCGGGACACGCCCGATCGAGCGCAGGTACAGCCGCAACGAATCGAGACTCGGCTCGACTCCGAGGTCGACCTCGGGGCGGCGCAGCTCCTCGAGGCGGACCTGCAACCCTCGCCCCTGTTCCTCTGAGGCGGTCTCGCTGTCCGGCTCGTCGAGCTCCTCGCCCGCATCGCCGGCCGGATCACCGTCCACCGCGGCGTCCTCGCCCGCACCGATCGCGCTCGCGCCCAGCTCGGGTGCCGACTCGCCCGGCGCCAGGATCTCGATCCCGTGCTCCTCCAGATAGCTCAGCAGATCCTGAGCCTGCTGGCTCGACAGCTCCACCTCCTCGACGACTGCTGCGATCGCGTCGGTCGTCAGATACCCGCGCTCCTGCCCCTCGGCAATGACTCCCTGCAACTCCTCCATCTCCACCACCGCCGTCTCCATGGTGGTAACCAGACCCTCCCGCTTCTCGGTCAATTCGACTCCCAAGGACCTCTCCGAATCCCCGTCGAGGCGGTGAGCCGCCACGACCTCCCCTGACCTACGCTAAGCCTCCTGTGCGTTGCGCTCTCATTGGCAGTCTCGTTGCGTCTCGCGCTCCCCGGTCTCCGGCCCAACCCCACTCCCCAGGACCCGCCGGTGAACTAAGTGCGGAGTGATACCAGAATCTGCGGTCGGGGAGATGCCCGGTGCGAGCAGGGGCGCGCCGCCGCCGCCGCGCTAGGCTTCACCACGGTGCGGACGAGCGGTTCGACCCCAACTCTGACCCCGGCGATCGGCTCCGGCGATGACGTCCAGGCGCGCGCCCCAGGCATCCCTGTGGGCCTGTCCCGAGTGGGGGTCACGGGGGTCGAGAAGGTGGTGCGCATCCGCGACGAGCTGTACTTCGCCCGCCTGGACTGCTTCGTCGATCTTCCCCGCGACCAGAAGGGCGCCCACATGTCGCGCTTCGACGAGGTCGTCAACGAGGCGATCGGCGAGGTCGTGCTCAGCGAGTCGCCGTTTCGCGCCGAGACGCTGGCTCAGCACATCGCCGAGCTGGTTCGCTCACGACAGGGCGCCGACAGGGCCGAGGTGACGATCGCGGCCCGCTACCCCGAGTACAAGCCTGCGCCTGTCTCCGGGGTGCGGACCCAGGAGATCTACACGCTGCACGGCCGCGCTGTGGCCTACGAGCACGGGACGCGGCGGATCGTCGGCGTGTCGGCGACCGGGATGACGGCATGCCCCTGCGCCCAGGAGCTGATTGCCGCGCGCGCCCGCGAGCGCCTGGCGGGCGAGGACTTCAGCGAGCAGCAGATCGATCTGATCCTGCGCAGCGTGCCGGTCGCGACCCACAATCAGCGGGGGCTGGCGACGCTACAGATCGGCTGCATCGAGCAGTGCGTCGCCGAGATCGAGGCGACAACACTGCTCAGCATCGCCGAGGCGAGCATGTCCTCGGAGATCTACGAGCTGATGAAGCGCTCCGACGAGGTCGCCGTCGTGGAAAAGGCCCACCGGCGCCCCCGCTTCGTCGAGGACTGTGTGCGGGAGATGATCGCCGGCGTGGTCGACGCGTTCCCCGAGCTCGACGCGGCGAGCTTCGTCTCGGCCCGCCAGGAGAACCTCGAGACGATCCACCAGCACAACGTCGTGGCCGAGCGTCACGGCACGCTGGCCGAGCTGCGTGGCGAGGTCGAGCTGGGCTCTCCGGCTTCCCGCCACACCAGCCTCGAGGCCTGGCTCCAGGACGGCGCCGACCGTCAGCCCCCGGGCTGAGCCTCGCTCTTCGCCATCAGCCGGCGCACGCCGAAGAAGTAGTCCAGGCCCGAGAGCACGGTCACCAGAACAGCGGCGTAGAGCAGCGCCGAGACCCACAGCGGCTGGCCGGGCACCGCGATCACGGCGAGGATCGCCGCGATCTGCAGGCAGGTCTTGACCTTCCCGAACGTGCTGGCGGCGATCACGACGCCGGCCTGGCTGGCGCCCAGCCGCAGGACGGTGACGGCCAGCTCGCGGGTGATGATGACCATCGCCACCCAGGCCGCCAGGCGGTGCAGCGAGACCAGCGAGATCAGCGCGGCGACGACCAGCAGCTTGTCGGCCAACGGGTCCATCAGCTTGCCGAACGTCGTGACCGAGCCCCTTGCACGGGCGAGGTAGCCGTCGACGAAGTCGGTCAAGGAGGCGAGCGCGAACACGACCGCGGCAAGCACGTCGCCCTCCGGCGTGTTGCCCAGCAGCGCCACGACCAGCACCGGGACGAGCATGATCCGCAGCACCGTGAGCAGGTTGGGAAGGTTCAGCGGGAACACTCAGCGCAACATTAGTCGTGTCGGGCCGAGCTGCGCCCCGCGCAGGGCGGCCTGTTCACGACAAGCAACCACCGGCTTGGTATACCGGGACGCCGGGCGGGCGGCGCGACCTGCGAGCCCGGCAACCAGAACGCACCCGAAAGGAGCCGGTCATGAAGCAGCGCACGCTCGGACCACAGGGACCCGAGGTCTCGGCGATCGGACTCGGATGCATGGGGATGTCGGCCTTCTACGGGCGGGGCGACGACGCGGAATCGACCCGCACGATCCACCGTGCCCTGGAGCTGGGATGCAACTTCCTGGATACCTCGGACATGTACGGCCCGCACACAAACGAGGAACTGGTCGGCCGGGCGATAGCGGGGCGCCGAGATGAGGTCTTCCTGGCGACCAAGTTCGGGATCAGGATCGAGCCGGGCGAGGATGGGGGCCCGCCGAGGCGGTCGATCGACGGCAGCCCCGACTACGTTCGCGCGGCCTGCGAGGGCTCGCTGCGCCGGTTGGGCACCGACCACATCGATCTCTACTACCAGCACCGGGTCGACCCGGCCACGCCGATCGAGGACACGGTCGCAGCCATGGCCGAGCTGGTCGCTGCCGGCAAGGTCCGCCACCTGGGCCTCTCCGAGGCGAGCGCCGAGACGATCAGGCGGGCGCATGCGGTGCACCCGATCACGGCCGTGCAGACCGAGTACTCGCTGTGGACCCGGGACGTCGAGGAGGAGGTCCTGCCGACGCTCGAGGAGCTGGGCATCGGGCTGGTCGCCTACTCCCCGCTGGGGCGCGGCTTCCTGTCAGGCCGGTTCTCCTCCCCGGAGGAGCTGGACGAGGGCGACTTCCGCCGTTACGGCCCACGCTTCACCGGCGAGAACCTGACCGCGAACCTGAAGCTCGCCGAGCGGGTCAGTGAGCTGGCGGCCGAGAAGGGCATCACGCCGGGTCAGCTGGCGCTCGCCTGGGTGCTGCACCGCTGGGAGCACATCGTCCCGATCCCCGGCACCAAGCGCGTCAGCTACCTCGAAGAGAACCTGGAGGCAGCCGAGGTCGAGCTGACGCCGCAGGAGGTCGAGCGCATCGCCGCAGCGGTTCCCGCCGCCAGCGGCGACCGTTACGACCCCCAGGGGATGCAGTCGGTCAACCGCTGAGACCGAGCCGGCGGACGCGATGGACGGCACACGTGACCTCGACTGGCAGGGCTGCTTCAACGTCCGCGACCTCGGCGGCCTGCCGGCGGCGGGCGGGCGCCGAACGGCGAGAGGGTCGCTCGTGCGCGCCGACTCGCTGTCGCGCATGAGCGACGCCGGCTGGCAGGCGCTGCTCGATCACGGCGTCAGGACCGTGATCGACCTGCGCAACGAGCGCGAGCGCGACCAGGCTCCCGACCTCGCCTCGCGCCCGCCCGAGATCGAGACGGTCGCGGTCGCGATCGACGGGATCGAGGACACGGCCTTCTGGCGCCCGATCACCGACACACCCGAGTTCGGGACACCGCTCTACTACCGGGCCCACCTGATGCGCAAACCCCACCTGGCCGCGAACGCGGTGCGCGCGATCGCCCGAGCCGCGCCCGGCGGTGTCGCCTTCCATTGCGTCGGTGGACGCGACCGCTCGGGGCAGGTGGCGATGGTCGCGCTCGCGCTCGTCGGCGTCGAGCCCGCCACGATCGCCGCCGACTACGAGCTGAGCCACGAGCGGCTGACGGGACTGTGGGCGGCGCTCGGCGAGGAGGACCAGGCGCCCGCGCTGATCGCCTACCTGCAAGAGCGGGGCACGACGGCCGGCGAGGTGATCGAGACGACGCTCGCCTCGCTCGACCTGGAGGCGACGCTCGGCGCCGGGGGGCTCGCCCCCGAGGACCTGCGGGCCCTGCGCGAGCGCCTGCTCGAGCCGGCCGGCGCCGGTGAGCCTCAGTAACCGACCGAGTAGAAGCTGATGTGGCGGCAGCCGTGCAGCTTGTAGTGGGGCAGGGCGTGGTGGCTGGTGTAGACGACGATGCCGGGGCTTTCGCAGTGGATGATCCCCGAGCCCTCGTGGGCGTGTACGACCGTGGCCGGGTTGGTACCGGTCCAGACGTAGTTGTAGGTGTCGTTGGCATAGATGAAGTTCTTGCCGTCGCCGGCGTGGATCACCGCGGTCTGACGGGACGGCCAACCCGAGGGGTGGTAGTCGCCCCAGATCACGTCGCCGGCGTCGCCGCCGATGATCGTGTCGTCGCCGTAGCCACCCAGCAGGTAGTTGTGGACACCGGGGCGTCCCCTCAGTAGGTGATCGTGCCCCGCCGGGCCCTTGTCCATCACGAGGTGCTGGTCGGGCGGCCAGCCGGCGTGGCTGGTCATCGCCGGCGCGGACGCGGCCAGGGACAGCAGCGCGAGCAGCGCGACCACGGCGAGGGGCGATCTGCGAGGGCGGGTCGAGTGGCGGCGCTGGATCAAGTGGGCTCCTTCACTGGGTGGTGCATCGTCGTGAAACCCGTTCAGCCGCAGCTTGTTGCGGGCGCGGCTCGCACATTCGGCCAGCCGAGCCCGCCGTCGGCTCCGGCGGCGCCGAGCGATAGGGTGGGGCGCATGCCGCTGATTCCCATGGTCATCGAGCGCACGGCGCGCGGCGAACGCGAGTTCGACATCTACTCGCGACTGCTGAACGAGCGCATCATCTTCCTAGGCACGCCGATCGACGACCAGGTCGCGAACCTCGTCGTGGCCCAGCTCCTGCACCTCGAGAGCGATGATCCCGAAAAGGACATCTCCCTGTACATCAACTCGCCCGGTGGCAGCATCTACTCGGGGCTGGCGATCTACGACACGATGCGGTTCATCAAGCCGGATGTCGCGACGATGTGCGTGGGCGTGGCGATGTCGATGGGCTCGCTGCTGCTGGCGGGGGGGACGAAGGGCAAGCGCGCGGCCCTGCCGAACTCGCGGATCCTGATCCACCAGCCCTCGGCGGGCTTCGAAGGGCAGTCCACGGACATCGAGATCCACGCCCGCGAGATCCTCAAGGTGCGCGAGCGCATCGACGAGATCTACGCCGAGCACACGGGCCG
>JBKQOO010000179.1:0-24804 GCA_052145475.1 Solirubrobacteraceae bacterium
ATCTCGACGGCACTGGCCATGGTCGGCACCGGCGCAAAGTGGCAGACCGCGACGCAGATGGCGGCGGCGCTGCACCTCTCATCCCCGACCGCCTTCCGGAGCATCGGCGAACTGCAGGCACGCATCGCCGCCGCGCAGTCGGCGGCGGGCGCGGGGCATGCCAACGCGCCGGTGCTCGAGCTGGCCGACGCCCTGTTCCTGCAACAGGGCTTCGACGTGCGCCCCGCCTTCCTGGCGGGACTTCAGCAGGGCTTCGGCGCCGCCCCCCAGATCCTCGATTTCCACCACGCCGCAGCGGCCGCAGCGGCCGCCATCAATGCCTGGGTGGACGAACGAACCCACGGCCTGATCCCGACGATCGTCGGAAAGCTGTCGCCCGAAACGGTGCTGGGGCTGGCAAACGCGATCTACCTCAAGGCGGAATGGGCCTCGCCTTTCAAGCCTCGGGAAACGCGCCCCGGCGCCTTCCACCTCGCCCGACGGAGTGTCTCCACGCCATTGATGCACCAGACCGAATCTCTGCGCTACGGCACAGGGCGCGGCTACGCGCTGGTCGAACTCCCCTACGCCGCCTCCTCGCTCTCGCTGGCCGTGATGCTCCCGCGCGGCGAGACGCTCGGACGGCTGGAAGCCGGTCTGAGCGCCGCAACGCTGGCAGCGGCCTTCGCGCATGTGACCCCTCGACCGGTCGCGCTCACGCTGCCCCGCTTCGACCTCGACTTCAACGGTGAGCTCAACGGCGCCTTGGAGGCGTTGGGCATGACCGACGCATTCACGCCCGGCGTCGCCGACTTCGCCGGGATCGCACCCGGCCCGCCGTTGAACATCGGCGTCGTCGATCATGCCGCCAAGCTGAAGGTCGACGAACAGGGCACCGAAGCGGCAGCGGCGACGCTCGTCACGGTCGAAACGTCGAGCGAGGAGCTGCCCACCCGCCACACGGTCGTCTTCGACGCCGACCGCCCCTTCCTGTTCTTCCTGCGCGACCGCGACACCGGCGCGAGCCTGTTCGCGGGACGGCTGGCCGACCCCGCGACGGCGTCCGACTGAGGTCGGGACGGGGCGAGCCTCAGCGGCGGCGGAAGCGGGCCGGTTTGACCCGGCGGGCCGGACTCGGCGCGGGCGGTCGGTCGCGCTCGGCGGCCAAGCGCCGATCGCGCCGGCCGAAGCTCGCCCTGGCCAGGAAGCCGAGCAGGAGGAGCGCGTAGACGGCCACCACCGCCCAGTCGCCTTTGATCCCGGCAAGTACCACGACCAGCAGCGAGATGACGGCCGCACACAGCGAGAAGGCGATGTTCGCTGTCATCGAAGCCCGAAGCTAGCGCTGATCGCCGCTGCCGTGCGCGCTGACCCGGAAGCGGACGGTCGCCGCGGGTGCGGGATCGAGCGCAACCAGGTGCACGTGCAGGTGAGCGACGCTGCCGCCGTTGAAGCGCATGTCGCCGCTGCGCTCCACCGTCGCGAACGCGGCGGCGCCGAGCCGGTCCTTCAGTTCGCGCCTGATCCGCCACAGCTCGGCGCCCGCCTCGTCGGGGAGCTCGTCGAAGGAGACCACGTGCGCTCGGGCCACGATCAGGTAGTGCTCCGCGGTGCCCTCGTAGGGAAAGTCGTTGCGTGTCACATACCAGTGCTCGCCGACCTGCTCGACCGGCTCGCGCTGGAGACGATCGGCATGCTCGAGGCAGAAGACGCACACGCCTTCCTGTTCCAGGCCGCGCATGCGCTCGAGCTGGTCTGCGCCGCGGGCGGCCTCGAGGTTATAGAGGGGAGCTCGCCCGCTCATAGACCCGGAAGGTGAAGCCGAGCTCGTTCTCGACGATCCGCTCGCTGCAGTCGACGCATTGCCACTGAGCAGCGTCGATCTCGGGGAAGAACACGTCGCCGTCCAGCTCGGCATCGATCTCGGTCGCATAGACGCGCCGGCACAGAGGCAGCGCTTGAAGGTAGGTCAGCCCGCCGCCGATCACGAAGCAATCGCCACCGCAGGCCACCATCGCGGCGTCCAGGTCGGCGAACGCCTCGGCACCGCGCGGGCGGTAGCAGGGGTCGCTGCTGAGAACGAGGTTGCGACGGTCGGGAAGCGGGCGAAAGGCGTCGGGGAGCGACTCGAAGGTCAGGCGGCCCATCAGCACGGTGTGCCCGCTCGTCAGCTCGCGAAACCGCCGCAGGTCGCTCGGCAGCCGCCAGGGCAGGCCGCCCTCGCGCCCGATCACGCGATTGGAGGCGTGGGCGACGACGATCGAGATCACCTCAACTCGCCACCGGGATGCCCGCGATCGCCGGATGCGGGTCGTAATCGGTCAGCTCGAAGTGCTCGGCACGGAAGTCGTGGATGTCGAGGATCCGGCGGCCGGCCTCGTTCAGCCTCAGCGTGGGCAGCCGTCGCGGCTCGCGCGAGAGCATCTCCTCGACGGCAGGAAGCTGGTTCTCGTAGATGTGGGCGTACTGGATCCAGTGCACGTACTCGACGAACTGATAACCGGTGAGCTGCTCCAGCATCAGCCCCAGCGCGGTGTACTGGGCCATGTTCGAGGGCACCCCGATCGGCGTGTCGCCCGAGCGCTGGTTGTGGATCAGGTGCAGCTTCTCGCCGAACACGAGCGCGTGGATCCACCCGTGGCAGGGAGCGATCGTGTTGCGCGAGCGCACCCCGGCCTCGCGGTGGTTGGCGTTGGGGATCCATGGGCTCATCACCGCCGTGCGGTCCAGGGGCAGGTCGCGCAGCTTGGAGACGAGGTGGGGAAGCTGGTCGAAGCCGGGGTCCTCACCGTCCAGGTCGGTCGTGAAGTTGCGGAAGGCATGCCCGTAGGAGCCCGGCCCCAGGTCCCCCGGCTCGAGGCCACGCGCCGCGCACTTCTCCGGCGTGGCCCAGGCCCCCCACCAGTCGCAGCCGAAGGCTGCCAGCTGCTCGAGCGTGCGGGCGCCGTTGATGAACGCGCACAGCTCGCCGATCGCCTTGCCCACGAAGCCCTTGATCGAGCGCTCCGTGATCACGCCCGCGCCATGGGCCATCGGAAAGCGCATGCAGTGCCCGGCCAGCGCGAGCGCGTCCTCCCCCTGCTTGGTCTGCAGGCGCACGCCGCCATCGCGGATCGCCTGGAGCATCTCGCGGTAGACGGTGCTTGGCCGCCGCTCGTCGTATGGCAGGTAGTCGGGCACGTGCTCCTCTGGGGCAGGGGTTGCCGGGCGAGCAAGTCTGAACGCTTGCGCAGATGGATGACGCCCCTGGCCGTTACGCCCCCGCAAACGCTTATATGGTGGTCGGGTCCCTCCCCGGGCGAGGCCCGTAGCCTCCCCTATCGATGGCAGTCACCACCGGCATCCTGAGCCCCAACGTCAACTTCGAGGAGCGGTTGATCCCTTCGCTCGAGGAGATGACGCGCACGGTCACGCACCTCAAGGGCCTGGGCTACGGGGTCGTGCTCACCTCGGGGTCCTTCGACCTGATCCATCTCGGCCACGTCAAGTACCTCGAACGCGCCAAGCAGCTCGGCGACGTGCTCGCGGTGGGGGTGGACAGCGACGCCAAGATCCGCCGTCGCAAGGGCGAGGATCGCCCGATGGTGCCCGAGCTGGAGCGGCTGGAGATGCTGGCCTACCAGCGTCCGGTCGACCTGATCTACCTGAAGGACGACGAGGAAGAGCGCTGGGCCCTGATCAAGGCAGTCACGCCCGACGTGCTGGTGCTGACGGAGGATCATTCCTACAGCGACGAGGACCTGCGCGGGCTGGGCGAGCTGTGCGGAAGGATCGAGGTCCTTCCCCGGCAGGCCTCGGTGACGACCAGCGAGCGGATCAGGCAGATGTACATGAACCTGGGCGAGCGCCTCGGGCCGAAGCTCGCCGAGGTGCTCCCCGGGCTGATCGACAGCATCCTGCGCCGGGGATGAGCGATGTCGCGGTCGCCTACGTGCCGGTGCTCCACGAGGGCTACCGGCGCTTCATAGCCGCCCACGCAGCGGGGCGGCCGCTGTTCCTGATCGGGCCCGAGCTCTACAGCGAGCAACGGCCGCTGGCGAAGGACATCCGCGCCCTGGAGGCCCCGCTGGCGGCGGCCGCGATCGACGTCTGGGGCATCTGCTCGGAGGTGGGCGTGCTGGACGAGGCCGGGGCGGAGCGGCTCGCGGCTCTGGCGCCGTCGCTCACCATGCCGGCCGAGGACGTCAGCTACGAGGTGGTCGCGCGCTGGTTTCCCCGCTGCGAGGTTCGCTATGACACGGTCTTCCTGCGCTGGGACAAGACGCGCACCGCCGCGCTGCTCAGGCCCGAGGGCACGCCGGCGCCCGAGGGCGACCCCGAGCTGGCCGAGCTCGTCGCGGCCGCATCGGCGCGGGCGGCCGAGAGCGTCGACTGGTGGCGGCAGGTGGGCGCGGCGATCCGCTTCGCCGACGGCACCGTCGCGGCGGCGGCCAACGAGCATCTGCCCCACCGTCTCAGCGCCTACGCGGCCGGAGACCCGCGCAGCAACTTCTCCAAAGGCGTCGGGCTGGAGCTCTCGACGGCGGTCCACGCCGAGGCAAGGCTGATCGCCGAGGCGGCCCGCCAGGGGCGCAGCACCGACGGGGCGGTCGTGTATGTCAGCGACTTCCCCTGCCCGCCCTGTGCGAAGCTGCTCGCCGGCGCCGGGGTCAGCCGGCTGTACTTCCGCAACGGCTACGCCGTGCTAGACGGACAGGACGTCCTGCGCGACGCGGGCGTAGAGATCCTGCAGGTCGGCTGAGGATGGACACGGCTGCCGGCGACGCCCAGCAGCTCGTCCGGGCGACGATGATCGGGGCGGGCGGCTACTGGCGGCCGCTTGCCGCGGTGGCGCGGCTGCTGGAGGAGCTGGGCGAGCTGCTCGAGCTGCTGACCGCCTCGGCCCGATCGCATCAGGAGCTGGCCTCCGAGCTGGCCGACCTGTGGATCATCACGACCGCGCTGGCAGATCAGTTCCTCGCCGCCGTCGCCCCGCCGGGAGCGCGACCGGAACCAGGGGGCGAGGTGTCCGGGCGCGCCCTGGTCGTGGCGGCGGGCCCGATCGCCCGAGTCGTGAACCACTACGACGGCCCCAAGACGCCGCGGCCCGGCGCGCCGCTGCCTTCGCTGGCCGACGCGATCGCCGCCTTTCACCGCGCCCTCGCCGAGCTGTCGGCATCGCTCGGTGTCGATCTGGACGAGGCGGTCAGGGCGAAGATCGCTGCAATCCACCGGCGGGGCGACATGGCGCGCTTCGGAGCAGGCGGGTTCGACCCGAGCACGGCTGATGCCCTCAACCGCTACAGCGAAGCAGTCGAGCGGGCGGCCCAGACCGGTCTGCGCGCTCCGGCACTGTGGCGGCTGTGGGGGGCGCCCGACTGGCGCGCCGGGACGACTGCCCGCAATGCCGCCTCGATCGCGCCCTGGCTGCTGCGCTTCGCCAAGGCCGCCCGGGCGGAGCGACTACAGGGGTTCCTGATCGCCGGGCCCGCCTTCTCGAGCGACGAGCAACGCGCTGCCTGGACCAGCGCTCTGCTCGCCTCGCTCGCCGCGCTGGACCCACGGCGTGAGGCCGCGCAGGCGGGTGGCGCCGGCGAACTGCGGTTCGACGGGCTGCCGTTCCGGGGCGTCGTGCTCGCGCCTCGCAGCTCAGACCTGCAGGACGGCGAGACGTTCCTGCTGCTCACGCCGGCAGATCGGCCTCAACCGGCCGGCGGGCGCAGTCCCCGGTCGATCAGCGCGACCAGCGCTGCGAAGCTCTGATCGAGCGACAGCGGTAGACCGAACCCTCCCTGCGCCTCGAGGGAGACGAAGCCGTGCAGGGCGGATCGCAAGGCGCGAGCGGCGTGCAGCGCCGGCTCACCCTCGAGGCCATAGCCGCGCAGCACGGCCAGCACGACCGCGAGGACCCTGGTCGCGGCCCGCCCGTCATCCACACCTCCCGCCGGAGGGCGCTGGAGTGCGGCATAGAGCCCTCTGTGCCAGCGCGCGTAATCCCGGTAGGCAGCGGCGACGGCGGTCAGGGCCTCCGCTCCCGAGCGGCCGGCCGCGGCGGCCTGCAAGGCATCGGCCAGCTGCGCCGATCCGCGTTCGGCCAGGCGCTCGCGCAGGTCCTGCAGGCCCCCGACATGCGCGTACAGGGAGGGCGGACGCACTCCGAGTCGCTGGGCCAGCCGGGACAGCGTCAGCGCCTCGAGGCCTTCAGCGTCGGCCAGCTCGGCGGCGGCCTCCACGACCGAGTCGGCCGTCAGCCCGGCACGGGGCATCAGGCCTGTTCCTGCTCGGCCGACGGGCCCAGCGATCGCTCGCTCTGCATCGCGTCCCTTTCCGGGGGTGTCCTAACTAGCATAGGGTATTACCTAACCTTCGTAGGCAATTCAAGGGCCCGAAGGCAGGGGTCCAGGGGCGGGACGGCCTCGCGGCAGCCCGGCGCTCATCCCTTCGGGGTGATACCGCCCCACCCATCGAGTCTTAGGTTTTGGGAATGGCCGCGCAGGGCGAATGGCAGGGCCTGTTCTCGGCAGCCTTCACGCAGTCGCGAAACCCGATGGTGATGCTGGACAGCAAGCGACGCCAGGTGGAGGTCAACGGCGCCTACCTGAAGCTGCTCGGCTACTCGCGCGAGCAGCTGGTCGGCAAGCCGATCTACGAGTTCGTGATCGGCGGCCCACAGGACCCCGAGATATGGGAAGAGCATCTGGCCGAGCGACGGTTCACAGGCACCGCCGACCTGCTCGCCGCGGATGGCAGCCAGGTCGGCGTGCAGTGGGCCGCCACGGTCGAGATCATCACGGGACACCGCCGCGTGCTGTTCGTCGCCCTGAGCACGTCCCGCGCGGGCGCGCACTTCCGCCGCCAGCCCAGTCCCTCCGACCAGCGGCTGCGAGCGCTGTCCCATCGCGAGCGCCAGATCATCCACATGGTCGCGATGGGGAGCACCGGGCCGGAGATCGCCGACGAGCTGCGGATCAGCCACAACACGGTCCGCACCCACGTGCGCAGCGCGATGGAGAAGTCAGGGGCGCGTTCCCGCGCACACCTGGTCGCGAAGGCGCTCGGCGACGGCATCGCCTTCAACTGAGCAGTCTCATCCATTGGTGGGACCGGGCAGCGCCGCGGGCCGGAGCAGAATCGACATAGGAGGCACCTCATAGCACCGCCCTTCATACCCCGCGAAAGGAGCCGGCACGGTGTCCAGGAGACGTGAGCAACCACCCGACGAGGCAGACCTCTCGCCCGAGCGCATCGCCGAGATCATCGGCGAACTCGACCAGCTCGACAACGTCGACCGCGACGAGCTGCTGAAGGCGATCCTGAGAGCCGCATGGATCACTGCGGTCGCGCTCCGGCAGTGATCGCGAACCCGGCCGCCCCGCGGCGCGGAGCCGGGTTCACCCAATCCGGATGACGCAGCCGGCCCGCCCGGCTGCGACGCTCGGGTTGCCACGCTCACGAAAGGAGCTGCTCTCATGGATCGCAGGCACGCTGACGCCGAATCGCGCGCCAGGCGGACACGGGCCGGCCGGGCATCGCCCGCGGGCGTGCTCGGCGCATGCCTCGCGGCCGCCGCGCTGCTGGGCGCGAGCGCGACGAACGCCGCCGCCGCGGAAGCAACCACGACGTCTCCACCGAAAACGGTCACGCAGACGCAGACCGTCACGGCCCCACCCCGCACGACGACTGTGACGCAGACCAACACCCAGATCAAAACGGAGACCGTGACGACGCCGACGGTGACCAGGGAAACGACCAGTTCGCACACGCCCACGGAAACGACCAGTTCGCACCCGCCCTCGGAATCCGAAGAATCCGGTCCCCCCAAGTGGGCGTGGGCACTGATCGGCGCCGGCGTCGCGGCCCTGCTGATCGGGATCGGCGTCGCGCTGGGGCGCGGCAAAGACAAGCCGCAGGAGCCGCCCTCCGGATCTTCGGGCGCAGCGACCGAACAACGGCCACCGCGCTACTGAATCAGACGGATGCCCGGCCCTGGCCGCGTGCCGGGCTCAGCCGGCCCGGCGCAGCGCGTCCTGCTGCAGGCGCTCGGAGGCGACGGTCTCGATGCGCTCGCCCACCGGCGGCAGCAGGTCTCTTATCTCGCGCATGAAGTGCGCCGAGAGCACGATCGCCCGAAGGTCCGACCTCGCCACGACGGTCGCACTCCTTGGAGTGCCGTCGGCCAGCACGGCGAGCTCGCCGAAGCAGTCCCCCGGTCCCATCGCGTTGATCCGCTCGCCATCCTGGAGGACGTCCGCTTCGCCGTCCTCGATCATGATGAACTCATAACCGGGATGGCCCTGGCGCACGATCGTCTCGCCGGCCTCGACCGTCATTTCGTCGGCGATGCGAGCGAGTTCGCGACGCCGTCCCATCGAGACCTGCTCGAGAATCAGGATGCGCCCGAGTCGCTCCGCGCCCTCCCCTGTGATCCGCTGTCGATGCACGGTACGCCCCCGTCTGTGAATGGTGAATGGCCGCCGCGATTGGCGTGCCGGGCGCGACGATACCGCTCCGACCGGGAGGGTGCGGACAAGCGGCCCGCCCGCGGGCCGGGCGTTCGTCTCAGCCCCCGCCGGCGCCGCGCCGGCGAAGGGTGCGCCCGGGTTGGTGGTCACGACGCTTGCCGGGCAGCTGGTCGCGGAGGCCGGCGCCGACTAGACGCGCGGTGGGGCCTTGCGCGGGCGAGGACCCAGCGACTCGAATTCGAAGGCGATGCTCGCGCCCTGCTGCTTCTTGCGGTAGTAGGCCTGAGGAGCGAGGTGCTCTGCTCTGTTGATCCTGAAGATCAGGAAATACAGCAGCACGACCAACGGAACTGCCACAAGCAGTATCGGTGCCACAGGCGCCTGCCCCTTATCTCGTGCCCGACCGGCGCCTGGAACGATAGTACCTCCGGAGCCGCGACCTCACATCGTCACCGCGACCGTCGTCGACGGAGGCACGACGGAGAAGCTGCGCAGTTCGTCGTCACCCCGGCCGACGACCCCGTAGCTCGACTCGGGCACCTCGCTCCAGGCTCCTGCCAGGTCTCCGATCGGCTCCGAGACGATGATCCTCGCGTCCTCGGAGACCTCCTGCAGGATCTCTCTGTCTGGGTAGCGCTCGCGCAGTCCTCGCACGTCCTGCGAGTAGAAGAGCGAGCGCGACTTGCCCTCACTCGAGTAGCGGAAGGCCCAGATCCGCTCCCCGTCGGTCGTCGCGATCGTGCCCTGGAACGGGTATTCGACGCCGGTCCTGCGGCCCCGATCCTCGACGAACCCGATCGCCGCTGCGACGGCGGCCGGGGGATCCTCTTCGAGGCCGAACGTCACAGCAAGCAGGAAGAGGATCTCGGAGTCCGTCTGCCCATGGATCTCGGGATAGAGCGACGGGTCGATCGCCAGCGCGACGTCGCGCTTGAACGCAGCGAACTGGTGGATGCAGCCATTGTGCATCCACAGCCACCGCCCGTGGCGAAACGGATGGCAGTTGGTCATCTGCACGGCGGAGCCGATCGCGGCACGCACGTGGGCGAAGAAGTGTCCCGAGCTGACGTGCTGGGCCAGCTCACGCAGGTTCTGATCGTTCCATGCCGGCTCGACGCTGCGGAAGATGCCGGGGGTCGGTGCCGCGTCGTACCAGCCGACGCCGAACCCGTCGCCGTTCGTGGGCTCCGCGCCGAGCCGCGAATGCATGCTCTGATCGACGAACGAGTAAGCAGGCGAGTACAACGCCTCCTCCAGCAGAAGAGGCGAACCGGTATATGCGAGCCAGCGGCACATCAGCGACTCCTTTCGTGTCTTGGGCTCAGCCCGCGGAGCTCTGGCCGAGTGAAGATCGACGGCGATCCGGGGGCCGGGGACGCGCTGCGAGGACGCCGACGGGCTCCAGCGCGGCGAACTGCTCGGCGAGCATCGCAACGACGGCGGGCATCCCGGACTTGTGCAGGCGCCGGCGCTGACGCTCCGCGCCGTTGCTCACGACGAGCCGGCCGACGAGGTCCAGCTCGCCCGCACACCCGAGCTCTTCGGCATGGGCCCGGCAGCTCGCCAGCGTCGATGCGGTCAGCGCGCCGACCGGCTCGAGCCGGCCGGTGCGCGGGTCGATCAGTTGCGCGCCGACCCCGTCGCGGGCGGCCAGGAAGCGATTCTCGGCCAGCACCTCCGGCGGGCCGGACGGCGCGATCGGCCCCTCCTCCAACAGCATGTGTGCCAGCGCTTGGACCAGGGCGACCAGCGCAGCGGTGTCCTCGAGGTCGGTCTGGGCATCCATCACGCGCACCTCGACCGTTCCGAGCGCCGGCTGCAGCCGGACATCCCACCAGAGGAAGCTCGGATCGGGAATCGCTCCCGAGCCGATCAGCGGATCGATCGCCCCGACGTACTCCGCGTAGTCGGCGAAAGTACGCGGGGTTCCGGTCCGGGGGAAGGCCTGGAAGATCGCCGTTCGCCCGGAAGCGAAGCCGGTGTCCCTGCCCTCGCAGAGCGGCGAGTTCGCCGACAGCGCAAGCAGCACCGGGATCGTCTCGCGCAGCCCATTCAACAGCCTGACCGCATCGTCCGGGTCGGGAACGCCGATGTGGACGTGGAGCGCCATCGTGACCGAGCGCCGAGCCAGTGTCCGCAGCGACTCGGCCAGTGAGCGGTAACGCGGAGCGTCCGATATCCGCGTCTCCTGTGTCGAGGCGAGGGGATAGGTGCCGCTGCAGGCACCGCACAGTCCGAGCTCGGCCAGCGTGGCGGCCAGCTGCGTTCGCAGGGCCGCCAGCCCGTCCACGGCCTCGGCGACGACCGAATAGACACCGGTCCGCAGCTCGAGAACGGCCGCGTGGGTCTCGAGACCCGTGTGCTCGCACATCGAGCCCGGAAGCCGGGAGTAGACAGCGTCCCCACACTGCCTGAGCTGCATGTTCGCGGAGTCCAGCAGCATCGCCTCCTCCTCGACCCCGAGCGTGTAGCGCCGGCCGGATCCGCCGTTCCAGCGCGCCCAGGTGGGGAACGCCGTGTGATCGCGGGAGCTGGCGATCCCGCCGGGACGGGACGCGCCCAGCCCCGCTCCAGATCGTGGAGGCCTTGCCTCAGACGTGCAACCGGCAGTGTCATGGACCATCGGTGTGCCTCCGCGACTGGGCGTCGAGGTCGCTCAGGATCGCAGCATGCACGAGCTGAGCCATGCGGGACAGCGCGAACACCACGCGCCGTGCTACGGGACTCTACGGACCCCGAGACGATGCCGCCGAGCTCGCGCGGAGCGATACCCGAACCGGGCTCGGGTTCGGCCGAACCCCCGTGTGCGGCGAGGCCGGGGAGGACCGGATCGTCGTCACGAGGGGTCGCTGCGGGCGTTGTGCGCCCGGACCAGGCGCGCCGAGTTGATCCCCGAATAGATGAAGGCGGGAACGAGCACGAGCGACACCGGCAGCAGCACGACGGTGAATGCGCAGAACCAGGCGATCGTCGCGAGGACGAGCAGCGTGATCGTCTTCGCGCCGCTGTCTCCGACATACAGCTCTCCGGCACCGGCGAACAGCAGCGAGAACAGGATCGCGAGCGCCGGCTCCTTGCTCGAGTGGCGGGCCAGGCCGCAGCTGCGGCAGAGAGTCTCGCCGCCAGCCTCCTGGCCGCAGCGGGGACAGACTCTCGGGGAGGGATCGGTCATCGGGCGTGCCTGGGATTCGGCCTAGAGCGTAGTCGAGCAGTCCCGGGTGCCGCGAGCAGGGCACGCGCTTCTACTTGGTGACCGATGGTGGCGGGGCTTCTTCAGCCGGTTCCTTGGCTGCTCGCGCTTCTCGTTTGGTCGCCTGCTCGATTTCCCGCATCACGGCCGGTCCGGCGGCGCGTTCGGCTTCGTGCAGCGCCTTCAGTTCGGCCTTGCGGGCGCTCGTCTCGGCGGGCCGGGAGGTCGTGCTGCCGGTGCCGGGACGTCCGCGAGTCGTGGGCGGCGGCGTGGTCGCAGTCGCGCAGGTCGGGCAGGGCGGTGGCGGGGCCGTCGTGTCGAAGCAGCCGTAGATCGTGAAGAGCGGGTTCACCACGCCGTGGCCGTGCACATCGACCATCGTCTGCTGCCCGACGAACGACGACGGCGCCTCCGCCTTGTAGCAGCCGTTCGATTTCACGCTGACGTCGTATGCGACCGCCGTTTCCCTGAACGGAGCGGCTCCGGGCTGTGGGGCGAAGATGTTCAACGCGCAGGTCCAATCGTCGCCCGGGCCCTGGCTCTTGCCGCTGCGGCGGCGACAGATCGTGCGATCGCTCAGTTCGGCGCCTCTCGGGATCGGTCGACCGAGCTCTTGCTGCTGGAGCCGTGTGAGCGCCCCGAAGACGGGGCGAATCGAAGCCTCGAGCCGGGCCTGCGTGATCGCGACCGGCCCCCAGTTGGCGGCGGCTGCCAAGAAGACGATCGAGGCTGCCCCGCCGAGCACCCATCGGGCCGGCACGACCCAGCCCGCCCGCCTGCTGACGGGCGGGCCCGCGAAATCTCGCCTGCGCAGGATCAGCCAGGACGCGCTCAGGCACGCCAGGATCCAGACGACGCTGACGCAGCTCCCGATCACGAGTGGCCCGTAGAACCTCGGTGTGCTCAGCAGCCCGTGCCAGTCGTCGAAGGCCGAGGCGACAAGCAGCATGTGGACCCACGTCCCGCTGCCGACGAGCGCGAGCAGCTGCATCGCCAGGCCGACCAGCACAGGTCCGAGCACGCCCGCGATTCCGTTGCGGGTCGCCACCGAGAACAGCAGGGCCAGACTGGTGAACGCCAGCACGGGGAGCATGCTGAGCAGCCAGCTGACCAGCACCAGCCACAGGCATTCCCCGGCCGGGATGACCGTGCCACCGAGGCCGACGAGCGGCTGATCGCCGGTGAACAGCAGGCCCGCGACGAGGCTGGACAGTGCCGCCAGCGCGACCAGCGCGACCGAGAAAGCGGCGGCGGCGAGCACCTTTCCCGCGAACACGTCTCTGCGGCTGACAGACCGGGTCAAGACCGTCTTCCATGTCCCGTAACGGTCCTCCGAGGAGAACATGTCGCCGGCGAGCACTCCCGCCAGGACCGGAAAGCCCAGGTACCCGGCAAACCCCAGGACGACCAGCGAGACCGCGTAGCCGGAGCTGTGAACCCAGATTCCCAGCAGCGTGTCGGCGGGCGCTGCGCTCTGCCGGCTCAGGAACGCGCCGAACGCGAACGGGCCGAGCAGGCAGACCAGGGCGAGCACGCGAGTCGAGGTCTGGGCGAGGAGCTTGCGCCGCTCAGCCCGGTAGACACCCAGCACGTCGCCCCGGGCGACCCGCCGGCGCGAGGCCCCCACCTCGAGCGCATGCGCCGTCATCGCTCGGCGCTTTCGGCCTCGGCCCTGTGCGGTCGGGGCGCCGGGTCGGGTTCCGACTGGTCGGTGAGCGCGAAGAACATCGACTCGAGCGGGCTCGATGGCGCGTCGAGACGTCGGACCGCGACGCCCGCGCTCCCCAGGGCGAGCACGAAGGCGTCCAGTGCCCCGTCTTCTGCCCTGACGATCAGCTCGCCGCTCGACGAGGGCTCGGCCTGGATGCCGCCGCTGATCCTGGCCAGCGCCAGCGCCCGACGGTCATCGCTCGTGGCCATCCGGTAGGCCGACGGCGGGGCCTCCGAGCGCATCTGCTCGGCCGTGCCGTCCCACACGACCCGGCCTCGGCTGAGCACGACGAAGCTGTCGCACACGCCTTCGACCTCGCCGATCTGGTGGCTGCTCAACAACACCGCCACGCCCTTCGCGGAGAGGCTGCGCAGCAGCTCGCCGACGAGGCGAACGCCGCCGGGGTCGAGGCCTGCGGTCGGCTCGTCGAGCAGGAGCAGGCGGGGAGCCCGCAGCAGCGCCGCGGCGATTCCCAGACGCTGGCGCATTCCCGAGGAGTAGCCGCTCACCCGCTCGCCGGCCCGCCCGGCGAGCTCGACCTGGTCGAGGACGTCATCGACGCGAGACCCCGAACCGCCTCGATCGAGCTCCACCAGCAGCTCCAGGTTCGCCCGCCCGGACAGGTAGGGGTAGAAGCTCGGTTCCTCGACGAATCCCGACACACCCTCGAGGACCAGCGGTTCGGCGCTGTGGAACGTTCGGCCGAACAGCTCGATCGTGCCCCGATCGGGCCGCACCAGCCCGAGCAGCATCCGCAACAGCGTCGTCTTCCCGGCTCCGTTGGGGCCCAGCAGGCCGGTCACCTCGCCCTCGCCCACGGCGAGATCGACTCCGTCGACAGCGCAGATTCGCTCGAACCGCTTGGTCAGGTCACTCGCGATCACCGCGGCCATGCGGAACTCAAAGCACGTCCAAGATCATGTGGTCCTTCGGGGATGAGTCCGGTGGTCGTGAACCCAGCTGTCCTGCCTTCCCCCCGGCCGCGGCAGGGCACTATACCGGAGGCCGTTCACCTTCACTCCGGGTCGTGCTCGCGGCGCTCCCGCTCGCGCTCCCACCGCTCCGCTTCGGTCGCGGGGTCCTGATCGAGGTCGCCCGGCTCCTCGCCGATGTAATCCAACGGATGGTGGGGCTCCTCGCCCGGCCGCGTCCCCATCACGGGACCGCGAACCTCATCCTCATCCGCCCGGCCTGGCAGCGGACGGCGACGGCGCGTCCAGGCGAAGCCGAGACCCAGCACGACGATAACCGCCAAGATGATCGCGGTAGCAGTCATCTCCTCGACGGAGCGTAGCCGCATCGGCCTGGGCGCGTCAGCGAGAGCGGCGGGACGGGGTGCGCAGGAAGTGCTGTAGCACGAAGTAGAGAACGAAGAGAACAACGACGATCGCCGCCACCCAGCCGATCTCATTTGAGAATTCGGTTGTGATCTGCCTGCCGAGGAAGTAGGCCCCCAGGCCGAGCGGCAGAGCCCAGGCAAAAGCAGACAGGGCGTTGAGACTGAGGTACTGACGCCAGTGCACCTTCTCGATCCCAGCAGCCCACGACGGCGTCAGCATGACCGCGGTGGTGGGGTGCAGGTAATAGACGGCCTCGCTGTGTTCGAGCATTCTGGTGCGAAAATGGAGAATCGGGCCTGGAGCCGTCAACAGACGACGTCCCGCCTGCCAGCCGATCACCCAACCGACGAGGCCGCCCAACATCGCTCCCAGCCATGCGATCAGGAGCACGGGTTCAATCGGCAGGTTGTGGTTGGCGACGTAGACAGCGGCGCCGATCAGTGCCACCTCGCCGAATCCGTTTATTCCAATGCCGCTGAGGATGGCGAAGAGAAACAGTGCCACATAGTCCAGGGGCGGACCCTGCGGGCGAAGATGAGGGGTGAGACGTATTCCGAGGATCCGGAAATGGTGGCGGGCGCGAGCCTTCGCGACAGAGGAATGGTGACGGACGTGTGCGTGGACGGTCGAAGCGGGGTGGTGTTTCCCGGGATGAACTGCGGTGATGGCGTTTATCAGAAGGTGATCCATCGAGGCGCCATCCTATCGGCGGGTTGCTGAGAGACCTGCAGCTCCGGTGCGGCTGGTGCGCACACTGCTCGAGCGTGGTGAAGGCCCGCTCCATCTCCGGCTCCAGGCCGGCGGCGCAGCTGCTGAGCGACCCGGCACTCGAGCACGCAGTGTCCCGCTCCGGCGGTTGGGTGATAATGGAATCCTGAGCCAGCCCGACGCCACCCGCCTCGCCGACCTGGATCGCTGCACTGCGCAGGCCCCCGGACATGCCCCGCGCGAGAGCCCCGCGGGAGGGCGGCATGGCTGAACCCGAACTCTCACCAGAGCAGGTCGAAGCGACGATCGAGAGCCGAAGCTTCGCGGTGCTCCTGGTCATCGCGGCGGTCGTCGGCGTGCTCGTATCGCTCGTCGCCTGGTGCTTTCTGGAGCTGCTGAACCAGATCGAGAGAGGCGTCTACGTGCACCTGCCGAGCGACTTCGGCTACCACGGCGGTCCCCCGATCTGGTGGCCGCTGCCGGTGCTCGCCGTCGCCGGCGTGATCTGCGCGTTCGCGATCGAGCGGCTCCCGGGCGAAGGAGGACATCTTCCTGCCAATGGCCTCGCGGCCGCGGGGCCGCCGGCGGCGGTGGCGCTACCGGGGATCCTCCTGGCGGCGTTCGCGAGCGTCGGGCTGGGTGTCGTGCTGGGCCCCGAGGCTCCACTGATCGCCCTGGGTTCCGGCCTCGGCGCCCTGCTGATCCGGCTGGCGCGCCGGGACGCGCCGCCCCAGGTGGTGACCGTGATGGCGGCTGCGGGCACCTTCGCCGCGTTCTCGCTCCTGCTCCAGTCGCCGCTGATCGCAGCGGTGATCGTGATCGAGGTGATCGGCCTGGGTGGTCCGCGACTGACGCTCGTGCTGCTTCCAGGCCTGCTGGCCGCCGGGATCGGGTCGCTCGTCTCGATCGGAATGGGCGCCTGGACCGGGCTCAGCACCAGCGCCTATGCACTCGGCTCGATAGAAGGCCTTGCCAAGTTCCAGCGCCCGGACATCGCGAGCTTCGGTTGGACGATCGCGCTGGCCCTCGCCGTCGCACTGGGCTGTGTGCTGATCGTGCGCACGGCAAGGGGTATGGCCGGCGCTGTCGCGGCGCGGCGGTTCGTGCTGCTGCCGCTGATCGGACTGCTCGTCGCCGGGCTCGCGATCGCCTTCCAGCAGGTCACCGGCAAGCCCTTTCAGGAAGTTCTCTTCTCGGGTCAGAGCTCCCTTCCGGGCCTGGTTTCCAAAGTGGGCACGTGGTCGATCGGAGTGTTGGCGCTGCTGGTCGTCTGCAAGGGCATCGCCTACAGCATCTCGATGGCCAGCTTCCGCGGCGGCCCCACCTTCCCCGCGGTCTTCCTGGGCGGCGTTGCCGGAGTGATGGCCGGCCAGCTGCCCGGCTATGCGACCACGCCCGCCATCGCTGTCGGCATCGGCGCGGCGGTCGCCACCGTCCTGCGCCTGCCGTTGTCGGCGATCGTGCTCGGCGTGTTGCTGACCCTGGGATCGGGGACCGGCACGGAGCCGTTGCTGATCGTCGGTACCGTCGTCGCCTACATCGTCAGCGGCCGGCTGATCAGACCTCCGTCCGCGACCGCTCCGGCCGACGCGACGGCGGCGGCGGTGCCAGCCCGGACCGTTGCGCCGGTCAACCCGACTTAGTCCCATCTGGTTGATGGCATGGGCGCCGGCCTGTGCTCAAATGGGCCGAAAAGGAGTGGAGATGCCGCTAGAGGGTGAGTACGCACCGAGCCCCTGGGACTGGGTGCGGGAGCAGGTCGAAGAGTACGAGGCCAGCGAGGGCGAGCGCGCCAACACGCTTCGCGACACCGGGCTTCCCGTCGTCATCATCACGACCCGAGGCCGCAAGAGCGGCAAGATCCGCAAGTTCCCGCTGATGCGCGTGGAGCACGACGGCGAGTATGCCCTGGTTGCTTCGCTCGGCGGGGCCCCCGACAACCCGACCTGGTACGGCAACCTCGTCGCCGATCCCACCGCGGTGGTGATCCAGGACGGCGCCGAGCCGCACGACTTCGTCGTACGTGAGGTCGACGGCGACGAGCGAGCCCTGTGGTGGGAGCGCGCCGTCGAGGCATATCCGAGCTACGCCGAATACCAGGACAGGACCAGCCGGATGATCCCGGTCTTCGTGGCCACGCCGTCCGACCGCTAGATCGCTGCTTCGAGGCCGCGCCCTATCCCACAGGCGCACGTAGGACGGCGAGGGCGTCCTCGTAGAGCTGGTGCTTGATCGCCTTGAGCGTGTCGGGATTCTTGCCGACCAAGGCGGCCGCCCGAGCGATCGCGGCCGGCAGCACCTCGTTCTCGCTGACCGCCTCCTCGACGAGACCGGCCTGAAGGGCGGCGATGCCTCCGTAGCGCCGCCCGGTCGTCATCGCCTCGTGTGCAGCCCGAGGCGACAGGCGAGCCGCGATGAGCGCGCTCATGCCGGCCGAGAAGGGAAGCCCGATGTCGACCTCCGGCAGGCAGAGGAAGCCGCGGTCCGAGCGCATCACGCGGTCGTCGTGTGCGAACGCGAGCATCGCTCCTGCCGCGAACGCGTGACCCTGCAGAGCCGCGACGCTCGGCACCCCGATCTCGAGCAACCGCGCGAGCAGGCCATGGACGCGCGCGAGGAAGACAGGAGCCCTCTCACCCTGGGTGGCCATCCATTCGAGGTCGAGGCCGTTCGACCAGTACTTGCCACTGGCCCTTGTCACGAGTGCGCACGGGGCGCTGTCTTCCACCCGCTGAAGGCAGCGTTCGATCTCATCGAGCGAGTCGTCGTTGAAGCGATTTTCGCCGCCTCCGAGTTCGAGCAGGAAGACGTCGCCGTCTCGCTCTAGAGAGGCCACGCAACCACCTCACACCTCCCCGGCCGGCGGGGAGGCCGAACCGCGCGCTTGAATGGTGTCGGTCGCAGGCGCCAGCTCGATGTAGTGCACGTCGCTGAAGGGTCGGGCCATCCGCTCATAGGCCCTGCGCTTCCAACCCCACTGCGAACGGATCACAGCCTCGGCGTGGCGGCGCTCGGGATCCGTCCCGAGAATACGTCCGCGGGCGGCGATCGGAGGGCCGAGCGGCTTGCCTCGAAACGAGCACGGCGCGATCAGCGCACGGGGGTCGTTGCGCAAGCGCTTGGCCTTGTACGCCTCGATCTCCGTCCAGATGTACGCCCGGTCTCCCTCGAAGCCGGGCCACACCGGCTGGGCGACGGGACGACCGTCCTTGCGGAAGGTGACAACAAGGCAATGCTTGTGACCAAGAAGGCTCGAGAACCCTCGGTGCTGGACCGGGAGGTCCACGATGGCGGCTGCCTGCTCGGAGCGCAGAGCGCCGAGGAGACGTTTGTTCGCGCGCACGACCAGCCGCTGAAGACGGTGCACGACAGTGCTCTTCGTCGCGTTTGGTTCGGATCGAGCGGTCGAAAGTTCCATCGAGAGCCCTTCTTCTGAGGTTCGACTGCTGATTAGTACGCCCGTATTTGAGCGTCGCTGCGCGAGCCTAGCTAATACGATCGTACTAGTCAAGCCCAGGAATGTAATCCGATCCGCTTGACTGAGTGTCTGGGTCGGCCCCGGCCCTGGCCCGCTGTCCGATGAGCGCACCAGCGGCCTGGGGAGGCGGATGGCGGTCAGGCGAGGACAGGCTCGGAATCGGCGACGGCGGCGTCGACGATCGCCCGAGCGTGGCGGGAGGCCACCCGCATCGGAGTGACGCTCTGCCGCGTCCGGGCGATCACCAGCCCGCCCTCCAGCAGCGCCAGGACCGCGAGCGCGGAGTCGGCGGCTCGTGCACGGCTGAGGCCGGCTCGACGCAGATGGGAAGCGAGACGCTTCTGCCAGGAGGCAAACGCGAGTCGCGTCTCGTTCTGGAGCGGGCCGGGGCTGGCAGCCGTCTCGAGCGCGACGGTGGCGATGGGACATCCCGATGCGTACTCGGTCTGGACGAGGAGGCGCCCGCTGAGCTCAAACCAGCACGCGACCGCGCGCCCAGGGTCGGCGTGCTCCGAGAAGCAGTGATCGATCAGCGCGAGCACTCCCTCGCTGCCGAGCTGGATCGCGGCGACGCCCAACTCGTCCTTGCCACCCGGAAAGTGATGATGGATCGACCCCCAGGGCGTTCCGGCCTCCTCGACGAGGCTGCGCCAGCTCGTCGCGTGATACCCGTCGCGTTGAAACAGGCGCGCGGCGGTCAGGATCATCTGCAGGCGGGTGTCGCTGACCACGCGCACACTCTAGCGGCCCTAAGACGTGCGTACTAGCAGGAGTCACGAGGGCAGCCTACCCGGGATCGTGGGCGCTCTTATCCCTCCAGCCCCGCGGATATTCGTCATCGTGCAGCCGGTGGAGCTGGTGCGCGTAGTGGTCCAGCCGATCAGCGGCGACCTGTGCCTCGTGATAATCCCTGCCATGGTCGCCAGCCGGCGTGCTCTCCTCAGCACGCTTGCGCACGATGTGCAGCTCCTGCCGGGCCAGCTCGACGATCTTGTCCAATGTCTCTTCGAGATCCACGGCACCCCTCGTCTGGTGCACGGATGCGGGACCGCTCCGCGCTCCGGTCTGGTCTGCGGGACGATTTCAGCTTAGTGCGCGGCTCACGAGGACGCCGGCTCGACACCGGCGCGCTCGCCATCGCTCTGCAGCTCGGACCCGGGGGGCGCTACGTCGGATCGGTCACCGGGTCGGAAGTGCGGGAGGGGCTGCTCGTGAAGTTCCGAACGGTCGGCATCGCGAGCACGAGGCCTGTCAGCAGCACAACGAGGACACCGGCCCCGTACAGGGTGGCTGAGATTCCCACCGCGACCGAGATCGGCCCGACCGCCGCGAGCCCGATCGGCTGGAGGCCATAGGTGCCGAGGTGATCCCATGAACTGACCCGCGACAGCTCGTTCGCTGGGATCTCGCGTTGCAGCGCCGTAAACCAGAAGACGTTGAAGACGGCCGCCGCCATTCCTGCCAGGAGGGAGAAGACGATTATCGGCGCGAGCGGGCTGGGTCCCGCGAGCAGGAAAAGCAGAACGGGCTCGCCCATGAGGGTCAGCAGAAACCCGGTCCGCAGCGGGTAGCGCGGCCACCATCGCAGCGCGACCGCACCGCCGAGGGTTGCGCCGATACCCGATGCCGTGCTGATCGCCGCCCATGCTCCGGCTCCGCCGAGGTGGGCGCGGGCGACCTCGGGCCCCAGCACGTCCAACGGGGCGAAGACCACCGTGACGATCAACGTGAGGGACAGGACGCTGACCCATAGCCAGGTGCGCGATTGGAACGCGCGCCATCCCTCCCGCAGCTCCGCGATCGTGCTGCGCCGCTCGGGGAAGCCGAGGGGTGGCAGGCGCATCATGCGGAGCGATATCGCGCTGACGAGAAACGCCACTCCGTCGCAGGCCAGGCCCCATCCCGCCCCCGCCGCGACGACGACCACGCCGCCAAGGGCCGGCCCGACGACTGTCGCGAGGTTTTCGGCCACCCCCATCAGGCCGTTTGCTTCCTGAAGGTGAGCCGGATCCACGGTCTCCGGCACGAGCCCCGTCGCGGCCGGACCGAAGAAGGCCCTTCCGGTCCCGTATACCGCCTGAAGCGCGGCCAACTGCCAGACCCTGGCGGTGCCGGTCAGCAGCAGCGCCGCGCTCGCGCCCTGGACTCCGGCTCGAGCGAGGTCCGAGTAGAGCATCACCGAGCGACGCGAGACGCGATCCGACCACACCCCGCCGAGCAGAACGAACATCAGGAGAGGCAGGCTCTGGGCGGCGAGGACCAGCCCGAGATCTCCCACCGAGCCGGTCAGGTCCAGGACTGCGAATGAGAGCGCGACCGGGGCGATCCCGTCGCCAACGGCGGACACGCCCTGCCCGACGAACAACAGGCGAAACGATCTGTTCCTGAGCGGGCCGAAGCGCACGGCACGAGGCTATAGGCGCGGCTAGCGGCAGTCTCCACGGTCGCGAGTCAGCCAATGGCTCGCTCGAGCAGCTCGTCGATCGCCGTGTCGATGTCATGTGCGAGCTGGTCGGCGTCAGGGCCCGGGGATCCGCGCCCCGAAGAGCCTCCGCACTCCGCACCCCGAGCGCGGCCGCCGGAGCCGACGTTTGACAGCGGCTGGGCGCGCTGCCAGGCTTGGCGGCGCTGATCTCAGGGGGGCCGAGGAGTCGCGGTGGAGGAGTCTCTGCTGATGAAGGAGTTTCTGCTCACCTACGAGGGCTTCGACCCTGATTCGGAGGGTCTGCGCGAGGTGCTGACCTCGACGGGCAACGGGCGCTTCTGCGCCCGCGGCGCCGCCGAGTGGGAGGACGCCGACGGCGTGCACTATCCGGGGACCTACGCCAACGGCATCTACAACCGCGAGACGACGATCCTCGGAGGCGTCCCGGTGCGCAACGAGGACCTGGTCAACCTCCCCAACTGGCTTGTGCTCAAGCTGCGGATCGAGGGCGAGGACGCCATCCGGCTGGCCGACGCGGAGGCGCTCGACTATCGCCACGAGCTCGACCTGCGCCGGGCGGTGATGACCCGTGCCGTTCGCTTTCGCGATGCCGCCGGTCGCGAGACCACGCTGTGCAGCCGCCGCCTCGTGAGCATGGCCCACCCCCACCTCGCGGGCATCGAATGGACGCTCACGGCGCACAACTGGTCGGGCCGGGTGGAGATCGTCTCGGCGATCGACGGGCGTGTCACGAACCGCGGGGTGGCACGCTACCTCGAACTCGAGGGGCGGCATCTGGATCCGGTCTCCCCGCGCACCTTCGGCCCCGAGGTGATCGCGCTCAAGGTGCAGACGCGCCAATCCAACATCTACGTCAGCCAGGCCGCGCGCACGCGGGTCTTCGCGGGCCGGCAGGCGCTGGCGGTGGACCGCACGCTGTACCAGACCGATGACTACATCCAGCAGGTGCTCGCCTTCGAGCTCGACCAGGAGGCGCCCCTACGAGTCGAGAAGATGGTGTCGCTGGCCACCTCCCGTGACCCCGCGACCAGCGACACGCTGACCAAGGCCGGAACCGCCGCGCTGCGGCGCCCGGACTTTGCGCACGCCCTGGCCCGTCACGCTGACGCCTGGGAGCAGCTGTGGCGGGTATGCGACGTGCGGGTGCGCGCCGCTGAAGAGGTTCAGCGACTGCTGCGGTTGCACATATGCCACGTTCTCCAGGTGTGCTCCCGGCACACCCCCGACCTCGACGCCGGCGCGCTCGCGCGCGGGCTGAACGGTGAGGCCTACCGGGGCCACGTGTTCTGGGATGAGCTCTACGTCTACCCCTTCCTGAGCCTGCGTCTGCCGGAGGTCACACGCGGGCTGCTGATGTACCGCTACCGGCGCCTGGAGGCGGCGCGGGCGGCGGCGCAGGAGGCCGGCTTTGCGGGGGCGATGTTCCCCTGGCAGAGCGGCAGCGAGGGAACGGAGGAGACCCAGCAGGTCCACCTCAATCCGTTGTCCGGACGCTGGGAGCCGGATCTCAGCCGCAACCAGCGTCACGTCAACGCCGCCATCTTCTACAACGTCTGGCACTACTGCGAGGCCACCCGGGACGTCGCTTTCCTGCGTGACCACGGCGCCGAGATGATGCTCGAGATCGCGCGGTTCTGGGCATCGATTGCCCACTTCAATGCCGAGCGCGAGCGATACGAGATCCACGGCGTGATGGGTCCAGACGAGTTTCACGAGAAGTACCCGGGCGCCGCGGAGGGCGGCCTGCGCAACAACGCCTACACCAACGTGATGGTGGCCTGGCTGTGTGGGCTGACCTGCGAGGTGCTCTCGCTGCTGCCCGACGGTCGAGCGGACGAGCTGCGCGCGAGGCTCGAGATCTCAGAGCAGGAGCTCGAGGTCTGGAGCGACATGAGCCGACGCATGTTCGTCCCCTTCCACGACGATGGGATCATCAGCCAGTTCGAGGGCTACGGGGAGCTGGAGGAGCTCGACTGGGACGCCTATCGGGAGCGCTACGGGAACATCCAGCGGCTTGACCGCATCCTGCGCGCCGAGGGCAAGGATCCCAACCGGTTCAAGATCTCAAAGCAGGCCGACGTCGTGATGCTGTTCTTCCTGTTCTCTCCCGAGGCGCTGGCAGCGCTCTTCAGCCGCCTGGGCTATGACTACCGCGAGGACACCGCCGCTCGCAACATCGCCTACTACGACAGGCGCACCTCGCACGGCTCGACGCTCAGCTTCATCACCTACGCAGGAGCGCTCGCATCGCTTGACCCCGAGAGCTCCTGGGAGCGGTTCCTCGTGGCGCTGCGCAGCGACGCCGAGGACGTCCAGGGCGGGACCACGCGCGAGGGGATCCACATGGGCGTGATGGCCGGCACCATCGACCTGATTCAGCGCGCTTACCCGGGCATCGAGCTTCGCGACGGGATCCTGCATTTCCGGCCCTGCCTGCCGGCCGAGGTCGAGGAGGTCTCGTTCCGAGCGCAGTTTCAGCAAACCCCATTGCTGGTGACGCTCGACCAGCACCGCCTCACGCTGTCGGTCCAACACGAGGGGGCGGACGGTCCGATCCGGGTCGGCGTGGGCGATCAGGTCCACGAGCTCTTCCCCGGCGACGCGGAGACCTTCGAGCTCACCGCGCCGCTTGCTGCCGACGGGCGCGCGAGCAGCCGCCAGAAGGAGGAGACAGATGCCGTTTGAGGGAGCGATCTTCGACGTGGACGGGGTGCTGGTCGACTCGCCGCACGAGCGAGCCTGGCGCGATTCTCTGCGTGAGCTGATGGAAACGGAGTGGAGCGCCATCCGGGATCGCACCACCTGGTCGCCGGAGGCCTTCACCCCACGCGTCTACGCGGAGCAGATGTCGGGCAAGCCCCGGATGAGCGGAGCCCGTGCGGCACTGGAGTATTTCCACGTCCCCGACGACGAGGACGAGCACCGCTTGGTCGAGTACGCCCAGCGCAAGCAGGACATGGTGGTGAGGCTGATCGAAGCCGGCGACTTCACGGCTTATCCGGACGCGCTTCGCTTCATCATCGCCGTCAAGACCGCCGGGCTGCGCGTAGCTGCCGCCTCCTCATCCAAGAACGCCAAGCTGTTCTTGCGCCAGATCCGGCTCGACACCTTCGCCGAGCAAGAGGGCATCTCCTCGCCGACGCTCCGTCCCGGTCTGACCTTGCTCGAATACTTCGACGCGGACGTGTCCGGACGCGACCTGGCCCACGGAAAGCCGCACCCCGAACTGTTCTTGACCGCTGCCCACGAGCTCGGCGTACCCCCCGAGCTGGCGGTCGTGATGGAGGATGCCCCGGCCGGCGTGCAGGCCGCCAAGGCAGGAGGGATGGGGGCGATCGGCGTCGCCCGCAAGGACGACGCTGCGCTGCTCGCGGCGGCGGGCGCCGACATCGTCGTGAAGACGCTCGATGAGGTCGATCTGGCGGCGCTGAGGGACGGGCGTCTCGCGATCGCCGCCGCGGGCGCCTCCTGAAGCCGACCCCGGGGACTCGAACCCCGGACCCCTTCAGTA
>JBKQOO010000180.1:0-3278 GCA_052145475.1 Solirubrobacteraceae bacterium
CCTCGTCTACTCGGGAGTGCTATCGCCTCAAGCCGTCGCCGGCATCATGGACTATCTTGGTTCGGAATACGGAGTGAGCATTGCAAGCTAGGTATGAGACGACCGAGCAATGAGCCCGTCGCCACCCGACAAGCCTAGCCGAGACGAGATCGATGCCGCGCTCTACGCCTTCGTCCGCGGCGAGCCCGTACAGGAACAAAAGCGCTTTTCGGCCATCATGGGCGAGCTCGCGAACCTGCGAAAGGACGTCGCGACGCAGATCGGGGAGCTGCGCGAAGAGGTCAGGGGAGTGAAGGCGCGGGTCACTATGCTGGAGTCGATACCGATGCGATCGCTCTCGCCCCCGGGCGGCTTTAAGATTCCGAGCGGGCTCAGGGCAAGCGACACGGGCTCGCACATCATTCCCGTCGAACTCGAAAAAGCGCTTGCGGCGCACGACACGGCCGAGGACGCGGAGACGCTCCGAGCCATCAAGAGGAGCGCGGGCAAGATCGGCATCATCGTGATCGGCGGCCTCGTCATCGCGGCCATCACGGCGCTATGCACAATCGCCGTGCGAGACGCGCAGGGCTACCACAAGGACGGGATCGTTGCGCCGGGCGTCCCGGCAAAGTAAAAGATAATGCGTCCGGGGTCTGCTTCGCGCGGGCTCCCCCGCGCGCTCTGGATGCGCTATGAGGTAACCCATGCCAGTTCTCTCTCCGAAGGCCCAAGGCATCATCAACATCGTGGTCACGCTCCTCGGCGCTGTCGGCACGCTCGGCCCCCAGTTCACGTCGATGGGGCTCCCTACGTGGGTGCGCATCGCGAGCGCGGCGATGCTCCTGGCGGCGTTCGCCAAGGCCAACCTGCTGCCGGCGCTCGCTGGCAGGTATGCACCCCAGGCCGCCACGGCGGCGAAAGGACTGACCCCGTGAACCTCTCCCGCATCCTCGCCGCGCTCCTCGGAGGCGGCTCCGCACTCGTCGTCGCGGCGATCATCGCTCTACCCTCGTGCGCCCAGGTCCCCGCCATCACGGCGGCGGTCGTGCAGACGGTCCAGTGCGTCGAGGCTCAGGTCGCCGCGGGCACGGACACATTCGAGGACATCGCTCTCGCGTGCGCCCCGGTGGCCGTCGCCGATGTCGTGACCATCGTGTCGGCGCTCGCCTCTACGGCGCCCGACGGCGGCTCTCCGGTCGCCGCGAAGGCGGCGAAGGTACACCACCGATGAACGACCCGGGCGCCAAGCTCGACGCCGCGTTGGCGCGTCTCGAGGCGCTCAAGCCCTATCAGGACACGGCGCGCGACCCTGACACGCTCAGGGCAGCGTGGGAGAAAGCGTGGGCCGACATGATCGCGGCCGCAGAGGAGTGGCTCTTGAAGTAGAATCCGCGGCATGTATACCTACATCGTCGCCTTTATCCTCGCCGTCTTCCCTCCCCGCGGCCCGTGGGGGCTCCACCAGCGGGAGGCCGTCGCCCGGGACATCGCGAGCACCGACGCGAGCCCGCTGGAGGCCCTGACGCTGGCGAACATCGCTGCCTGGGAATCCGGCTTCGACACTAAGGCCAAGGGGCGCCAGGGGGAGCGTGGGGCCTTCCAGGTCATGCCGCCGGGCGACCCATCGGCGAGGTCGGCGCTGAGGCTGCTTCGGCTACAGGGCATCCTCGGCTACATGGGCTGTCCCCGGCGCACGGAGCGGTGCGAGGCCATGGCGGACCGGCGCACCTTCCCGGCGAAGCTGTACCTCTGGGCGCACGACCCTCCCGAGCCCGCGCCGAGCATGGTAGGGTTGAACCCATGAGCCCGACCGCCACCAAGATCGTTCACTATGGCGGCGAAGAAGTGAGGCTCCGCCCTTCCGGCCTGAAGCCATCTCCTCGGCACCGGCTCGCCTCAGCGACGCCTCATCGCGCCTCGGCCGCCCCCGCGCAATACCTCGTCCTCCCCGGCAGGCTCTCGATGTGGGGAAACCAGGTCGACGGCGACTGCGTCACCGCTGGCGAGGGCGCCGCGAAGGCTACGACGGGCGTTTTCATCACCGATGACACCGTGATCGCCTGGGCGAGCGGGCACGGGGACCTGAACGGCGCCGACATCGAGACGGTGCTGACCCAGTTCCAGACCGACGGATTCTCGCAGGACGGGAATACCTACAACGATGGGCCCCACACGTCCGTCGACTGGACCTCGCCGGCCACATTGCAGAGCGCGCTATCGCAAGGTCCCGTCAAGATCGGGGTCGCGGCGGCGCAACTCCAGAATGTGCCTGGCGCTGGCGAAGCGAACGGGTGGATCGCCACCGGCTTCGTGACGGACACGAACTACGACCACGACACGGAGCTGTTCGGCTACGGCTCGATCGCGTGGCTCGCGGAGTGCCTCGGCGTCTCCGTGCCTGCCGGCGTCGACGGGTCGCAGCCCGGTTACGCGCTGTTCACATGGGGGACGGTCGGCATCATCGACGCACCGAGCCTCCTGGCAATCGTCTGCGAGGCCTGGCTCAGGAACCCAACCACGGTCGTCGTCGGTTCAGCGCCGCAGCCAGCCGATCCGGTGATGGTCTTCCCCGCAGCGCCGCTACCTGCTCCTGGCGTCGTGGACCTCGGCCCTGGCGGCAGCACGGACCCGCTGACGTGACCGAAGAACCCCGCACCCTCGCGCCGGAGATCTCCCGCGCCGCCGAGCTCGTGGAGTTCGACGACGAGGCCGCGCTCGCGATGGTGCTCGACGTGCCCAGCGAGCCACCCACGCTGAGGTGGCTGCCCGATTCGGAGCGGGGACGCCGTGCCTAGCCTCGTCGCTGCCACCAAGACGCCGTGCTCCCCGGTCGACTTCTGGCCGGTGCTCGCCGACTGCTTCGGCGTCCAGGCCGGTCAAGCCCCGACCCGCGGCCAGCTCCTCATCCTCGCCGCCCAGTGGTGCCTGGAGACGGCGAACGGGCGCAGCATGGTCCAGTACAACGTCGGCAACGTGAAGCACGTCGAAGGGGACGGCCTCAACTGGACCAGCTTCACGACGACCGAGTACATCGACGGTCAGCCGCACATCATGACGCAGCTCTTCAGGGCCTACCCGGACCTGCGCTCGGGCGTGGAGGCCTACCTGCACATGTTCCTCGGCGGCCGGTACAGCAACGCGTGGCCCTTCGTGCTCGACGCGGACCCGCGCGGCTTCGTACACGCGCTCGCCGTCAGGGGCTATTTCACGGCGCCGGAGAACGCCTACCTCGCAGGGCTCGAGGCCAGGCTGTCGCAACTCGAAGCCCTGGACCTGCCCGATCCCGAGGGTGGGCC
>JBKQOO010000181.1:0-9986 GCA_052145475.1 Solirubrobacteraceae bacterium
GGAGTAGCTCAGCTGGTAGAGCGCCTGTCTTGTAAACAGGGGGTCACCGGTTCGAATCCGGTCTCCGGCTCTACGGGCACCAAAGCCATCGAGCGACAAGCTGCCGTTGTGTGTCCAGAGGGTTGACACGACGGACATGCCGTGTTAGACATTGCCGCGAGGGCCGGAGGATGGGGCAGCGGGCGCTGTGGTGGGGCGAGCCCGGTCGGTCCGCAGACGACGGTCCCAGCGAATCGGGGGATCGGGGCGCGAGTCCCCGATCGCCGACACGGCAAAGGAGACCAGAGACATGCAGAAAGTTCGATGGCCGCGGTGGCGCAGCGCCGGGCTGGCTGGGGCGGGCGCGATCCTCTGCCTCGGCGCCGGCGCGGCTCCGGCGCTCGCGGTGAACACCCAGCTGAAGGAAGAATTCGCGCCGTTCAGCGACTGCCCCACGACGACGGCGACGGTATGCGCGGTGGCCGAAACCACCTCGGGCGAATTCAGGATGGGCAACAAGGACGTCCCGATCGCGAAGCCGCTCGAGCTGCGAGGCGGGTTCGCCTTCAACTCGCTCTCGGCGCAGCCGCTGATCCCGGCGCGCGACGGCGACACGCTGAGCGCGCCGGCGCTGACGGTGCCGGGCGGGCTGATCGGGATCGAAGGGCTCGGCGGTGAAGTCACCGCGACAGCCGAGCTGGCCGGCCCGGTCGAGGTCAACCAGTTCTACCTGCTCGAAGGCGGCGGGACCGCGGTCGTGCTGCCGCTGAAGATCAAACTGGACAACCCGCTGCTGGGCGGAAGCTGCTGGATCGGGTCTGACTCGGAACCGGTCGTGCTGAACCTGCACGACAGCGCCAAGGGCACCCTCGAACTGGCCGGCAAGAAGAAGATCACGAAGATCACGGGCAACAGCCTCCTGGACGAATCCTTCGCGGTCCCGGCCGCCACAGGCTGCGGCACCCCGTCCTGGCTGATCACGCCGCTCGTCAACCTGATCGTCGGCCTGCCCTCGGGGTCGGGGCGCAACAGGGCGGTCATGAGCGGCTCCTTCGAGCAGACCGCTGTGGAGTGGGTCCTGAAATACGACAAGGAAAAGAAGACCAAGAAATAGGGGCGGCGGGGAGCGGGACGGCACGGTCCCGCTCCCGGCTTGCGAGCTCCGGGCCCGGCGCGACACGCTTGGCGCCGGCCCCGGTTACGCGAACGTGGGCGCCCGCCGTCCTGCGCCGCTGCTAGCCGGCGTACATCTGCTCGATCGCGCCGGTGTACTTCTCGGCGATCGGCTTGCGCTTCAACTTCATCGTCGGCGTCAGCTCGTCGCCCCCGGGCAGCCAGTCGCCCGCGACGAGGGTGAACTTCTTGATCTGTTCGACTTTGGCCAGCTTCGCGTTCGCGGCCTCGATGCCCTCGGCGACCGCGGCCCGCACCAGCTCCTCGCCGGCAAGCGCCTCGAGCGTCGTGTCCTCGATCCCCTGCTGGGCCGCCCACACCGGCGCGTAGTCGGCGTCCAGCACGATCAGCGCGCTGTTGAAGTGGCGGGCGTCGCCGATGCAGCAGGCCTGCCCGATCAGCGGCGAGGCGCTCTTGAGGGTCGCCTCGATGTTGGCCGGCGACATGTTCTTGCCGGCCGCGCTGATGATCAGCTCCTTCTTGCGGTCGACGATCGTCAGATAGCCCTCCTCGTCGAAGCGGCCGATGTCGCCCGTGCGCAGCCAGCCGTCCGCGGTGAAGGTCTCGTCGGTCTTCTCCGGCAGGTTGCGGTAGCCGAGCATCACGACGTCCGAGCGCACCAGCACCTCGCCGTCCTCGTCGAGCTTGATCTCGATTCCCGGCGCGGGCGGTCCGACCGTCCCGATCCGGACCCTGCCGGGTGGGTTCACGCTGCCCGCGCCGCACGTCTCGCTCATCCCCCACAGCTCGGCCAGGGGCAGCCCGATCGCGTGGAAGAACTCGAGCACCTCGACGGGCGTCGGCGCCGCCCCGACGTTGATCGCCTCGACCTGGTCCAGCCCGAGCATCTGGCGCAGGCCCGCGAAGATCTCGGCGTCGGCGCGGGCGACCTCCGCGGCCAGCTCGTCGGGCACCTCCTCCCCGGCCTGCTCCAGGCGCACCTTGGCGATCGCCGCGTCGATTGCGGCCTGGACCTTCGCGCGCTGCTCCTCCGGCTGGCCGGCGAGCATCGTCTCCAGCCCCGACTTCAGCTTCTCCCAGATCCGCGGCACGGCGAAGAACCAGCTGGGACGCACTTCGGGCAGGTAGGCGAGCACCTGCCTGGGGTCCTCGCAGCAGGTGATCTGCAGCCCGTAGACGATCGGCAGGTAGTGGTGTGCGTTGCGCTCTGCGATATGGGCGCTGGGCAGCCAGGAGATCACGCGGCCGTCGCGCGGGAAGTGGATCAGCTCCTCCAGCCCTTCGACGGCGGCGAACAGGTTGCGGTGGATCAGCTGTACTCCCTTGGGTGGCCCTGTCGTGCCGGAGGTGTAGATCAGGGTCAGCACGTCTGTCGGCTGCAGCGCGGCAACCGACTCCTCGACGTCGAAGCCGGGGTTGGCCCCCTCGACCGAGGAGAGCGGCAGGGTTCCCTCCGGCGCCTCCCCGTCGATGAGGATCACGTGCTCGAGGTCGGGCAGGCCCTCGCGCGCCGCGAGCACGCGGTCGAGGTACTGCTGCTCGCAGATCAGGATCCGCGCGCCGGCGTCGGCCACGAGATAGGCGATCTGCTCGGCCGTGTAGGTGCTGTAGATCGAGAACGGCGCGGCGCCGACCATCATGCCGGCCAGGTCGCAGAGGTGGAACTCGGGTCGGTTGCCGATCATCAGGGCGATCGTGTCGCCGCGACGCAGGCCCAGCCCGGCGAGCCCGCCGGCCAGATCGTCGACCCGACGGCGCAGGTCTCCCCAGGTGATCGTGAAGGCGTCGTCCTTGGTGCGAATCGCGACCTCGTCCGCCCGCGCGGCCGAGGTGATGCGGAAGGCCTCCGCCACCGTCGAAGCGCCGACAGCGGTGCCCTCGCGGGCCACCGGTCCCTTGACTGCAGCCTCCATCTCGCGCTCCTCCCTCTCGCGTGCTCCCACCCCGGGATCGCCCGATCATAGCCCGCAGCAGCACGCCGGGCAACGGCACGACTAGGCTCGCCCGATGCGTACCGGAGAGCTGGGCTTCTGGTGGCGCTCGCTGGGCGGAGAGCCGCCGCCTCGAGAGCCGTTGCCCGGGCCGCGCGAGGTCGACGTGGCGATCGTCGGCGCCGGCCTCACCGGGCTGTGGACGGCCTACTACCTCAAGCGCGCCAGGCCGGCGCTGCAGATCGCGCTGCTGGAGGCGAACTTCGCCGGCTTCGGGGCCGCGGGGCGCAACGGCGGCTGGGTCTCCGGTTTCTTCTCGGGCCCGCCCCGCGCATACGAGCAGCGCAGCGGGGCGGGCGCGTTCGCCGTGCTGCAGCGAACGATGTTCGAGACGGTCGACGAGGTCGGCGCCGTGCTGGCCGGCCACGGCATCGAGGCCGACTTCGTCAAGGGCGGCGACCTGACCGTGGCCCTGAACCGCGCGCAGCTGGAGCGCGTGCGGGCCGGCATCGCGCAGGCCCGCAGGCAGGGGCTCACCGAGCAGGATCTGCGGGAGCTCGGGCCGCGGGAGCTGGCCGCCCGCATCCGGGTCGCCGGCGCGCTGGGCGCGAGCTTCTCGCCCCACGCGGCCCGGGTCCACCCGGCCAGGCTGGTGGCGGGCCTGGCGGCCGCGGTCGAGGAGGCGGGCGTGGCGATCTACGAGCGGACGCCGGTCAGCGCGATGGCGCCGGGCCGGGCCGAGACGGCGCGCGGCACGGTCAGGGCGCCCTGGGTGGTGCGGGCGACCGAGGGCTACACGGCGAGCCTGCGCGGCCAGCGCCGCGAGCTGGTGCCGATGAACAGCTCGATGGTGATCACCGAGCCGCTGCCGGCGCAGGCCTGGGCGGAGATCGGCTGGGGTGCGGAGGAGGTGCTGGGCGATGGCGCCCACGTCTACGTCTACCTCCAGCGCACCGCCGACGGGCGCATCGCGATCGGCGGTCGCGGCGTGCCCTACCGGTTCGCATCGCGCACCGACGGCCGCGGCGAGACGGCCGCCGCCACGGTTCGAAGCCTGCAGTCGAAGCTCGCCGGGATGTTCCCCGCCGCCGCCGGCGTCGCGCTCGACCACGCCTGGTCGGGGGTGCTGGGCGTGCCGCGCGACTGGTGCGTCTCGATCGAGGCCGATCCGCGGCGGGGGCTGGCGCGGGCGGGCGGCTACGTGGGCGAGGGCGTGGCCGCCTCGAACCTGGCCGGGCGCACGCTGCGGGACCTGATCCTGGGCGAGCGCACCGAGCTGACCGAGCTGCCCTGGGTCGGGCGCCGGCCCCGCCGCTGGGAGCCCGAGCCGCTGCGCTGGGGTGCGATCCATGCCGTGTACCGCTCCTACCGCCGCGCCGACAGGGACGAGCAGCGCAGCGGCCGGCCCTCGCGACTGGCGCGGCTGGTCGACTCGGCCTCGGGCAGGGCCTGAGCCAATAGCATCGCCGGCCGACCACCCCGAGGAGGCGAGATGCCCTACCAGACGCTGCTCTACGACACCGACGAGGAGATCGCGACGGTCACGCTGAACAGGCCCGACCGGCTCAACACGATCGTGCCGCCGATGCCCGACGAGCTGCAGGACGCGATCAACCGTGCCGTGGCCGACACCGCCGTGAAGGTGATCGTGCTGCGCGGCGCCGGGCGCGCCTTCTGCGCCGGCTTCGACTTCGGCGGCGGCTTCCACCACTGGGACGAGGCGCTTACGACCGACGGCGCCTGGGACCCCGGCAAGGACTTCATGTTCGCGACCTCGCAGAGCCTCGGCGCGGTGCCGAAGTTCATGAGCATCTGGCGATCCCCCAAGCCGGTGATCGCGCAGGTCCACGGCTGGTGTGTGGGCGGCGGCAGCGACATGGCGCTGTGCGCCGATCTGGTGATCGCCAGCGAGGACGCCCGCATCGGCACCCCCTACTCGCGCATGTGGGGGTGCTACCTGACCGGCATGTGGCTGTACCGGCTCGGTCTGACCAGGGCCAAGGAGTACGCGCTGACGGGACGGCCGCTGTCGGGACTGGAAGCCGTCGAGGCGGGCCTGATCAACGATGCGGTGCCGTTCGGGTCACTCGAGCAGGTGGTGGCACAGCGCGCCCGCCAGCTCGCCACGGTCCCGCTCTCGCAGCTGACCGCGATGAAGCTGGTCGTCAACCAGGCCTACGAGAACTTGGGCCTCGCCTCGACCCAGACGCTGGGCCCGGTGCTGGACGGGCTGATGCGCAACACGCCCGACGCCGCCGGCTTCATCGAGCTGGCCGAGCGGGAGGGCGTCGGTGCGGCGGTGGCCCGGCGGGACGGCCCGTTCGGCGACTACAGCCAGGCGCCGCCGGAGGACCAGCCGAACCCCGACCACATCGTCCGGCCCTAGCGTGGCCGGCACGGACGGCCTCCGGGGGGTCTGGGAGCAGCGAGCCGCCGATTGGGTGCGCTGGGCTCGCAGCGCGGAGCTCGACCACGCCTTCTGGAACCTCAACCTTCCGGCGATCCTCGAGCTGGTGCCGCCGCCGGGGCGCCTGACGCTCGATGTCGCCTGCGGCGAGGGGCGGCTCTCCCGGGAGCTTGCGCGGCGCGGCCATCGCGTGATCGGCATCGACTCCTCGCCGTCGCTGATCGCGGCGGCGCGTGAGGCTGATGCGGGCTCCGAGCTCGTGCTCGCCGACGCGGAGGCGATCCCGCTTGGCGACGGCACCGCTGACCTCGTCGTCGCCTCGATGGCGCTGATGACGGTCGACGACATGCCCGCGGTGGTGCACGAGGTCGCGCGCGTGCTCGGTCCCGGCGGGTGCTTCTGCATCTCGCTGCTCCATCCGATCGAATCGTGGACCGACGCCGGCACCGGGAGCTATTTCGACACCACGCTCTACGAGAAGTCGGTGGTGCGCGAGGGCGCTCGGATGACGTTTTGCGATGTCCACCGCCCCCTCGCCGCCTACTTCGACGCACTGGAGGCGGCCGGCTTCGTGGTCGAGCGGCTGCGCGAGCCGGTGCCCAGCGACGACTACGTCCGGCGCTTCCCCGAGGTCGTGCGCTGGCGCGAGCGCCCGTTCCTGCTGCACGTGCGCGCGGTGCTTCGGCAGAACCACGCGCCCAGCCGGTTCGGCGCGGCCGCTTGAGCGCAACAGGCTCCTGTGATCACCGCTCCGGCTTGACGGCCCCGTAGCGGCTCCAGTGGCGCTCAGGGATGTCGTCGGGGTCCTTGTACCAGTGCCAGGTGCACGGGTCCTTCGCGTAGTCCTCGGGCGGTTCGGAGGGATAAAGGGGATAGCCCGACCACTGGATCGGCAGCGACTCGTTCATGAAGCTGCAGTGCGTGCAGTACAGGGGCAGGCCCTTGCGCCCGAACGACCAGTCGTGCGCCTCGCGGGTCAGGCCGCCGTCGGGCAGGCCCTCGTAGGCGCCGTTTCGCACCAGCCGCTGCCCCGATCCGCACGGGTTCATGGAGAAGCTCACCTTCTCCTCGTCCTCGGTGATCGTGAAGCTTCCCGGGTTGGGCCCGACGCCCGAGCAGGAGTGGGCGCGCCAGGTCGCCGCCAGCAGCTCGACCAGGTCGCGCCGGTCGAGCGTCTGGATCGCGTCGTGGTGGCGCCGCCAGCCCCGGTTCATGCTCTCGCTCCACGCTTCCGCAACGCCGTCCTCGCCGAGCCGCTGCTGGATGAACGAGACCAGGTCGAGGACGCCCGCGGCCATCAGGTCGTGGAGCATCTGCCACTCGTGCTTCATCTCCGCGCACAGGCTCCGGGCGCGATCGAGCTCGCCCGCATCGATCGCCTCGATCGCCCTGTCCATCGTCGGGCGCGAGAGCTGTTCGAGCTGCTCCTCGGAAAACCAGCGGTCTGTCATCGTTCCCTCCTTCGATGATGGTCGGGGGCCAATTGTGACCGAGGCACGACGCGCGCTGGTGACCGGCGCGGCGCGGGGCATCGGGGCGGCGATCGCGCAGCGGTTGGCCGCCGACGGGCTCGACGTCCTGACGCTGGACCTGGAGGCGGGCTGCGACATCGAGCTCGACGTCGCACACCAGGAGTTCCCCCCGCTCGAGGACGTCGACGTCTGCGTCGCCAACGCCGGCGTCACGACCACCATCGCCCCGGGCCACAGGATGACCGCCGAGCAGTGGCGGCTGGACGTCGATGTCAACCTGACCGGCGCCTTCCGCACGATCCAGGCGTGCCTTGGCGGCATGCGCCGGCGCCGCCACGGCAGGGTCGTCGTGATCTCCAGCATCGCGGCCCTGGGCGGCCTGCCCGGCCAGGTCGCCTACGCCGCTTCGAAGGCCGGGCAGCTGGGGATGGTGCGCACGCTCGCCGTCGAAGGAGCCGGCCACGGGATCACGGTCAACGCGATCCTGCCCGGGCTGGTCGCGACCGAGCAGGTTCTGGCGATGCCCGCGCAGATCCGCGAGCGCGCGCTGGCTGCCGCGCCGGGCGGGCGCCTCGTCGAACCGGCCGAGATCGCCGCCGCCGTCTCGTTCCTGACAGGCCCGGAGGCGGCGCAGGTCAACGGCCAGGCGATCGCGATCGACGGGGGCGCGTCGCTGACCCAGCTGACCCTGGGCGGCGCGGCGCAGTGAGCCGCCGGCGCCACCGGGCCGGCGCGCTGCGCCCGGCCTGAGGACCCGTCGGGGGAGGCGCTCGGACGCCGCCCCGAGTGGCCGCGAACTTGCATCCTGGACGATCGTTGCAGGCACCGCATCGAATCCAGGGCGTCCGGGTTACGAGGGGCGGGACAGCCAAGTCGCTCGATCCCGCGACGGAGTCCTCAACCCCCTACAAGGAGAAGGCACAGATGCGTTCACCCAAGCTGATACCGGCCGTGATGGCCGCGGCGGCCCTGCTGGCGCTGGCCACGGCCGGAGCGGCGGGCGCCCGGAGTCATCCCCATTTGGCTCCCGGGCACGGCGGCGGCCCCGGTGCATGTCGACTCTCGCTGAACGTCGCCCCACGCCTCGTCACGAGCGGGGAAACGGTCCTCGCCTATGGCCAGGGCGCGTGCTCCGGTGGAGCGGAAGCTGGCCAGACGGTGACGGTCTATCAGCGGTCGGTGGGCAGCAGCGGCTACAGCATCGCGGGCACGACCACGACCGACTCGCACGGCTTCTACCAGGTGACCAGCCCGGCGCTGACGACGAACACGGCCTTCTACGCGACGATGGGTGCCACGCAGAGCCGTCACCAGAACGTGCGGGTCGCGGCCCAGGTGGCGCTGGTCGGCCCGGCCGAAGGCAAACAGCTCGTGATCCGCACAGGCCGGCGCAACGCCGTGACCTTCACCGGCACGGTCAGCCCGAACGACGCGGGCGCCGAGGTGGTGCTGCAGCGCCAGAACGCGATCCGTGGCGATGAATGGCACCGGATCGGCGTGACGATCGTCAACGGCAGCGGCGGCTTTGCGATCACGCACGCCTTCGGCGTGCCCGGGCCGTCGGACATCCGCGTCGTGGTGCGGGCCAACCGGCGCAACGTCCCCAGCCCCTCGAACATCCTCAACTACGAGATCTCCCAAGCTCAGAACCCGTCCCTGACGATCCTGAGCTCCACCGACCCGCTCCCCTACGGCGGCGGCTCGACGGTGATCAGCGGGACGCTCGCGGGCGAGCCGAACACGGTGGTGACCCTGCAGGGCCACGCCACCGGCAAGCCGTACACGACGGTCACGACGGCCATGACGAACTCGGAAGGCAAGTACGCCTTCGCCCCGCAGTCCCCGCTGAACAGCATCTACTACCGGGTGCAGGGCGGCGGACGCAGCTCGGCGGTGCTCTACGAGGGCGTCAAATACGTGCTGACGCTGACCCCGCCGGTGACCACGGTGCAGTCCGGTCAGCCCGTGACCTTCTCGGGCACCGTGACGCCGGCGCGAGCCGGACACGCGATCTACCTGGAGCGCCAGAACGTCTCTGGCACGGGCTTCCACACGATCGCCGTCGGCACCGTTGCAGCGGACGGCAGCTACTCGATCACCAGGCTGCTCTACCCGCCGGGCGCCGAGGTGCTCCGGGTGAAGATCCCCGGCGATACCGAAAACGCCGGTAGCGCCACCGAACCGGTCACCATCACGGTCACACCGGTGCCCTCGGCCTCGAAGCTGACGCCCGAGCCGAACGGCAACTCGGGCCTGCCGCCGGTCGGCCAGCTCTAGACCCCGGTTGCCATCCCTCGATCGGCTGTGGCCGTCCCGAAAGGGGCGGCCACAGTCGTTCTCGGCTCGGCTCGGCTCGGCTCGGCGCTAGGCGGCGACGGCGCGCGAGTCCAGGTGCGCGCCGACCTTCCGCTTGACCCGTTGCAGCGCGTTGTCGACGGTCTTCGTGTCACAGGTCAGGCGCTCGCCGACCTGCTCATAGGAGTAGCCGTCGAGGTACAGCGACAGCACGCGGCTCTCCAGCTCCGAGAGGGCCGTCGAGAGGCAGCCGACCAGCGAGCGCAGCTCCTCCGAGGAGATCACCTGGTTGACCGGGTCCTGGACGGTCGGCCCGGGCAGCATCTGGTCGAGCGTCGGCACGTCGTCGCCCGTGCCGGCTGGGGTCGATGAGAACGACACGTACTGGTTCAGCGGCGTGTGCTTGTTGCGCGTCGCCGTCTTGACGGCCGTGATGATCTGCCGTGTGATGCACAGCTCGGCGAAGTTGCGGAAGCTCGACTCGCGGTCCGTGCGGAAGTCGCGGATCGCCTTGTACAGGCCCACGAGCCCCTCCTGGATGAGATCGTCGGCGTCGCCGCCCGCCAGGAAGTAGGAGGAGGCCTTCAGACGCACGAAGCCGTGATAGCGCCTGACCAGGCGGTCGTAGGCGTTGCGGTCGCCCTGCTTGGCCAGGGCGATCAGGAATATATCCTCGGCCTTAGGTTCAGAGTTAGGGTTATGGGAGATTCGGGCCACGAGCAGATCCTTTCTTAGGAGACCACCTCCCTGGCGGCCCCAAACTTGCTC
>JBKQOO010000182.1:0-3718 GCA_052145475.1 Solirubrobacteraceae bacterium
CCCTGATCTTCCACCGCGCGCGACCGCCCGCGGGATCCGCGTCACGGTCCGGCGCGAGCTCGAGATCACGCGCAACCGAAGCACACGTCTCTGCCCCGTAGCGCTACGTGCACCGCACAGAACAGGAGCTGGCCCCTGGCGCGTGGGGTGGGGCCACCGCCCAGGCGCAGGCTCATATCCGCCCCAGCCGCCACTCGGGCACGTCTGTGAGCGACATGAACTGTGCGATCACCCCGAGTTGCAGGCCGATCGCTTCGAGGGAGACCATCAGCTCCGGGTCCGGTGCGGTGGCCGTCCGAGACAGCAGCTCGAGCATCGCGATCGTTTCGCCGCCGTCGCTCACCGGCACCAGCAGCGCCGAGCCGATTCCCTCCACCGCGGCGGCCCTCAACAGGGGGTCCTCGGCGGACTGCAGATCGAGCAGGCAGGTCGCTGCCATGCGGCTGCGGGCACGACCGAACTCTGCTGTCGCTGCATCCTCGACGTGTTTCCATGTGCGGGTCTCGAACTCAGCCAGGTCACCGGGTTCGCGCGCCCAGAAGGCACCGCATCGCATCGACCCGCGTGGCCGCTCGGTGCACCACGCGACCGTCGCGTCCCATCCTCCCTCCGAGCCGAGCGTGCCAACCGCATGCTTGAGCACCGCCCGCCACTCCGTCAGGCCCATGAGCGCTCCCGCGAGAGCGCGCTGGGACCCTGCGCCCCACTTGACGCCTTTGCCCGCCGGCGCCGAAACCGCGTCCTCCGGCGCCGGCGCAGGCTTCAGGTGCTCCTCGAGCTCCTCTCGGACAGCCGTGATCTCGGCTTCCAGCTCATCCACATGGGCCTCGGCGCGAGCGAGGGTACGCTCCAGCTCGTCGGCCCGTGCCTGCTCGGCTGCGAACGCGTCATCGAGCTCCTCGGCGCGACGGGCTGCGCCTTCGGACTCCGAGCGGAGGCTGTCTTGCTGTTCGCGGCCCTGCAGCAGTTCCTCTTCGATTCGCTCGGCGCTGGCCAGTGCCTCGTCTCGCTCCACGAGAGCCGCCGCCACGCGATCGTCACGGTCGAGAGGCGGACCGGGGCTTCCGTCGGCCAGCGTGAGCGCCCACTCCTCGAGCAGCTCCCGACGGATCGCGAACGCATCGAGTCGCCCCCAGCGGTCGATCCTCATCAGCCGGTCGCACTCCGACCGGGCCAGCGCTGCGTCTGAGAGTGGAGCCGCCACACTGCACGTGGCGGTCGGCTGTCCGGCGCCGTCGCGTAGGGCAAAACGGAGAGCAGCAAACGCGGGACGCTCTTCGAACGCGCCGATCAGGTACTCGAGCTCCAGCGGGTCTCGCTCGGCGATGTCCGTGTCCTCGAGTCTCAGCCCTTCGATCGAGCCCGCTGCGGTGAGTTCGGCGTCGGTGCACCCGCACATGTGCTCGGCATCGGTCCCGAGCTGCTCCACATAGCGGCGATTCACGCGCAGGTAGCGTCCGTCCAGGTCCTTCAGCCAGATGATCGCGGGGCTCTCGTCCAGCGACTCCTCGAGAAGCGGGCTCACCGGTGGGATCTCCTCCGCGTCGGGCACGGTTGGGATCGTGAGCAGGGCCATGCGACGACCGTCTCCGTCGACCACTGCGACAAGGCTCGCCTCGAGATCTTCGAGCGGGACCGTGACGCGGTCAGCCTGGGACGTGACGATCAGCTCGACCTCCTCTGGACAGAAGGCGAGAGAGCTGTCGCGGACTTCGAAGCGGTCCACAAAGCCACGCGTCGCGCGGACAACCGACCCGTCCTCACTCAGGACGGCGACCGCTGCCGGCACCCCCTCACATACCACGACATCACTCTTGGTGCGGCTCGATACCCCCACGCTGGAAAGGCTAGGGCCTGCCGTCGGGACCGTCGGTCCTTGGACCTCCTAAGTGGACGGATGTTCAGTGGCGGACGAGGGCGGATCGTCGCTCGCCTCAGATCAATGCGCCCACCTATCGAGATTCCGGCCGACGAGTGAGCCGCCTACGCCTTCAGGCTCAGGCGTCAAGGAAGGGAGCGACCATCGCGAGCAGCCCATCGCATGGGCTTATCGTCCTGACGCTGCGCCAGCTGCGTGCGGCTCGACATCCCGCACCGGAGCGCGGACGCCGCGGAGAACGATCGCCAGGTGGCGACGCCAGTCGGCGCTGCCCGGCTTGTAGTACATCGTCGAGGTGATTCCACACATCATCATTCCGAAGTCCTCGAAGGTGAAGTCGTCGCTGGCGACACCGGCGCTGACTGCACGCCCGATGATCCTGGTGACGACCGCAGCCAGCACGGCCTTCTGCTCCTCGATGCCCTCCCACTCGAGCTCGTTGGAGCCCATCATCGCCAGCTGAAAGCCCACGTCTCCCTCGACCGCTTCGGCGGAGCGGCGCATGACCGTCTCGAGCGCGTCCCGCGGATCCTCGGTCTCCTCGGCGAGGGTCGCTATCGCTGCGAACTCCTGGAAGCGGGTGCGCACCATCTCGGTCAGCAGCGCCTCCTTGGTCGGAAAGTGGCGATAGACGGTGCCGATCCCGACGCCGGCATGCGCGGCGATCTCGTCCATCTGCGCGTCGGGACCGTTGCGTGCGAACAGCTCGCGGCCCGAGGCCATGATCCGCTCGCGGTTGCGTCGGGCGTCGGCTCTGAGTGTGCGCTGATCGGTGGACATGACCTTGACAAACGGAATCTTAGCTCCGTATCGTGCTATAAGCAAGAGGAACCGTAATTCCGCTTCCGGATCATTCGCCCCCATCCCACTTCCGAGAGGACCGGCATGGCCACGACCGAGACCCAACCTGGCGGCACAACGATCGTCTTACGTTCGCGCAGGGCGGCTGCCGACCTGACCTCCCAGCGCGGCAAGAACCTTGCTCTGATGCTGTTGGCGATGACGCAGTTCGTGGTGGTGATCGATGCCTCGATCGTGAACGTCGCGCTCCCGTCGATCGGCGCCCACCTGCACTTCTCCCGCGATGATCTGTCGTGGGTCGTGAACGCCTACACCCTGACCTTCGGGGGGTTCCTGCTGCTTGGCGGACGCCTCGCCGATCTGCTCGGGCGCCGGCGGATGTTCATGATCGGCCTGGTCGTCTTCTCGATGGCCTCGCTGGTCGGCGGCCTGGCGCAGTCGGAGGCATGGCTGATCGCGGCGCGAGCGGTTCAGGGCCTCGGCGCAGCGATCGTCTCACCGGCGGCGCTGTCGATCATCACGACCACGTTCGCCGAAGGCGCGGAGCGCAACCGCGCATTGGGCATCTGGGGCGCGGTCGCCGGCGCCGGCGGGGCCGCCGGGGTGCTGCTGGGCGGCATTCTCACGAGCGGGCTGAGCTGGCGGTGGGTCCTCTTCGTGAACGTCCCGATCGGCATTGCCTCCGCGATGCTCGCCCCCCGGCTGTTGCTCGAGAGCACCTCCGAAGACGGCACTGAAGGCTTTGATATTCCGGGGGCCGTGACCGTCACGGCGGGCCTCGCGCTGCTGGTCTACACGGTCGTCGACGCCGTCAACGTCGGGTGGGGCTCGACCGGCACGCTGGTCAGGCTCGCCGCGTCGGGCCTGTTGCTCGCCGCGTTCGTGGTGATAGAGCGCCGCCAACGCCACCCGCTCGTGCCATTTTCGATCTTCCGCCTGCGCACGCTGCGGGGATCGGACATCGTGGGCCTGTTGATCGGCATGTCTCTGTTCTCGATGTTCTTCTTCATCTCGCTCTACCTGCAAGACGTCCTTCAC
>JBKQOO010000183.1:0-11569 GCA_052145475.1 Solirubrobacteraceae bacterium
GGTTTTCGCTGTTCCAGAAGACGCGGCTCCCGTCTGAGGAGATCGCGCCACGGACCATCGTGTCGCCGTCGCCGAGCTGCGCCCCGGGCGCGGGTTCCCCGTCAGGCAGCACGTTGATAAGCGCGAGCTCGTCGCCGCTCCACTCGTAGAGGTTTCGTCCCTTCCCGGAGCCTTCGGTCAGTGGGATTTCGGATTCGAGCACCACGTGGCTGAGATCGGGTGTGGCGTCCAGTATCTTCGCCTCTTTGCCGAACTGCGTGCCGGGCATCACCTCGTTCGCGGTCAGCAGCGCGAGGAACCCGGGGTTGCTCATTGCCGCGCCGTCGGTGCGCGCGTCCTGGTAGTCAGCCTGTTCGGAAGCCGTAGGAGCGAGCGGCGCGTCGGCGCGGAGGTACGCAGTCTTTTCCTGGTGTCCGGCTTCTTCCCCGATCACGGGCGGCGTGAGCGGCGGTTCCGCGAGCTTCCCACCGCCGCCGAATGGCTGCACGAGACCGAGCGCGAGGCTTGACGAGAACATCCAGTACTCCTGCGTTCCGAGTTCGATGCCGGTGCCGTGCTCGTTCGGCGTGACGATGTCCTGCGTGCTCCAGCCGTGGGTGCCTCGGGTTGAGAGCAGCTGGGTGGCTTCGAGGCTGCGGTTGCCTTCGGCTTCGGCGAGCGGCGCGGTGCTGACCCAGGCGAGGGCTTCGCCGTCGGCGGAGGCCTGGGTGAGCCCGCCGGCTTCGCTCAGCGGTTCTGCCTCGCCGCCATTCAGGTTTTTCGGCGAGACCATCTCCCAGCTGCGGGCATCAGCGAGGAAGCGCCCTTCGGCGGGACTTGTCGTAAAGGTCCGTTCTTCGCTTGCCACGCCGCCGAGCGCGTTGTTGGCCAGCAGCCGGTAGTGGTAGGTGCTCGATGGCGCGAGAAGGCTCGCAGTCGCGTCAACCGGTTCGTCGCCGAAGCCGGCCCCGGTTTCGCCGCCGGGTGGGAGCGGCACCCTCGTGCAGCTCCCGGGATGGCTGGCACAGGGTGCGGTGCCGTATTCGAAGTAGTAGCGGCTGCTTGAGCCGTGCGGGTCGAGCTCGGCGTCGAGTTGGGCGCTTGCAGCGGTGACGTCTTGCACGGAGAGGCTGTCGACCTGCGGCGCTCCGGGTTCTTCGGGCTTGTAGATGTCTACGCGGTCGGCGGTCCGGTCAGCAACGTACACGTACCCAGGATTCACGGCGCCGGGACCGGAGGAGTTCACGACCGCGACGCCGGCGCCTGCCTGGAGCTTCTGGGGTTCGGTTTCGCCGAAGCGCTGAACGAGCGTCGCTTCACTGTCGAAGGCAGCGATCGAGCCCACGTTATCGACATAGACGTCGCCGTTAGCCGAGTCGACGGCGACGCCGGTCGTTTCCAGCTGATCGAGTTCATCGATCAAGGATGGGAGGGACGGTTCAGCGGTCGGCCCTTCTTTGAGGAGGGTGAACTTCCCGATCGCGGTGCGCGCTTGGAGCCCGCCGGCGAGACCGCTCTGGGCGGCGTAGATGGTCCCGTCGCCGTCGACGGCGAGGCCGTTGCGGGGTTCGCCTTCCAGTTCGGGTTCGACGATCCCGAATCCGGGGCATGTGGGGCCGTGCTTCTTTCCGGGTTCTGGGCAGGCGTGGTTCGGTTCGCCGTCGTCGAAGACGTAGATGTCTTCTTCGTCATAGACCCAGAGCGAGCCGTTGGGGGCGACGCTCAGCCCGTGCAGTTCTTCGAAGTGTTCGCCTGCCGCCCCGTGCCTGATCTGCAGCGGATCGCCTTCGAAGCTGAACTTGTCGATCATCGCATGTTCGCCCGTCCTCGCTTCGACGTAGACGTCGCCTGCGGAGGGATCTTCGGTCGCGCTGGAGTTGTCGATCGCGATCGTCGCGGGCTGCTCGAGCTCGAAGTTGCCGATTCCGGACAGTCCTGCGCGGCATTCTTTGGTGCAGCGCTCGTATTCCTTTTTGCCGTCGGCTACCCCCCAACCCCACGCTTCGAGAAACTGGCCGGTCGCATCGAAGCGGTCGATCCGCTCGTTGCCAGCATCGACGACGTAGACGTCCCCCGTTCGGTCATTGACGGCGACGTCCGTGGGTTCGCGTAGCTGGCCGGCGCCGGGTCCTTCGGTGCCGAACGTGCCGGCTGCAACGTGACCGCGCTGGCTGAGCGCCTCGGCGTGGCCGGGCCACGAAAAGCCGGCCAGCGCGATTGCCGCTAGGACAAGCCCGAGCCGCCGCCGCGACCCGTGGTCGCTCGGGCTGAAGTGCTGGCGTCTGGACGTGTTCATCCGATTCCCTGCAGTCGAGGGGCCGGGTGCGGTGCGGGGGGGGGGCGAGATCCGCTCCCCCCGCACCCCACTCCGATCACTGAGTCGTGGCTTCGCTTACGCCTTCAGCTCGAGCGTTTCGCCCTTGCCCGTCGTTTCGGTGGCCTCGCCGGATTCGGCTGCACCGCTGTATTCGCCACCGACTTTCCGCGTTTCGGTGAGGAGTACGTCGGTCGGACCGCCTTCGAGTTTCTTGAGGCGTTGTTCGCCGGCGGATTGCTGGAACAGCAGCGTCGCTTCGTTTGTGAAGGCGTTCTGGGTCGATGTGACGAGCCCGATGACCGCACCGCTCACGCGCAATTCGAGTTCCCCACATTTGAATTCGGCCTCGTACAGTCCGGTTTCTGCGGACAGAGCGACGCCGACTTCGTGTTTGGCCCGCCCTCCTTCGATGTAGCCGATTTCGCCCTTGAGGGCGTTCGTCTTGATTTCGCCAAGTGTGGCTGTGTTCTCGCACTGGTGGTGCGCGAGTTCGCAGCCCTTGAACGTGACAAGCACTTTGCTGGCGCTTTTCGGACCTGTGAACTCTCCAGTGTCTGAGCTAGAGGTGCACGATATCCCGCCGAGTTCCTTCACTTCCAGGTTCGCGCCCTTGCCCTTTCCCTTGAAGGCCTTTATTTTTCCTTTTTTGCTCGTGAGATTCCATTCTTGGAGTTCGTATTTGCCTTCGTGTTTCGCGTTGACTTCGGAGCACGTCTTGTTGTTGTACTCACCGGTGTAGTGCTTTTCGGCGTTCTTCGTCGCCTTCGCACATTCATACAGCGCGGGTTCGGCAGCGGAGGCACTTGATGCCGCGACGGCGGCGAATGCCACGATGGCGATCGCGGCTACCAAGATCGTCTTGACTCGTCTCATTTTCGTGATGTTCCTTTCCCTCGGTTGTGTAGTCGCTGTGCATTCGGCCAGACCGACACTGCGCGCAGTCTCGGTCTGGCCGCTTCGCTTCCGGTCTTCCGGCTCTTATCGAATGGCTTTGATCTCGAACTGTCCGCCTTCTTCGAAGCCGTAGGTGAGCGTCGTGTTCAACGCGACGGGTTCCCAGTGGTTTTCGATGAAGGCTTCAATGCTCGAGTGATGCCCGTCCAACCGGGTATTGCTCTGTATCCCGGGAGCGCTCTCCGCGTACGTCTCGGTGAATTTGCTCGTCATCACGTCGAGAGGCCCGATTGTCGAGATGATGCCGTCGCGGCCTCTCTTTGCCCCGCCGATCCAGACTGTCCCGATGGCGCCTTCGCACTTGACGGGTTCGAACAGTCGTTCATCGTTCAACACCGTGTAGTCCATGCCTACGGCTGGCGATGCGCCTCGCGTGATGAAGCCGAGGCTGCCTCTCCAGCCGGGTGCCGGGCCGGTGGGTACTATTTCGCCGTTTTCGTTTTCTGCTGTCGGTGGTTCTTCGAACCACGCGAAGTCGTTGTTGATTTCGCCTTCTTCCGGCGCCTCCTGGTCCTTGCAGGGCTGACCTTCTGAGCTGCAGCCTTCGAATTCCCAGAGCGGCGTTCGTGCGGTTTTCGCGCCGGTGAGCGTGACCAGACTCGCGACGGTCATGGTTTCGCATTCGATCTTCTTCCCCGCGGCCGTTTCGAAGACCATGCTCCCTTGCATGGTTAGTTTCCCGGGTGATCTCCGTCCGCCCGAGCGCTCCAAATGTTCGAGCGGAGCCCATTCGAAGCCTCCTGTCAGCTGCCCGTGGCTACGGCGCGCTTTCTGTGTGCATGCGGCGTCGGTGTACTTCCCACCGCTGCCGCCTTCGACCGCTTGGCACTTGCCGATTTCCGGCACGCCCGCCGATGCGGTCGCCACGAGCATGCTGCCGGCCGCGCACGCGACCAGCATTGTCAGTCCCAGAACCCTCAACCGTCTCATGTCTCCCTTTCCTCCGTTGTCTTCCAGCTCCCGCAGCGACCGTGCGCCGAGCGCTCGGCAGCCCTCCTCGTTTCGAACGCCGCCATCGATTCCGGCTCCCCGGCCGAAAACGGTGACGGTATCGTAAGAAACGCTGGCGGTAGCTAAGCATGCCTGTCGTCCCTTGTCAAGGCCCAGAGGCTCGCGTGCGGTCTGCGGAGGCGGGATCTCTTAGGGCATCGCCTGTCCTCGCTGCTATCCCGCGCTTCTGCGCATAGAAACGTGGGGCCCCGGACAAGCGCCGGGACCCCACGCGAGAACGTTGAGACGGTCTTCCGGTCTTCAGCTCAGGAGCGAGCTAGAAGATCCGGCAAGGCTCTTAGCCTTTCACGCCCCAGACAGATCCTTTTTTCGTCCCCGAGAGCTTCACCTTGTCTTTGCCGATGTACTTGGCTTCGACAAAGCCAAATGCTTTCAGACCAACTTTCACTCCAGCTCCGCTCGCCGTGAATACTTCTTTGATCGGCGTTTTTGGAGCGGTGAGCGTCTGAACTTCCCTTTCGCCCGTTTCGTCTTCGACCGCCACGCTTCCTTCGACCGTGGCCGAACTAATGACTGGGCATGATTCGGTGACTGTTTTCATTTCGATTTCGACGAACGTCGTACCGCTGGCCGGCGTGAATACTGTGTCCGTGAATTCGTTCGGGGTCGATTCCTGGTAGTAGACCTCCGAGCTCAGCGCGTTCGTCGCGATCTGCCCAGCGGTCCCACCGCCTTTCGTCCGCGCTTCGCAGCCCGGTTTCGTTTTGTCCTTGCACCCGCCGTAGACCAGCGTCTCGCCGTCGGTCCCCGGTTCAGTGCCTTTGATTTCGCCACCGGTCGCCGACACCGTCGGACATTCGATTTCGATGCTGCTCGCCGACAGGACCTGAGCCCCCGACGCTTCGGCTGAGATCGTTTCCGAACCGCTCAGAGCAGAACCAGCGACGAAGAACCTCGGCCCCGTCGTCGCGAACGCCGACGATACTGTAACTGCAAAAAGGGCGAACACGGCCATTGCGGACGCCCCAAGGAGCTTCATGCTACGCATGATTTTCTCTCCCTTTCCCTGTGGTGATTGTTGAAGCAGTGGATGTCCGTCCAGCACTGATCGCGGACACCTCCAACCTAGCGGGACCGCGTGCTCGGGGCACTGGTCCAGCAGGAATCACGCTTGCAAATCTGCAGGCGCTTGTCAAGGCGAAATCTCGCATCTCACTGGTTCGGAGAACGGGATGGCCAGGCAGGAGAGCGTGTTGATCGGACCTGCGCCGTCCAACGCGATCGACGCGTCACCGCGCCAGTCCGCGGCTTGTCCTTGATGTGCTTCCGCGAACCGCCTCAAGCATGGCTCTTCTGGCGGCTCGACGCGTTGGCCTCTACTGGACATCTGTGACCTGTACGGCGAGCCGCGAAGCGCTAGTTGCGACCCAGATGGCTGCCGCCGGTCTAGGAACGAAGGGAGGGAAGAAGCTGATAGTCCGTCTGATTCCGCATGGAGCGAGGCATGCGGGCGTCACGACGATGTCCCCTGCGAGTCGCGATGTCCGGCGTTGGCTCGGGCCGCGAGCGGGCCCTTTGCGAGTGGGCGTTACCGGCCCGATCTCCGTTGGACTCAATGCCTCGCGCTTCTTCCGGGCGCCTTCTGTTTGCTGGCGCCGGCTTCGCGGCCACTCACTGATGTGGCAAGGGAACGGGAGTGGGTGCTTTCCGCCCCGCGGCGGAGATCGATTGTCCGCGGAGCTGTTCGATCGCCTCGATCGACTTGCTCGGACCGATGAACGGTGCGGTGGCGACATAAGTCATCCGAGGTAGCAGGCGGGGCAGCTGTGACAGCGTGCCGCAAGAGACGTGCGTGTAGAACTCCTCAAAGATGTAGCCGACGACGGCGTGCGCCGCGATCGGTGGGAGATCCTTCGCGGAGGGCATGCTGAATCCCTCTTGAACGAAGATCGTCGAGGCACGCTTGAGCGCTTCGGTCTGCTCGATGGCTGCTGGGCCGGCCGCATAGCACTCGACTAGCCGTAGCTGCGCCAGCTGCGGGTTGGCGACGAGCAGCTCGATCAGTGCGGACAGCGCGTTCCAGACTCTCTCCGGCCAGCTCGTGCCTGAGAAGTACGCGGTCGTGCATGCCTCGAGGATCTGCTGTGTCGCGTACTGTTGGGCGGCGAGGTAGGCGTCTTGCTTGCTGGAGAAGTGGTCGTAGAACACCTCGCGGGAGATGTGCGCTGCGGTCACGATTTCGGTGACGGTCGCGTCCGCATAGCCGCGCTCGCTGATCGCCTTCGCGGTCGCGTGGATGATCCGCTCGCGGTGGCTGCGCGCGATGACGGCGGCGGGTAGTCGATGCCTGCCACGTGGGAGCTTCTCGGGTGGCACGATCGCCCTGTCGGCCGCCCGCGTCCGCGCTGCCCTGGCGGGGAGGCTGCTGCGGGGCCCGGTGCTCCAGCGTTGGTGCGCGCTTGCGCAGGCGTATGACTGGATCCACGCGAGCAGGTCCTCCACCAGTAGTGGGAGCGTGTCCTCGTTGTGCGTGCGAAGCTGGCGTGAGACGAGTCCGCGCACGGCTCCGATCAGTGCTGTGGCCGGGAGGTCGAGTGTGTTCTCCTCTGGGGACCTGCTGTCGAGGAACTGCCGGGCTCGCTGCTCGAAGAGACCTAGGACGCGTTCGCGCTCGTGCCGTACCCTGGCGCCGCCGGCGAGCGCCTCGACGAGCAGCAGCCTGCCGGCGGTCGGGTTGCGCTGCAACGCGGCGAGGAGCTCTTCGAGAGCGGTCTGCGCGGCCCGGGACCAGTCGCCGTCATCGGCTACCGGCTGGACGTCGGACAGCAGGCTCTGGGCCGATTGCCGGTAGGCGTCGAGCAGGCAGTCTTCCTTGTCGCTGAACAGCTGATAGAAGGTCTTGCTCGAGACGCCGGCGGTCGACGCGACCTCGGCGACACTGAAGTTGAGGTATCCGCGCTCGGCGCATAGCTCGATCATCGCGTCGACGAGGCGACTGCGTTGGGAGGCGTCTGGGCGCGTGGGCACTAGGACCGCGGCCCCCGTTGCGTCGGGCGCGTGTTGAGCGCGTTCTCGGTGGGCACGTCTGGCTCGCGTGGCCTGCTGCTGGTGGCTTGTCTGCATTCTGCACGGCCGAGCATAGTCGCGGCCGTGCGGGTCTCCCCCGCAGGTCACTCTAAAGCAGAGTTGACAGGCGTTCCCGTCGGGGTTAGGATCGCGAAATATTCCGTTACCGGACTAGCGTTGCTGTTCTTCCAACCGACGATTCGGATGTCGCGGGATCTGCTAGGGTTGCGGATACCGTGGACGTTTCCGTCGAGCGATGTGGCCTGGTGCGGCGAGCTGGGTCGCACAGGTCGACTGCCGTTGGAGACGGCGCCGCTGAGGTGCGCCTCGACTTTGGAAGTGATGACCGCGCGGGGCGCGTAGCGGAGCTAGCTGCCGAGGTGCGCAGGATCTGGATCGTCGCTGCTGCCGCCAAGATCTGTTTCGAGAGCGGACCGGATGCCGTCTCGCTCGCTTATGCCGCGGAGAGATCCGGGCTCGGGTCCCAGGAGGTCTCTACGCTCTTCCCGACGCCAGAGGACCTGCTACAAGCGACCTTTGACAAGGCGGCCGCGGTGGGGGCCGAATACATCATTCCGCGCTTCGCCGCCGAGCCCGACCCAGTCGAGAAGGTCCGCTTGGTGACCGCGCACCTTCTCGCCTTCTGCGCCGCGGAGCCCGAGCTCTCCTGGGTGTGCGTCGCGGATTGCGAGGCGACGCGAGAGGCGCGCGTGAGGATGGCGCGAATCCTGGGCCAGATCGTCGCTGACTGGTTCAAGGAGTTTCCGACAGACGATGCGGACGCGCTTGCCGCGACGCGCACGGTAGCCCGCGTGATGCAGCTGGTCGCCGAGGCCTTGCACGAGCAAACCTCGGAGTCGGTCGGGCGCCTTTACCCAGCGCTGGTCGAGGCGCTGGTGAGTCCGTTCATCGGCGCGCCGTCTGCGCGCATCGTGGCAGCAAGGCCGGCGCCTGAGGTGCGTCCGCCCGACGCTCCCATCGGCCCGAGCGGCGACCCCGTGGGTCTCGATGTGCGCCTCACCGTAGATCTCGTCGACGAGCTGGCAGCGCTTTCGCAGGCACGCTGACGCGTCCTCGGACGGGCTTGGCAGCCAAGTCAGCTGGAAAAGCGAGGATGTTGCGGCAACTATGTGCCGCAGCATCCTGCGCCGCTCCGAGAGGGATGATGGAGCAGTCCAGCAATGGGATGGAAACGTTGCTGGTATGCCGAATACTACACCAACACGACGCGGTCTTGTCAAGGATGAAAAGCGCAGGTGCGCTCGATACTAAGCCGTGCGGTGCGCGAGGGATCTGCCGGGGCGAGCAGGCATCCGCACCATACTGCTCGTCTTGGACGGCCGCCTCGGATGTTGCGCGCGATCGCGCCCTTTCGCTCGCCCGCGGTGCTCGTGCCGCCTGCACGCCGTCGGGGTTCGATGCCTTAGGGGGAGCGCGATCTTCCCCATCCTGTTGACCATGCCGAGTGCTATGACCTACGGGCCTAAGCGCTGTGGCGTGTGAGCGTCGCCTTGACGATTTGTCGGGCGCGGGCAGCCCAATCCAGACGGGCCCGCAACTCAGTTCGCCGCTGCTCGGCTAGGAGAACGTCGGTCAGGTCGCTGAGGTCCGAGCCTTTTCGGCGTTCTGCGTCGGCAGGCGGCACTCTGCGCAGCTCCTCGACGCACATGCTCTCGTAACTATCGATCACCTCGAGGATGCCGTCTGGCCCCATCCTGCTGGTCGACGCGATTCTGGCCAGCAGCTGCGCTCGCTCGGGATCTCCGTGCATGCGTTCGCTCACCCATCGACGGTACGCGTGCACGCCCTCCTCGGAAGCCCTGTATGGGCGACGCATCAGCTGCTGCTTTCGCGCGACCTTAGTCGGATCGAGTGCCACCGCCTCGATCAGCCCGCGATCGCGCAGCCGATCGAGCGCCGCGTAGATGCGTGCGGCACTCACCGCGGCAACGGGCGTAAACCGCTGGTCGTAGCGGCGGCTCAGCTCGTAGCCGTGGCTTGGCTGCTCGATCAGTAAGCCCAGCACGAGCCAGTGGGTGAGCGATCGACCGTCATCGCTCGCCTGCTGCTGTGCGGTGCTTGACACGTCGGCGCGTGTGGGCTCTACGGGCAGGCTAGTAGCCTCGAGGGGTTCGTGCTGTCGGGAGGAAGGTCCGACCGGCGAAAGGAGCACGTCATCCCGACTCGCGTTCGGCGCGAGACTTGGAGGTGTAGCTTGAATCTCGGGCGCGGCGCGCTGTGATTGGATCGATGCCGCCGCGGTCACGCTCGCGTCCTCGGCGACCGCCTCGCCTGGTAGCGGCATGCTGAGCAACGCCGCACGGGCACGCTCCGGCTTGATGTGGGCGTAATGCTCTTGGGTGGTGCGGATCTCGGCATGAGCCAATACTGCTTGAACAACATCGATCGGGACGCCATGCTCGAGCGCATGAGTCGCCCAGGCTCGCCTCAGCGAATGCGCCGTGAGCCGTGAGTTCCTGCCGTCCGCGCTCACCCAGTAGCTGCCGGTTTGAATGACGCCGACACCGGCCTGGATCGCGTGCCGCTTCAAGATCAAGTTCAACTGCGACGCGTGCATGTTAGTGCCGTTCGCGGTGAGGAGTACATACGCCGTCTCAGGATCGGCGAGTGCTGCCGCTATCAGGGCATTTCCTTCTGCGTGGAACCGTTGCGCAGCCTTGTAACGGTGGAGCTCTGTGACGAGAACGGGGTGCAGCGCGAATTCGTCCCTCTTGCCGTTCTTGCCGATCAACGTCCAAGTCCTCGCCGTGAGGTCAAGGTCACGCCAGCGCGCCTCGACGAAGCTCGCGCGTCGCGCGGGGGCAAAGTAGACCCAGCGCACAGCGAGCCGCGGGGTCGGGAGGCACGGCGTTCTGAGTAGCCGTGCCACCTCCTCCTCGGTCGGCGTGTATCGCTGCGGGCGCTCGCGACGCGGGTACTTCACGTACTGGGAAGGATCGATGTCGGGCAGGTCCTCCTCGTAGAGAAAGTGCCGGTAGAGAGCTTTGATCGCAGAGAGGTGTTTGGACCTCGCGGAGCCTGCCACTCCCCGTCGGGAAGGCGAAACGCCGGTGCCGCGCTGCTGGCGACGGCGGCACCACCGACACGCCTCGGAGACGGCTTCGGGAGACGCTGGTTCCTCTAGGTGCTTCAGGTATTGAAGGACGTGCCGGCGCCTGGCGGTGTAGAACGTAGCGCCGTGAAGCGAGGACAGATACTCGGAGAAGTGACGCAGGCAAATGGCATACCCGTATCGCGTGGTGACTCCGAACTGCGAATGGTTGATCGCCATCGCCTCGTTGATGAGCTCCTCGTCGCTCAAGCTCATTCGAAGCTTCCGGGCTGGATCCTCGTGACTTCCCGGCAGCGCGAGAGGAGAGGTAGCGCTCGCCGTGGATTCCGCTCGCCCGAGCCTGTGCCGCCACCGCATGGCGTCTACCTCAATCGCGCCTGGTGCTGTTCTCGTCACGCTGAGATTTCGCGCGACGCTCCACGAGCGAGCGTATAGGCCGCTCGGTTCTCGTACTAGGGCAACGGCGGAACGTTCTGTCGGGCGACCTCCAACGCATGGGGTAGGTTCTCGGCGAAGGGCGAAGCGTGGCATCCGGTGAGGCCGCGATGTCTCAGACTCTCAGCGCGTGCGGGGGTGCGCGCACGCTCGATGCGTCCGTGACGCAAGGCGTTCTGAGAATGAGGGGCGTGGACGTCGCCGGCTTTGTCCGCGCCGCGCGCCACCCCTGAGCTCCTCATTCTCAGTCGTTTGCCCGGCCGGCGAGCCTGGACGGTCACGGTCTCGGGCGCCTCAGTCTCGATTGGTCGTACCTGACGCATCTGGTCTCGCTTCGTCACCGCCTCTTGCCAGGGAAGGGCTGGACCAGCTGAAACATGCCTCTTGCCGCAGGCCGCGACGCACAGATCTCCCGCTCGGGAGTTCATGCTAAAGATGGTGGGACGGTTACAGCTGGGACGGTACCGCTAGCGGCGGAGGTGCTCAGTTGCGGCCAGTAGTACCTCAACGCGCCGTCGCCGGGGGCCCGTGCCGGCGGCCCGTTTTCTGCCGGGAGGAATTGACATACGGAAATGGCCACGTTATGTTTGATCTTGCGGGGTCCCGCGGCCGCGGCTAACCCTGAGGGCACGGGAGCCCGCCCTCAACAATCAACCCATTAGGAGGAAGCATGTCGTTGCGCACTAAGCGCGGCCACGTGTTCGTTGCCGCGCTGGCCATGTCCTGTCTGATCTCAAGCGCTGTCGGCGCCGGGGGTGCGAGCGCCGCCCCGAAAGGAGACTTCGCGGTCTTCG